>JBNKZU010000048.1:0-78352 GCA_050301795.1 Thiohalomonadaceae bacterium | reverse complement strand
ATACAGTGCCAGTATAACCTCGGTATCTGTATTGGTATGAAATGGGTAGTCAGACAGTTCATTTTTTAATTGTTTGAAATTATAAATTTCACCATTAAAAACTACGTGAAGCTTATTTGTGAAATCGGCCATTGGTTGATGACCATCTTTTATATCTATGATGGCTAATCTGTTATGTACAAATGCAGCAGCACTGTATACCTCTATGCCATTATCGTCTGGGCCTCTGTGGTTTAAGGCGTCACGCATTCTGTGTAGCCGCTCATATTCATCTGAATAACTGAGTGTTCTTTTTGAAAAGAAGCCACTTATTCCACACATGGTTTTATATTCATTTTTGGCAAGTGTTGACCAGTAATTTAGCTACAAATGGAGCAACATCTATGGTTTCCTGGAGTAATAATACCCTTTGAATTGAATAATACTCTCTAGGGTGATGTAATATTTTTTTCATTGCTAAATGTATATCTTCCCAGTTAAAAGTATGTAGATTTTTAACCAGTTGATATCGTTTTTCCTGTTCGTTCGTATATCCTCTACCTATATTTGCTATGTACAATGCGGGGATACCAAGTACAGCACATTCTGAAGCCATTGTTGCACTTTCACCCACAAACATCCTGCAAAACGCCATTAGGTGATGAACTTCGCTAACTTTTCCATTGTATTTATATCTCAGTAGATCTTCAGGTAATCTGCTTTCAGAAGAAATATGAACTTTTCCTGTTTTAGATAAAAAACTAACAATATTTCTTAATAGCGTTTCACTCCATCCAGAATCCATAATGTCATGATTTGCCTGCCATGAGACTGTACGAATAAAAAAATTATTTTGATTGGAGTCATAACCATTTTTTCTGGCTATTTCGATATCAGGATTAAACCGGTTTGGGTGAAGGTAGGAAAGTTCGTGATAACCATCATAACGGATATGATTTTTAGGAACCCAGCTTTCGTAACATCTTGGGACTATGACTCTATGGGAAAAAGGGTAGGTTATTGTGTTTTGTAACCTGGCATTTTCTGTATCGTAAAAAACAAGCGACGGTATGCGTGTGAACCATCCAACATGAGCGATAAATGTTCCTCCTATGGCTGCAAGGACATCAGGTTTAAATGTTCTTGTTACTTTATATAGTGCCTTATCACGCATCCATAACTCTTTTCCTAATGATAAAATACCACTACCATTTTGAGAGCTTATCGTCTTGTGTTGAATGTTCATCTCATCAAGCAATGGTACAGCCATTTCTTTATCCCTGCTTGTGACCATGATTTCATGACCCTCATCCTTCAATATATTGATAGGACAACGAAAAAAGTGGGCATGTGCCGGGTGATTGATATCAAAGATAAATCTCATAATTTGATAATATAAATAAGACCTATTTTATGTAATTCATTTTTTTGTGATTTCATTGTAAGCGTCTTTCAGGTGTACGGTATGTTTTCACTGATTCTAACATCTGAAAACCAATACAGACAGCTTCATTATACGTGATTTCGATTCCCCTTCCTGAATTAAATTTTTTTTAGGTGAATAGCAATAAATGCTTGAAATAGGACACTGAAAACATAATGATAGGATATTCATAAATAATGATACTTTCCTATTAAATGACTTCACTTAGAATGCTCTCACTGGAAACAGGACGTGCATTATTGTCACCTCTGACAGGTGGCTATGCATCTGAACTGCTTCGTCCAACTATTGCTGCGGTCTATTTAACAAAAAAGTGTAACTCGCAGTGCCATTTTTGTGATTTCTGGAAACAGAACAGGGATCCAAATGAACTGACAAGCGAACAATGGGGCGTTGTTTTTTCTCGTCTCAAAGCTTTTGGAGTTGAATATGTCGGAGTAAACGCATCCGGTGAGATGTTTACTCGTAAGGACGTATTTGAGATTCTTGGACATCTTAAAAACCTGGGTCTGAGATTTGCAGTCAATACAAATGCATTAACCATGGGTAAGCGTAATGCCAAACGACTTGCTGAATTAAACCCCACACAGGTTACGGTTGGTTTAGATGGGGTAGGGAACGACGCTTACATGCATACTAGAGGGCTCGAGAAAGGATTTGATAAGGTCGTGCGTAACTTGAAATTTATGCAACAGGCAGGTATCAATAAACTTTCAATCGGTTCAGTATTGATGAAAGATAATATTGAACAATGGGTCGCGTTAGCAGAATTTTCACATGATCTTGGACTGGATGGTGTGCGTTTTACGGCACACCATGAAGACTATTTTACATCTTTTGACGACCCTGCAAATCCGGAATATGCAGAACCAGGATTTATTGAACAGGTCGAAGAGCAAATAGAAAGACTTATCACGCTAAAAAGAGAAACAGGGATTATTAAAAATAGTGTGAGTTATTTACGACGTGTTACCCAATTTTATAAAAATCCTAAAGATTTTTTTCCTGTACCCTGTTTACAAGGTTCGAATCGTATTGAGCTAGATGTTTTGGGGAATGTAACCCTCTGCTCTTTTGTAACAGAATCACTTGGAAACCTCTATAAGCAGGAAATGGAAGAGATCTGGCTATCTGAACAACACCAGCTTGCACGAAAAAAAGCATTTCAAGGAAACTGTCCTCACTGTTATCTTTCATGTTATGGGGAGGAGAATTTACGTTTGTCAACGGTTGGTTTTTTACCGGCACTTGGTAGCACGATCAAACGAGGGTATGAGTTACTCGGACCACATAGAACAGGTTAGAACGGTTGTATAAACTAAGATGATTGGTAAAGAACTTCAATACGATCCAAGTCTTTCCGGTCTGGCAAGACTTTACTGTAAATTAATGGGTGTTCCTATTGTAGGACTCAGGATACGCTGGCGTTGGGTAAGGGACAATCTTCCTTCAAAAGCGACTAGGATTCTGGATGCAGGTTGCGGACGAGGTGTTATCTCACGAGGTATTGCTCAATTATATCCTGAGGCGCAGATTGATGCAGTGGATATTGATAAAGAACGACAGGTTATAAATTCAGAAATTGCACGACGGTTGGGTATTAATAACTGTCATTTTATTACTCAGGATTTACAGACATTAAGTTATAAAGAAGAATATGACCTAGTTGTTTCTGTAGACAATTTAGAGCATATAGAAGATGACGAATCTGCAATGGTGAAGCTTTTTAGTGCCATTAAACCTGGTGGTGTTTTGCTGGTTCACGTTCCACACTTTTATCGATATTGGCCAGTTTTTAAGAAAGTGGAAAATTTTGATGTACCAGGACACTATCGTTCAGGTTACCATATGGCAGAGTTAACAGAGCGTCTTCAACGTGCAGGTTTTAACATTGATAGTTGTCATTTCACTTATGGCTGGCTACAGACATTGACTAATAATCTTTCATATGTGATAACTGGGGCAAAGGAAAATAACCAGATTTTATACGCCCTAGTATTTCCTGTTCTTAATCTATTGTCATGGCTAGGTCATGGGGGGGAACTGGATTTTGGTTCTGGTATTATAGCATTGGCCAGAAAACCTGAAGTTTTAAACAAATAATTTTTGATAAAATCATTATTTAACCCAGTAAAGAGTGCATAAGCATCTAGTCATGATAATCATTCGTTGGATGAATTGTTTTGATACATTAAAGAGGTGATTTGCTCTGAAACAAGCCCTATAAGAAATACTAATATTGCAGTTATTAGTAATAACATACTCATGTTGGTGAATCTGCCATCAGTAAAATAAGTGTAAAAATAGTTAAAAATTCCAGAGATAAAAAACAGGATGCTTATAGGTAAGAACACTTTTAATGGAGAAAAAAGTGTGCCCACCTTAAAAATGATTAGTAAAAAACGTATGCCATCTTTAAAAGGTTTTATGTGACTTTTCCCTTCTCTTTTTTTGACATCAATATAAATATATTTAACATTATATCCAGCCCTGAAAAAGGCCAATGTACTTGTTGATGGATATGAAAAACCATTTGGTAAAAGATAGATAAATTCTTTGAATTTCTTAGTGACGACAGCTCTAAAACCAGAAGTTAGATCCTTTACTGGCTGATTAACCATATAAGAAGCAAAGCTGTTATATATGCCATTTGCAATAGTTCGTCCTATATTTGCCTGAGACTCACTTTTTCTTGCCCCTACCACAAGATCATTTCCTTCTTTAATACCCTCTAATAATTTTGGAATATCTCTAGGTGAATGTTGACCATCACCATCCATGAATACGATTACCTCTCCTGTTGCGACTCTGGTGCCACTTTTAATCGATGCTCCATTTCCCTTAGAGTAAGGATGTGATATTACTTTAACGCCGTATCTATTGCAGATATCAACCGTATTATCCGTTGAACCATCGTTAACAACGATTATCTCCAGAGTGTTAATTGTTGCTTGAATCTCAGGTAGAAGTGTTTCAAGTGCATTCCCTTCGTTTTTTGCAGGAATAATTAGTGATATTTTCAGGTGACTCATTTATTGGCCTTTTTCAGAATTTTTTGTTCAAGTTCTTGTAGCTTATTCGAAATATCATATGTGTACATGCTCTGAGATTCTTTTAACATATTATATATCTTTATTGCTTCAATGATGTTATCGCTTTCAATAAGATAATGGCATAGTTCAATTAATGGATACCGTTTGAATGCGGGTGGAGCATGTTCAGATAATGACCATGCTTTCATATAGAGACTTTGACCTTTATCGTATGATCCATTCAAAAAATGAGCCTGTGCGTTAAGAATCAGAAGATAGAATCGTTGTTGTTGTGTGATCTTCTTGTTTTTTAGTGCGGCCTCACCAAGGGTAACCAGATGTTCGGCGCTAATAGATTTACATTTTTGATCAATTATCATGTTGTTCAGGGTATTTAATGCGATAAGCATATAACTAGATGGTATTTCATTCTCCAATCTTTCGTTAGCCTCTTTAAGAATGTCATCCAGATGTAATTTTCTTGAGCAACGGTAAGATAAAATATCAACCGATATTCCAGGCTCCCATGGTTGTAACTTGCTAATGCTGTTAAGTAACTTTACGGCTTCATCAATGAATCCCATCTTTGCATATTCTGTTGCGATAAATCCCAGTGCCCTTGGTGATTCTGGATGATAGATATAGGTATGCGAGACAAATTTTTTATTGTCACTCCATGTATCAACACGTAGATAACTAATCCAGATATTTGTACAGAGAAGAAT
Source organism: Thiohalomonadaceae bacterium (assembly GCA_050301795.1). Lineage (GTDB taxonomy): Bacteria > Pseudomonadota > Gammaproteobacteria > Thiohalomonadales > Thiohalomonadaceae > JBNKZU01. The sequence goes on along the minus strand of JBNKZU010000048.1, from coordinate 73,172 downwards.
AATAATAACAAGTGTAACAGCCTTATGCATTTTATTCAGGCTTCCAAGAGCTGATGCAATAGATAACCCTATCCCATAAGCGCCAAGATAATTGCGATGCTCAAAGGCTATCTCAAGAGGTAGAATGGTTGATTCCAATAGATGAGAACCGTAATAGAATAGAATTCCAAAACTGATGAGTGGAACACGTTTAATGGATTGCGCAGCGACCAGTATTGTTACGATGATAAATAAGAACGAACAAACCTCAGGAATTCCAAGAGAAGTGGAAATCGGTATATCATCATGAAACAGTGAGAAGCTTGATGGTCGCGGTAGAAGGATTTGGTAAATATAAAAGACAACAACACGAAATTGCGTAAGTAATCGTTCTTCAAGATTGAAATGTCTTGTTTCGTATCCTGTAAGTAATTCTGATGAGTGAGTAATAAAGTAAAATGTCCCCATGATAATGGGCAACCATCCCATGATAATTATAGGAGTCCGTTGCTTTAAAGACGTTTTATCAGTTCTTTTGTTCAGTATCAGATATTCTATTAGGATAAAAAAAATTGGTAACAGTGCAGCATTTTCCTTGCTGAAAACTGCTAACACGGTGAAAAGTCCTGTAATTGGAATGGATAAAAACCATCCCATTTTACGACCTGCAATTAATCCCTCACGGCCTTTCAGGTAACTAATCAGTGCAAGAATCGAGAATAGTGCAGCTAGTTGGGTCATGCGCTGTACTGCATAAAGTACGGTGCTTATCTGAATGGGCAAAAGCGTCCACCACAGTGCGACTATTACCGCAAAGAGTATATGACTTTTTTCGCTAAGAGCAGGTCTTGTGTATTTGAAAATCAGATAACCAAACCAAACCAATAACAAGAAATTGATTAGATGAATTGCAATATTCAGATGTTTGTGAACTAAAGGGTCTGTTCCATAGATATAGTTAACAATACCAAAGCTAACTGCAGATACCGGTCTTAAAAGGGGGCCACTATCGTTTGTTAAAAGGAGATTTTTCAGTTCGGAAAAAGAGAGTGTTTCAGGAGTGAGATGATGGATGTTTGCCCAATCGTCAAGTTGGAATGGGCCATTAATACCCGGAAGATAGAGCTGATAAGTTAAAAAGAGGGAGCCCGCTAGAAAAAGAGAGAAATAGATTAGGTTGTTTTGCAGTATTTTTATGATTTGTTTCATTATCTATTGGAAAAATAAAGCCGAGGACAACCTCGGCTTTATAAGGATACTAAATCGCAATTATTATTGACGACAATTTGCAGGTGCGTATTTTGTTCCACTTGTTGTATAACAGTTCCATTCAAGTCCATTGCCAGATGTTGTGACTCTATATACCAAGGTTACACCACCAGTATTTGATTTTCCAAGTAGTGTAAATTTGGTTGTAGTGTTCTGGGTGTATGTTGAAAGACTACCAGTACCATTTGCAGGTACAGTGAGTCCCATTTTGGTAGTGCTTTTGGTGAAGGAGTTATATACCGAGTAGAATTCACCTACAGCTACTTTGACTGGTCCCATTGCGACAGGCAGTTCGCTCGCGGCTGCACGACGAGTGTAATCCTGATATGACGGTATTGCTATTGAAGCGAGGATACCAATGATGGCCACGACGATCATCAATTCGATCAGCGTAAAGCCTTGTTGTACTTTTTTCATGATATTTCTCCTTAGGAGTGTCTGTTGTTTAAAATCGCTCTAGATACGATTGTGAAAAATCACAGTTAAAGTAAAGCAGAAATTGTGCCACTTACAATCTATTGTTGGCCATTTTCAGTAATTATCTCTATGTGATTGAAATATAATAATAATTGTTTTGAGCCATCGATAGCATATTCTAAATTCATTTCATGATTCAAATAATTTGAAACAAAATGTGACGAAAATTGTCACATTCAGACGTTTTACATTTGAAAACACAAAGTCAATCAGTTCACAATAATCACTTTAATTTTAAATAATGCTTATAAGATACTGTTTTTTTTGTAAGAAATCGCTATTCTATGCCGACGTTTTAACCATTATTTTTTAAGTCATATGGATATTGGAAGCATACTTCAGCAACAAAAACAGCAGCAGTTGATGCAAAAGATGCCTCAAGTCGTGTCGGCATTGATGATCATCGCGTGTGGCTGGAGTGGTGCGACGCTATTTTGGAAAGCTGTTGACTCAGATATATCTCAAGTAATTGTTCCTGTTACGACTAGTCGATCAAACACTATTACATCTTCCCAATTAATCGACCATGGGCTGGACAAGGTTGCTAACCAACACCTGTTTGGTGATCGAAGCAAGATATCAAAACCGGTCAACCCTACTCCGGCAAAGAAGATTGATGCTCCTGAAACTCGGCTAAGCCTGACTTTAAAAGGGATCGTCTCTAATAGTGAAGGAGCCGCTGCATTCGCGTTAATAGCTCAGGGGCGGGGAGTTGAGGAGGTTTATAAGGTTGGGATGATGATTGGTAATCAGGCGGTGATTAGGGAGATTAACCCTGATCATGTGGTGCTGGATCGCAAAGGAAATCTTGAGATATTAAAGCTGCCTAAAGATGAGGTTGTCGGATTTGATGAGCCAACGATAAAAGAATCAACAATAAAAAATACCACTAGCCCTCGAATCGATACCTCGCAGCGGATATCGACATCCAAGTATGGCGAGCTTAGGGAACAGTTACTTAGTAATCCACAAGAGATGATGAAGATGGCTCGGATAAGACCTGTAATGGGCAATGGAAAGATGACTGGTTATCGGGTTGATCCCGGTAGCGATCCCAAGCTGTTTGAAGAGGTAGGATTGGAGCCGGGTGATATTGTCACTACCATTAACGGGATCTCTGTCACCAATCCTGCAGAGGTTGGAAATGTCTTAAATCAGCTCACGACCGCATCGGAGATCTCTGTCACGGTTTTGAGAAACGGGGTCGCTCAAAGCCTTTCCCTCAGTTTTTAGCAGGGTTCCTCATTAACGAATGATATAAACGAGAATTAATAGATTAATGATTTTATCTCAGATTAAACAGATGGTTAGATTAAGGATCTTGGTACTATTGTTGATGTCTTGCACATCTTCTTTGATTTATGCGGAATCGATGACGCTCAATCTCAAGGATGCTGATATCAATGCGGTTATTGCAACGGTATCTGAGATGACGGGTAAAAACTTTATTGTTGATCCAAGGGTTAAGGGTAAGGTGACTGTCATCTCATCCAAGCCGATGGAAGCGGATGAGATCTATGAAGTATTCCTTTCAATCCTTAACGTCCATGGTTTTTCTGCGGTTCCTGGTAAAAATACAGTAAAGATTGTGCCCCATGCCGAGGGCAAACAGAGTCCGATCCCGGTGGCTACTCAACGTAAGCAGGGCGATGGTGATCAATTGGTTACCCGTATCATCCATATCGAAAATGTTCCTGCAAGTCAGCTAGTCCCCATCCTTCGACCGTTGCTTCCACAGCAAGGACACCTTGCCGCCTATCCGCCGACCAATGTCTTGATTGCCTCAGATACTGCGGAAAACCTGAAACGTATCGTAAAACTGATCGATGAGATCGATAAGGGGAGTGATAGCGATATTGAGCTTGTACCTCTTAAAAACGCTTCAGCTGATGAGGTAGTGCGGATAATCACTTCGCTCACTCAAAAGTCGGGCAAAAACAATAGCCCAGAGAGCGAAGTTGACGTTTTGGCTGATCCTCGAAGTAACACAGTGTTAATCAGTGGTGATAAAGCGTCACGTTCAAGGATTAAAAAGATCATCACTAGTCTTGATATGCCTAATGAATCGACTGGCAATACCAAGGTTTTTTACCTTAAATATGCAAATGCCAAGGATTTGGTGGCTGTACTTACCGGAATCGGCAAAAGCATTGCAACCGAATCACCAGATCCAAAGCGAAAGCAGTTGGCACAAAGCAGTCTCAATATTCAGGCGGATGAGAGTACCAATGCCATCGTGTTAAATGCACCGACGGATGTGATTCGGGAGTTGGAGTCGATTATCCGCCAGCTTGATGTCCGTCGGGCGCAGGTGATTGTCAAAGCCATCATCGCAGAGATCTCTCAGGATAATGTTGCCGATTTCGGATTTAACTGGGCCGCCTATGATCCGTCTAAAAGTATTCCACTGGCGACTGTCGATTTTAATGGATCGCTTGCAAGCATGATTTCAGACGGACTTGCGAATCAAGCCTCTACCGGGAAAGTTTTGGTGACACCGCCGACAGGTCTATCGCTGGGCTTTGGCGATGTTGCCTCAGGCGGTACCGGTTATTTAGCACTACTTAAGGCTATTAAAGGCAATACCTCTAACAATATTCTCTCTACCCCGACACTGGTTACGCTTGATAATGAGGAGGCGGAGATTGTTGTGGGGCAGAATGTTCCGTTTGTTACCGGTTCTTATACCAGCTCTACCGCCGGTTCAACCGCTACCAATCCGTTTCAAACAATTAAGCGTGAAGATGTTGGTCTTTCATTAAAGATTAAACCTCAAATCAATGAAGGTGACTCTATTCGGCTTGAGATCTCTCAAGAGGTATCGAGTGTGAGCAACTCTGCTGGAACGGCATCAGATTTGATTACCAATAAACGATCCCTAAAAACCACGGTTATGGTGGATGATGGTCAAGTCCTTGCGTTAGGCGGCCTGGTAGATGAAACCGTTGGCGAGGTCGAACAGAAGATCCCGCTATTAGGCGATATCCCGCTATTAGGCTGGCTATTCAAGTATAAGAAAGCGACGAAGGTGAAGCGCGACCTGACCATCTTCCTCTATCCTCAGATTATTCGTGACGGGAAACAGGGTGCGGCAATCTCTAATCACAAATATACCTATCTACGCGCCCAACAGCTCGAATCAAACGATCGCGGGTTTGAGATCCTGACTGAGGATAATCCAGTCTTGCCTGATCTTAAGGATCTCATGGAACTCCCACCGCCCTATGAGCCCTCTGAAGAAGAGAAGCGTGAGGTCGAGTAGCAGTGCTTGGGCAAGGGGAATTCCAGCAACAGGGTGACGATACTGAAGAAGCGATGGATGAAGCAACGCCATATCCAAAGATTCCCTTCTCATTTGCTAAGCGTCATGGTGTGCTGTTGCTGTGGACGAATGGAGACGCGACACTCTTCTATCATCAAAAGCCGACTCTAAAAACGCTGGGTGAGATTCAGCGCTTTATCGGCTTTGCACCTGATGCAAAAGTAGTCTCTCCTCCGGATTTTGATCAGTTGATTCAACAGTCGTATGAACAGTCACAAAACGAATCGATGCAGGTGATGGATGAGTTTGGTGGTGATCTCAATCTTCAGGATGTCGCCGGTCAGCTTAGTGAACCGGAAGACCTGCTTGAGAGTGATGATGATGCACCGATCATTCGATTAATCAATGCACTTCTGACTGAGGCTATTCGCGAGAATGCTTCAGATATTCATATCGAAACCTTTGAAAACCGATTAGTTGTACGTTTTCGTATTGATGGTGTACTTAGGGAGATCCTTCAGCCGCAACGAGCGATTGCTCCATTACTGGTCTCCCGCATCAAGGTTATGGCGAAGCTTGATATTGCCGAAAAGCGTCTCCCCCAAGATGGTCGTATCTCATTACGAATTGCCGGACGAGCCGTGGATGTGCGTGTTTCAACACTTCCCTCTGGCAGTGGCGAGCGGGTCGTATTGCGACTACTCGACAAACAGGCGGGTCGGCTCGATTTAGAACAGCTCGGGATGGATCTCAAAACGCTAGAGCGGATTGATCACCTTATCCACCAACCTCACGGCATTATGCTGGTTACAGGGCCTACAGGTTCGGGTAAAACCACCACGCTTTATGCAGCGCTGAGTCGGCTTAATTCAAAGAGTCGTAATATTCTGACGGTTGAAGATCCCATTGAGTACTACATTGATGGCATCGGTCAGACTCAGGTAAACACAAAAGTAGATATGAGTTTTGCCCGCGGATTACGTGCCATTCTGCGGCAGGATCCCGACGTGGTGATGGTTGGCGAGATTCGTGACCTGGAGACGGTTAAAATCGCTGTTCAAGCCTCACTTACAGGGCACATGGTGTTATCAACACTACATACCAATACCGCTGTTGGTGCCGTCAACCGAATTCGTGATATGGGTGTAGAACCCTTCTTGCTCTCATCAAGCCTGATTGGGGTTTTATCGCAGCGACTTTTGCGTGTGTTGTGCCCGAAGTGTAAAGAGTCTTATACCGCAACCGAGCAGGATTGTGCGCTACTGAATATCGACAGCAGCCAACCGCCGACGTTATATCGCAGTGGCGATGGCTGTGAACACTGCAATCAGCTAGGGTACAGAGGGAGAACCGGTATCTACGAACTGGTCGTAATCGATGAAGCGTTCCGTCAAATGATCTACTCAGGGGCGAGCGAGGTAGAGATGGAGAGGCTTGCACGTCAAACAACTCCAAGTCTGAAATCAGATGGATTTGACCGGGTACTAAAGGGAGATACCTCAATCGAAGAGGTCTTACGTGTTACACATAGTGATAATTAATTATGGGCGCGTATGAATATAAGGCTCTGGATGAGCGTGGACGCGAACAAAAAGGGGTGCTGGAGGGCGATACCTCGCGTCAGATACGACAACAGTTAAAGGATAAAGGGCTCATTCCTATAGAGATTGATGCCGTCAGAGAGGGAAGCAAAAAGGAACAAAAACAGAGTTTTTCATTCAGCCGAGGGGTGAGCGCTACCGACCTGGCGATTATTACTCGCCAACTATCGACGCTCATTGGAGCTGCTCTGCCGGTAGAGGAGACACTACAGACCGTTGCCAAACAGAGTGATAAACAGTTCCACAAAAGTATGCTGTTAGCGATACGCTCAAAGGTGATGGAAGGCTACACACTGGCTGAGGGTTTTGCCGAATTTCCCAATGTTTTTAATGAACTCTTTAGAACAACCGTCGCGGCAGGAGAGCATTCGGGACACCTCGATATCATTTTGGATCGTCTAGCTGATTACACTGAAAATCGGCAGCAGATGATTCAAAAGATGCAAATGGCGCTTTTTTATCCCCTGATCCTGGTGGTGGTAGCAGTTTCGTTAACGACATTTTTATTGATCTACATCGTCCCTGAGGTGATTCAGGCGTTTCAGACACAGGGGCGGGAGATCCCGGGGCTGACACAGTTTTTGATCGACCTCAGTAATACCTTGCAGTCACACGGCGGTAAGATTCTTATCGCGATCATTGCGGTAATCTATATCGCACGTCGGGCACTGAAGATAAGAACAATACGCTTCCGCTGGCATCAATTATTACAGCGTACTCCGCTGGTTTCCCGGTTGTTTCGAGGTTCAAATACAGCACGGTTTGCCAGAACCTTCAGCATTATGGTTGCAAGTGGTGTACCCGTTCTTGAGGCGATGCGTATTGCCACTGAGGTTATGAGTAGCTTGCCAATGCGCGAAGCGGTTGAGAAGGCATCTCATCGAGTTAGAGAGGGTAGCGCGATCTATAAGGCGCTCGATCAAAGTGCCGTATTTCCACCATTGGTCGTTCATCTGATCGCAAGTGGTGAGTCGAGCGGAAACCTTGAAGAGATGCTTAATCGTGCTGCACAAAATCAAGAGCGCGAGTTGGAGCGACTCACAGGAATGTTGATGAGTATCCTGGAGCCTCTGCTGTTGATTGTGATGGGTGCCATTGTGATGTTGATTGTGATGGGGATATTGTTACCAATATTTGATATGAATCAATTAGTTCAATAATCGGGAATTATGCGGAATAAAGAGATGAAACAGATAGTTATCAAGCAAAAACAGAAGGGTCTGACCCTAATTGAGATACTGGTTGCGATCACCATTATCGTGATCTTTGTTGGTGTGGTTGTGCCACGCGTAATGGATAAACCTGATCAAGCACGTATTGCCCGTGCCAAACAGGATATTCGTTCGATTGAAACAGCGCTGGATCTCTATCGTCTTGATAACTTCAGCTATCCCTCAACCGATCAAGGGCTAGAGGCGTTAGTCAGACAGCCATCAGATGCTAAAAACTGGAAGCAGGGAGGCTATTTAAAGAGTCTGCCTAAAGACCCATGGGAGAACGACTATCAATACCTCTCACCTGGAGCAAAGGGCGAGATAGACATCTTCACCTATGGTGCGGACGGACGTCCCGGTGGTGAGGGTGCCAGTGCTGATATCGGTAACTGGGATAATCAGTAATCCCTTTTGGCGATGCCTCACGATCACAAATATCGGGGTTTTACCCTAATTGAGTTACTCGTCTCAATCCTGTTGATCACCATTACATTGTCGATGATTCAGCTCTCCACTGGGAGTGATAATCGTCCGAGACTTGTAAAACAGGAGGCGGAGCGCATAAGCACACTCATCGCTTTTGCTTCGGACGAGGCAGTTATGTTTGGGCGGGAGTTAGGACTCTACCTTTTAGAGAATCGCTATCAGTTTATGCAGTTTAAGGGCGAGGCGTGGATCCCCTATACCGAAAACACAATATTTCGAGAGCGCACACTACCTGAGGGGAGTCAGTTTGAGCTCATCCAGCAGGGAATGTCGGTCTCATTAAAAAAGGAAATGCCGAATAGTGAAGAGGGCATCACGCCACAGATCTTTATTCTCTCCAGTGGTGAGCGATCTCCATTTGAATTAACTCTTTCGATTGAGTCTGGATATCGACAAACAATTACTGGAGAAATCTTCGGTGACCTGATTGTGAGTGTTGAGGGTGGTGATAGCTATGGCTCGCAGTAATCGGGAGCGTGGGTTTACCCTTGTTGAGGTATTAATTGCATTGGCAGTACTTGCCATTGCGATGGGCGCACTGATCAAAGGGGGAGGTCAGAGTGCACAAACAATGGATCATCTTCGCAATAAAACCTTTGCGAACTGGGTTGCTCTCAATAGTGTGAGCCAAATTCAGTTGTCGAAGGATTGGCCGGTAAAAAGCCGTCAAAAGGGTGTTGAAGAGATGGCTGGCAAACGCTGGCAATGGATTGCAGAGAGTGAGGATACCTTCGACGAGAACGTCAAGCGTATTAAGGTAACTGTGCATGATGAGCAAGGCGACCCGAAACATGCCGCCGCCACCTTCTATGCCTATGTTGCTAAACCCTAGGGAGAGATCATGAATTATCCGCTAAGCCGACAATCGGGACTGACTCTACTGGAGTTACTGTTAGCATTAGGCATTTTTGCGGTAGTCTCTGTGATGGCATACTCAGGATTACAGAATGTCATTATTGCAGATGAGCGGATCGAGTATCACTCCAAACAACTACTGTCACTTCAGCGTTCCTTTTTAACTATTGCTCAAGACCTCACCTATCTAACGGGTCGGCCGATACGTGATCGCTTTGGGGATAATCAATCCCCGTTTACCGCATCAGAGCAGGGTGTCTATCAACTCGAATTTACGCGGAGTAGCTGGTTTAACCCCGGTAATCTATCGCGCAGTACCTTGCAGCGTGTTGCCTACGGGATCGAGGATCAACATCTGGTTCGATATCACTGGTTAATGCTTGATCAGGCTCAGGACAGCGAACCATTCAAATCCACCCTTTTAAAAGATGTTGAGCAACTGAAGATCCGTCTGCTCGATTCTCAGGAGGAGTGGCATGATAGCTGGCCGCCTCTTAATCCTCAGACAGCGTCTCAACCGAAAGGAGTTGAGATCACATTATCTATCAAAGGCTTGGGTGATATTCGTCGGCTCTATCGCACTACGGAGTATCAGTGGTGATGAAACGACAGAGCGGCTTGGCACTCATTACGGCGCTTTTTGTGGTTTCATTGGCGACGATTATGGCGGTGACGATGGTTTCGCGGCAGCAGTTTGATATTCGCCGTAGCGAGAATATCTTTGTCAATGAGCAGGCACTACTGTATCACATTGCGATTGAGGATCACGCCTCTTCATTGTTGCTGGAAAACTGGCCGAATATCGAATTTCTCTCATTGGAGGAGTTTAATAAGTTTAGTGCGGTGATGGGAATGGGTTATACCGAAGCGATCGAGGGAGGAGAGCTCGCGGTTGAGTTTGATTTGACACCTCAGAGCCGTTTTAACCTGAATCTTCTCATTGATGCCACGGGTAAGCCGGTACCTGATGCGGTAGCACAGTTTAAACGCCTGCTTAATCATCTCTCACTCAGCCCGGATCTCTGTGATGTGGTACTGGATTGGATTGATGCCGATATCAACATCACCTTTCCCGGTGGCGCAGAGGATGGTTATTATCTTGGTTTACAGCCTGGCTACAGAACTGCCAATCAACCAATGGTCTCGATAAGTGAGTTGAAGCTGTTAAATGGCTTTACCGATGAAGTACTTAAAACGCTTTTGCCATTTATTACCGTGTTACCGCGTGATTTGAGTCTCAATATTAATTGGGCTCCATCGGAGCTGATCTCAACTCTCCATAACGATATTAATGATATTATCGCCGAAGGTGTCATTGCTTCTCGCGTTAGTGGGGCTTTTAAAAAGACCGAAGATTTTACAAAACTTCAGGGAGTCAAGGATCTTACGATTCCCAATCAACTCTACACCTTAACCAGTAATGCCTTTATGATCAGAAGCACGATAACGATAGGACGTTTAACAAAAAAATATAATTCGCTGATCCGTTTTAACGGCAGTGGTCGTGCAGTGTTACTATTGCGCGAGCAGGAACGATTGTTATGACAAATAGTAGACTCATTATTCAACTCATCGATGAAGAGATACCGAAATTTCGGTGTTTCCATGCCACATTTGCCAATCCGATAGAGGCAAGTGTCGATGGGTTATTGGCAATCGTCAATCGAAGTGAAGCCGACAAGGTTGTTGCCTATGTTTCTGGCGCAAATGTTATATCCACACAGCTTGAACTACCGACACATCAACGCCAACGCATTATTCAGGCTGTGCCATATATGCTTGAGGATGAGTTGATTGGTGAGATTGAGGAGACTCACTTTGCAGTTTCAAGGAAGCAGATTGAAGGTGGCTACGGGGTGATGGTTGTTAGTCATCGTTTGATGCAGCACTGGTCTGATCTGTTTAAACATACTGGTGTTAAGGTCGATGCAATCTACCCTGACTATCTTGGATTGCCGCTCCTCAATGGTGATCGGCTTCTCTATCAGTCCGGTGAGCAGATTCTGCTACGTGAGAATCGTTACACAGGACACTCACTATCATCACAACTGCTTCCTCATAGCGTGGCGGATATCACCAAGTATAAGAAGATAATGATTGGTGATGTTGAAGCAGAGAGTAACGAAGAGGTGATCAGCTACACCACAGAGTCGGCAATGTGGCTTGAAGGGGTAAAGAACCTCCCCGACTTTGATCTGCTTCAAGGTGAATACAATAAAAGTGAACAGATCGGTAAACGTATGCTGGTATGGCGTAGTGCTGCGGCACTACTGGTTTTATGGTTAGGTATACTCTTTGCCGCAGATGTCATTGAGTACAACGCTCTTTCAAAGCAGGATCAACAGATTCAGACGCAGATTGTTGCTATCTATAAACAGGCGTTTCCAAATGCTCGCAAGATCGTCAATCCAAGGTTACAGATGGAGCAGCAACTGAACACGCTACGCTCACCTCAATCGGGGGATGGTTTTGATCAATTAATAACAAGTGCGGCACCTATACTTGGTTCAAATAAGGATATTAGTTTGGATGGATTACGTTATAAACGTCAGCGCCTGGAGGTTGAGTGTCAACTAAAGTCGTTAAGTGATCTTGATAAGCTTAAAGAGCAGTTTGGTAAAAGCGGATTAAAGATGAGTGTTCAAAGTGCAAACTCCAAAGGTGGTGCTGTTGAAGCGAGGTTTACAGTGGAGATGAAGGTATGATTGCCTACTGGAAATCGCTCCAATTTCGTGAAAAGCTGGTTTTGATTGCAGCATCAATCACGATACTGTTACTGCTGATCTATCTACAACTGATCGAGCCGTTCTACCTTCAGAAGAGGAGCCTTGTTCAGCGGGTGGATGAGGGATACGACACGCTGCAATGGATCTCAAATGCCAGGGATGAGGTGCTACAGATCCGATCAAAAGGGGGGACTGCTACTGCGGTTAATCGAGGCTCTCTTTTAAGCATTGTCGATCAAAGCTCCCGAAAGAATAATTTGGCTGATGCGGTGGATCGTATTCAACCTGACGGTGCACGAGTGCAGATATGGTTTAAAAAAGTTGCATTTGATCAACTGATGATTTGGATAGGTGAACTTAAGAGCAAGTATCAGATCAGTGTCGATACACTTGCGATTGATAAAGCTGATGAAGTCGGTCTTGTCGATGCAAGACTTGTTGTAGGTAGTGGTCTGTGAAAGAAATCTATAAAGCGTTAACCCTTTTTATTGTTGTATTTATCATTGGCTTGATCGCTAAACTCCCCGTCTCATTTGTTGCGAACAAGCTTATAGGGACAGAAACATTAAAGAGTGCAGGCGTCGAGCTCTCAGGGCTTAGTGGCTCAATCTGGAACGGGCGCTCAGAGAGTGTGACCTTCAATGGAAAACAGATAGGCGCTGTTGCATGGGATAGCGCACTATTTAGTCTGTTTACCGGGGCTGTTGCCGCTGATATTAAAGTCAATGGCGATCTAGGCTATCTCAATACACGTGTATCAATCAGTTTTAATCAGAAGCTTCGACTCGAATCAATGCAAGGCAAGTTAAAAGCAGCATTCCTGGCGATGAATCTTACATCTTTTCCAGTGACTGCCGAAGGCGATCTCCTTGTTGATATCACCACATTGGAAATACGCGATAACAAACCAACAACAGTTGATGGTCGGATTGTTTGGAGCGGGGCGGCTGTGGTGTTAATTGAGCGGGTTGAGCTAGGAACCATCGTTACCGAATTATCAACAAACGATGAAACTAGTGAGATAAACGCTGATATCAAGGATGGTGGCGATGTGTTAGACCTAAAAAGCACTATAAAACTAAGTGAGGATAGCAGTTACGCAATAACCGGCACTGTAGCAGCCAGGCGTACTAATGATAGAGCATTGATCAATGCATTAAACATGTTCGGGAGAAGTCAGGGTGGTGTTGTGCAGATTAACCGCAGTGGCAAGCTTTAAATAAACCTCTGTTGTTTCAGGAGGTGTTCGGTTTATGCTAGCCACTCTTATCCTGAGTCGAGGTTAGTTAATCCTCTATCCCAAGACGTTCAATACGGTATCGAAGCGAGCGAAAGGTGATGCCTAGTGCTTTGGCAGCGGCCGTCTTGTTGTAGCGGCACTGCTCAAGCGTTTTCATGATCTGAACACGTTCAATATCAGCCAGATAATCATCTAATGACCCCGTTATTTCAGGCACATCAGATCCGTTAAAGTCTGTCTTCTTTACACCCCTAGTTTCAGAGAGTCTTAAATCACTTCCGGTAATGGTGTTCTGATCACAGAGCGTGACAGCGCGTTCAAGAATATTTTCGAGTTCACGAACATTTCCAGGAAAGGAGTATTCAATTAATTTATTCATGGCCTCTTCATCAATCTCAGGTTGAGGTAGTGCCATGTTTTTACAGACTTTATTAATGATGTGATCTATCAATATCGGAATGTCATCAGGTCGTTGACGTAGGCTTGGGATTTTAAGCTCAATTACATTAACCCGATAAAAGAGATCCTCTCTAAAGAAACCATCTTGTACACGACTCAAGAGATCACGATGTGTTGCACTTAGTATACGGACATCAATATTGATTTCACTTGAAGAGCCAACAGGCCGAACCGCTTTTTCCTGAATTGCCCTGAGCAGCTTAACCTGCATCTCCATAGGTAGGTCTGCAATTTCATCAAGGAACAGCGTACCGCCATTAGCCGCCTGAAATAACCCCTCTTTATGATCATGGGCTCCGGTAAAGCTACCCTTAACGTGTCCGAAAAACTCACTCTCCATCAATTCTGAAGGGATAGCGCCGCAGTTAACGGCAATAAAGGGTTTGTCTGCCCGAGGGCCTTGTTGATGGATCAGTCGTGCAACCAACTCTTTTCCTGTTCCAGATTCGCCATTGATGTAGATGGGTGCCATGCTTTTAGATAGCTTAATGATGGTTTGACGTAGTTGCTGGATTTGTGTGGATTCGCCAAGAAACTGCATAATTCCATCGTTGTGGCGTTCACTATCCTGATGCTCTCTTTTGTTGGCTTCTCTAAGTTTTAGTGCGCTGTTAATCAGGCCACGTAGCGTTTTTAGCTCAATCGGTTTGTTGACGAAGTCGAAAGCGCCAGCCTTTAGTGCCTCAATCGCTGAGTTCATGTTGCCGTGAGCAGTAAGCATGGCTACAGGGGTATTTGAGTATTGCTCCTGAATCTTTTTAATGATATCTAGTCCGTTACCATCGGGAAGACGCATGTCGGTCAGGCACAGATCAAATTCTTGAGAACTTAGCGCCTTTATTGCTGCGTGGTAGGTCATCGCAGAAACAGATTCAATTTCCATCCGTTCAAGGGTCACCGACAAAAGCTCTATGATATCCGGCTCATCATCAATGATTAGTGCTACGTTTTTGGTTGAGGTAGTGTTTGTCATAACATCATTTACTCATGTGAGCTAAGTATAAAACAGCTTTGACCGTTCGGGGTCGGTGAATAGTTCAGATCAGCACCATTGGCCGCAGCGAGTTCTCTGGAGATGTAGAGCCCTAGACCATTTCCGCTACTGTCCGTCGTAAAGAATGGTTCAAAGATTTCACTTTGATGCTCCTGTGGTATACCTTGACCACTATCGATCACAGCGATTTTGACGATACCTTTAGACCTGTCTGCGACCAGTTCCACCTTGGGCTGACGACTTTCGTTGGCGTAGCGAATACCATTGCTGCATAGGTTCCAGATGATCTGGTGCAGGTGTGTTGTATCGAATCTGATAACCATACTCTTGTCAGTCACACGGATAACAATATCATTTTCATCAAGATTGTTGAGTGAGCGGAATTCGCTAACAAAAGCGATTAACCAGTTGTTTATGATAATCTCTTCTGGTTGGGTTTGAGATCGTTTTCCAAGTTGCAAGATCGTTTCAACAATATTGTTAAGACGATGTGTATTATTGTGAATGATATCGGTTAAACGTCGATCACCGCTTTGAAGCACGGGTGACTCAGAGAGAAGCTCATTTGCGTGGCTGATTGAGGCAAGAGGGTTCCGAATCTCATGAGCAATACTAGCAACCAGTCGCCCAAGTGCCGCTAGTTTGATCTGCTGCGCCTGTTCGAGCCGCTTTTTGTAATCATCAAGAAAGATGAGCACCCCTTCAACACGTTTAATTCCGATGGTTGTGAAACGGGGTAACACCT
Source organism: Thiohalomonadaceae bacterium (assembly GCA_050301795.1). Lineage (GTDB taxonomy): Bacteria > Pseudomonadota > Gammaproteobacteria > Thiohalomonadales > Thiohalomonadaceae > JBNKZU01. The sequence goes on along the minus strand of JBNKZU010000048.1, from coordinate 57,865 downwards.
CAACGCGACGATCATCATATTTGATTGGAGTGATAGTCGCTGTTTTGTCCTCAAGCCACCTGTTCAGTGCATTTGAAAGCTCTGCCGAAACATTACCCAGGTTCTTTCTTAAATCTCTTGAGCTAATTCCTAAAAGTGTTTGTGCTGATTGATTCATCAAATGGATCCGTTGACCCGGATCTATGGCAATAATTCCGGTATCCATTTGTTTGATCACATAGTCGGTTAGCTGAGCCATATTGGCAAGGTCAACACTACGCTGCTCCGCGAGCTCTTGAGTCTCTCGCACTCTGCGCGCCATCACTTGAGTGATAATCGCTGTAATAAATAGCGCTAATCCGGTAAACCCTGCGTATTGATAACCAGAATCACCATGGTTAATAAAATTGAAGGTCTGCTCTGCAAGGACCGCGAATGAGGCAATGGTCGCAAAGACATACGGTGTTATCCCGACAACTAATGAGCTGTTATTCGCAATAGTGACAATGAGTAGAATTCCTAATCCACTACTTAAACCGCCACTCATATGGGCAAGCATGGTGATAAAGAAGATATCTATCCCGGTCTGAAGATAGAGCTGAGTCTTAAAACTCGGTTTTTGGAAGATGATCGGGAAAGCGGCAAAGAATGCTGCTGCGAAATAACCAAGGCTGTAGGTATAGAAGCTGTCAGGAGAAAGTGCACCTAATGACGAGGGCAGATTATCACTGCTGCTTAAGCTAAAAAACATCAAGCTCAATGAAATTCGATATAGATTAAACAGGCGTAATATTCGCCAGTACTCTGCTTTCTCTGTCTGAATGGCGTGTTCTGTCATGACCGTTTAGGGTTTATAGTCGTCCAGATGGGCTTGTGAACAGAAAAAGTGATTGTTTTCTTCTATAGCCTCATTTACTGGAATATGGGTATTACACACCTCACACCTTACCATCTTTCCACCTTGCATCGCAGGTTTCTCAGACTTAGAACCAACGCTAGATGATTGATATCGCTTATATAATGTGAAAACAAGCCAGATTAGTCCGAACAGAATGATCAGTTTATAGAGACCCATTTAAAAACCCTGATGTCATTAGTGCAGGACATTGTAGCGGTATATTGTCTTTGGTGAAACGGATAGAACTTTTGCGACTTTTTTCCGTTTCATACAAAATAGCGCCTTTCTGAGCCCACACATCGGGTGTGGCAACTCAAAGTAATAGTCGAGGTTTTGATGAATCTTCACGAGTATCAATCCAAAGGGATCTTTAGCGAATTTGGTATTCCTGTGCCAGAAGGACAGGTTGCATCAAGTGTTGCAGAGGCTGAGCACGCAGCTCAGGCTTTAGGCGGAGGTAAATGGGTCGTAAAGGCTCAGGTTCATGCCGGTGGGCGAGGTAAAGCCGGTGGAGTTAAGGTTGTCAACTCATTGGATGAGCTAAAACAGTTTGCTGATAATCTATTAGGAAGTCGTTTAGTGACCCACCAAAGTGGTGGACAAGGGCAGCCAGTTAATAAACTACTGATTGAATCAGTTAGTGATATTACCCGCGAACTCTATATGGGTGTGATTGTCGATCGAGCCTCCAAGCGTGTGGTGTTTATGGCATCAACCGAGGGTGGAATGGATATCGAAGAGGTTGCCGCAACACAACCGGAGAAGATCACAACGGTTGCGATTGATCCGATTGTTGGCCTACAGGCTTATCAATGTCGTCGCGTTGCCTTTGCATTAAATCTTGTAGGAACCCAGGTACGAGAATTGACAAACATTATGATGGGACTGTGCAAGCTGTTTGGTGAGCGAGATATCTCACTGCTTGAGATTAATCCACTCGTCGTCACCAGCGAAGGTCATTTGATAGCGCTTGATGCCAAGATTAATGTTGATGAGAATGCGCTCTATCGTCAGCCAGGAATGAGCAAGCTACGCGATCCGTCACAAGAGGATGAGCGTGAGTACCGGGCAAAACAGCACGATCTCAACTATGTCACACTTGATGGAAATATCGGGTGTATGGTCAATGGTGCCGGCTTAGCGATGGCAACGATGGATCTGGTCAAACTCCATGGTGGCGAGCCAGCCAACTTTCTTGATGTTGGAGGCGGCACAACTGCGCAAAAGGTGGCCGAGGCGTTTAAATTAATCCTCTCTGATGACAATGTTCGCGCAATTCTGGTTAATATCTTTGGCGGCATTGTTCGCTGTGATCTGATTGCAGAAGGGATCATCTGTGCCGTAAAAGAGGTCAATACAAGCCTGCCTGTAGTGGTTCGTCTTGAGGGTACGAATGTCGAGTTAGGTCGTCAGATGCTAGAAGAGAGCGGGTTGGCGATCACCGCCTGTAATGATCTTACTGAAGCAGCAAAAGCGGTTGTTGCCGCAGCAGGGGGTGAATAGTGTCTATTTTAATACATCAAGAGACCAAGGTGATCTGTCAGGGTTTTACCGGTAAGCAGGGAACCTTCCACTCTGAGCAGGCGATCGCCTACGGCACCAATATGGTTGGTGGTGTTACACCAGGTAAAGGTGGTACGACCCATCTTGGATTGCCGGTATTTAACACTGTACACGATGCTGTTGCCGAGACCGGGGCTGAGGCGACGATGATCTACGTCCCTGCACCATTTGCGGCTGATGCAATCCTTGAAGCTGCTGATGCAGGTATTGAGGTCATTGTCTGTATTACCGAAGGGATCCCGGTGATGGATATGTTGCGGGTTAAAGAGGTGATTAAACATACCGAGAGCCGTCTCATTGGGCCGAACTGTCCCGGAATAATCAGTCCCGGTGAATGCAAGATTGGAATCATGCCAGGAGCAATCCATCAAAAGGGCAAGATCGGTATCGTGTCGCGTTCAGGTACATTGACCTATGAGGCCGTACATCAAACAACCTTGGCCGGGTTAGGTCAGACCACCTGCGTTGGTATCGGTGGTGATCCAATACATGGTATGAGCTTCATCGACACCCTTTGTCTGTTTGAGCAGGATCCACAGACTGAAGGCATTATTATGGTCGGTGAGATTGGGGGTACCGCAGAGGAGGAGGCCGCCGAGTTCATCACCAGACACATCAGTAAGCCAGTTGTTGCCTATATCGCTGGAGTGACCGCACCTCCCGGAAAACGTATGGGACACGCTGGAGCCATTATTGCAGGTGGTAAAGGGACTGCCGAGGAGAAGTTTGCCGCGTTACAAGCCGCTGGTGTTCATGTGGTGCATTCACCAGCATTAATGGGCACAAAAATGGCTGAGGTTCTTGGATAAAATCGTGTATGGTTGCAGGAGTTATCCCCTGCAACCTCGATAAACCTATTAACGAGTCAGACACCATTGAATAATCTCTCCATTGTCATGGCCCAGATCAATCTCCTTGTTGGTGATATTGAGGGTAATGGTCAGCGTATTATCGATGTTGCAAACAGAGCGATTGAGCAGTATCAGGCCGATATTGTCCTGTTTCCAGAACTGACACTATGCGGTTATCCTCCAGAAGATCTGCTCCTAAGAAACGATTTTCAAACTCGCATTGATCGCGCCATTGCACGCATTAAATCGGAAAAACTTGATACCTGCCTGATCTTTGGTGCGCCGCAATTAGTGGATGGACGTCGCTATAACAGTGCGGTGGTGATCTCCCGTAACGGTACTCAACAGACCGCCTGTCACAAGATTCATCTCCCAAACTATAGTGTCTTTGATGAAAAACGCTATTTTGAATCTGGTAATGATGTCTCAGTCATAGAGATTGACGGTGTTCGTTTTGGAATAACCGTTTGTGAAGATCTATGGGTAAAAGCGATGGGGACTCAGCTTAAAGCCGCTGGTGCAGAGGCGATATTAAACCTTAATGCCTCACCTTTTCATTATCATAAACACCAAACCCGAATTGAAGAGATAGGACAGCGTGCGCAAGAGTGTGAGGCACCGATCTTTTATTGCAACCTGGTCGGTGGTCAGGACGAACTGGTCTTTGATGGCGGATCGATGGTGCTCAATGCGTTAGGTGACTGTATCAAACGCGGCCCATTCTTTGATGAAGCGCTGATTCCGGTCTCACTGAAATCAATTGAGCGCAAGGTAGTTATAGAGACTGGCGAGGTTACCCAGTCGGATGATATCACGCAGATATACCAGGCACTGGTTGTGGGTGTTCGTGATTATGTGCATAAGAATGGGTTTAAAGGGGTTGTAATCGGTCTTTCAGGCGGTATCGACTCTGCATTAACCTTAGCGATTGCCACTGATGCCCTGGGTGGGGCGGCGGTTGAAGGGGTGAGTATGCCGTCATGCTATACCGCGAAGATGAGTATCGATGATGCCGCGATGCAGGCAGAAACCTGTGGCGCCGATTTTAAGGTCATCCCGATCGAAAAGAGTTTTAACGCCTTTCTTGAGATGCTAAGTGATGAGTTTTCGGGAACTGACACGGATACCACAGAAGAGAATATTCAGGCGCGCTGTCGAGGAATTATTTTGATGGCAATCTCCAATAAAAAAGGAAAACTGGTGTTAACCACCGGTAATAAAAGTGAGATGGCTGTGGGTTATGCCACGTTATACGGCGATATGGCTGGGGGTTTTGCAGTATTAAAAGATGTGCCAAAGACCGTGGTTTATCAATTGGCGCAGTATCGGAATTCCGTTTCGCCGATGATTCCCCAGAGGGTGATCGATCGCCCTCCCTCCGCAGAGCTGGCACCTGATCAAAAAGATAGCGATTCACTACCGCCCTATGATGAGTTGGATGCTATTCTGGAAGCATATATTGAGCACGATGAATGCGTTGCGGAGATCGTGGCGAAAGGTTTTGACGAACATGAGGTGAGACGAGTGATTCGTATGGTCGATCTCAATGAATACAAGCGTCGTCAGGCTGCTCCAGGTGTTAAAATCACCAGACGTGCATTTGGTCGGGATCGACGTTATCCGATCACTTCCGGTTATGGTCGTAATCATCAATAATCGCTTGTGTTCGGTCTATAATCTAAATAACTTTGCAGAGAAATATTGAGGAATAGTGTTGTGAAAAAGATTGAAGTCATTATCAAGCCATTCAAACTCGATGATGTTCGAGAAGCGCTATCGGAGATCGGAGTCACCGGTATGACCGCACAGGAGGTTAAAGGCTTTGGTCGCCAAAAGGGGCATACCGAACTCTATCGAGGTGCGGAGTATGTTGTCGATTTTTTACCAAAAGTAAAACTCGATTTGGTAGTTACCGAGGATAAGGTCGATGAGGTTATTGAAGCAATCACCAGTGCAGCTCGCACAGGCAAGATTGGCGACGGAAAGATATTTGTAAGTAGTGTTGAGCAGGTGGTTCGAATCAGAACCGGTGAAGAGGGTCCTGAAGCGATCTAAGGCAATATGATTACTCGCTCTATAAAAAAGCCCCATTCGGGGCTTTTTTTACAACCGGTTCACAATCTCATTAATAGGACGGCGAGGGGTGGGAGAAGGTAGTTCGGCGGGGTAACCGATACTGAGAATGGCTATCGGGATATAGGCCGGATCAAGTTTTGCAATTCGTTTAATCTCTGCTTCATCGAAGTGACCGATCCAGGTAGAGGCCAGTCCTGCGGCGGCGACAGCAAGTTGGGCGTAGGTTGCAGCGATGGTTGCATCCTGAAGCGCATAAAGCTCTTTGCCTCTCGCTCCATATTTGGTTGCTGATCGGATGGGATCGCTACAGATCACCATTGCCACGGGTGCTTCAGCAATAAATTCCTGATTGCTTGAGGCGACGGCTAATTGTTTTCGGTCATCCTCAGAGGTAAGGACGGTGATGTGATATGACTGTAGATCACCGGCAGAGGGTGCTGCACAGGCCATTTCAAGGATGGCATGAATCTTCTCTTCTTCGACAGCCATGTCTGTTCTGAATTTTCTGACTGAGTGTCGATGTCTGACTGTTTCAAAAAAGTCCCACATTGTCCGATTCCTCTATCGATTGGGTTATTTGTTGATCTTGTTGAGTTCGATAATGCGTTTTGCATCCTCATCAAGCTTATTCATCTCCAGTTTTTGGTATCCCATATTCATAATTCTGAGCGCATCGTTGATAGCATTGGTTTTTGGATAATTCTCAACAACATACTTTGCACGATTAACTGCGGCAACATAAGCTCCACGACGTAAATAGAAGTCTGCAACGGCGATCTCATATTTTGCAAGGCTGTTTCTTATCTTTGCCATGCGATCCAGCGCATCTTTGCGATATTTTGAGTTAGGGTATCGTGTAATTAACTCTTTAAAGTAGGCAAAGCTGTCTCGCGCCCCTTGTGGGTCACGTTCTGAACGGCTCTCATCCATCCATTCTTCGAGCATGTTTGCATCAAGATCATAGGAGGCTAATCCGCGCATATAGTAGGCATAATCAACCTTTGGATGACGAGGATTGAGTTTAATAAAGCGATCTGCTGCTGCGATGGCCGCCTCAGGTTCACTATTACGGAAGTGGACAAATATGGTTTCTAACTGGGATTGCTGGGTCAGTTTTCCATAAGGATATTTCGCCTCAAGTTGAGAGTAGTAATTAAGTGCAAGTTGATAATTCCCTGAATCAGTTGCAATTCTGGCTTCGTCGAAATAGCGCTGTTCGCTCCACTCATAAGATAGATCTCCATCAGGAGTTGAGGCACATCCACTGAGAAGAAGCAGGAGTAATAAATTGGTAAGTGTGAAAATCCGCATGAAGTTTATAATGACCGTTATTTTATGATTACAGTGCAGAGTATACCTGTGCATGTAGAGTGAATAAATCGATTACATCGAATTAGATTTTTTAAACAGGAAAAGTTCAATAAAGTGATACATTTAGAAGAGAAGGTTCCCATTGAATTAAGCGGTCAACGCCTAGATCAGATCCTGGCAGCGCTTTTTCCTGAATACTCCCGCTCCAGACATCAAAAATGGATTAAAGAGGGACACGCTACCGTTAATGGTGAGATCTGTAGTAGTCCCAGAGAAAAGTGCTTTGAGGGGCAAAGTGTCGCACTTGAGGTGGTTATTGAGGAGCAGGTTAAGAGTCAGCCAGAGAAGGTGTCGCTTGAGATCTGCTATGAGGATGATGCCCTAATCGTAATCAATAAACCCGCAGGATTGGTGGTTCACCCCGCCGCTGGGAATCCCAATGGCACCATGCTTAATGGGTTGCTCTACCACTGTCCCGAATTGGCCAATGTGCCAAGAGCAGGGATTGTGCACCGCCTGGACAAAAACACGAGTGGTATCTTGATGGTTGCCAAAACACTAGAAGCTCAGAATCATCTGGTAAAGCAACTACAAGAGCGAAGTGTAAATCGGGAGTATGAAGCGATTGTAACGGGGGTAATGACCGGTGGGGGTAAGGTGGATGAGCCGATCTCACGACACCCTGTCGATAGAAAACGAATGTCTGTCCATCCGACTGGAAAAACGGCTATCACCCACTATCGAGTGCTTGAACGCTATCGATCGCACACCCGGATTAAGGTAAAGCTCGAAACTGGACGTACACATCAAATCCGGGTGCATATGAGTTTTATCAACTATCCGATCATTGGTGATCCGGTTTATGGAGGACGTCTACGCCTCCCCAAGGGTGCTTCACCAATGTTGACCGATATTATCCGCGGCTTTAAGCGTCAAGCACTGCATGCGCGTAAGCTCGGAATCATCCATCCAATAAGTGGCGAGTATATGGAGTGGGAATCTCCTCTACCTGACGATATGGTTCAGTTGGTTGATGCTCTGGAGCAGGATATGAAAGAACATGAGGTAGATCTTGATTACCATTGAACCGCAATGGCCGGCACCGGCAAACATTCGGGCATATATGACAACCCGTATTGGCGGAGTCAGCCAACCACCATTCAGCAGCCTGAATCTTGGCGATCATGTTGGGGATGATTCAAGTGCTGTTAGTCATAATCGGGCACTTTTGCAAGAGGCGCTCTCACTACCATCTGAACCATACTGGCTAAAGCAGACCCATAGCCATAACGTCGTGACGATTGATGCAACGAGCACAAGGCATGAGGGCGATGCCTCATATACGTCCGAATTGAACCGGGTTTGTGCAGTGTTAACCGCAGATTGCTTGCCACTGCTGATCACCAATCGGGCAGGAGATGAAGTTGCAGCTGTTCATGCCGGGTGGCGGGGGTTGGTTGATGGGGTTGTCGAGTCAGCAATCGCCCGATTTAATACCACCCCGTCTGATTTACTGGTTTGGATGGGGGCAGCGATTGGAGCCAATGCGTTTGAGGTTGGTGAAGAGGTGTATACGAGTTTTGTGAAGTTGCATTCACAAACCAGGGACGCATTTACCCCTTCAAGACAAAATGCGGATAAGTGGTTTGCAGATATCTATCAGCTTGCACGAATTAGGCTTGAATCAATCGGCGTTGAATCTATCTATGGGGGTGATCTTTGCACCTACAGTGACGATCAACGCTTCTACTCCTATCGTCGTGATGGTATCTGTGGACGTATGGCATCGCTAATCTGGATCGATGGTTGATTTCACTTGTATGTGCATTGTGTTGCGATATGATGCGTGGCTGATTCAGCCATCACTAACGATAGATTAACTCAGGAGAAACTATGTCACTGCTGGCGATGATTGTCATCTTTACAATGCTTGGTGGTGTTTTAAGCGTCCTGGCCGCAAGCCTTTATCTTATTGTTCCCGGACATTGGCAGGAGCGAACACTACCTCATTTGGTCAGTTTTGCGATTGGCGCACTTTTAGGGGCTGCATTTTTGGCATTGCTACCTCATGCCATGCTTGAGCATCATAGCGATCCGCATGAGATCTTCATGGCTGTACTCATCGGTCTACTGCTCTTTTTTATTCTCGAAAAATTGGTGATATGGCGTCATTGTCACTCTCACGATTGTGATCTCCATACTCACCCACATAAACATAGTACCGCAGGCAGTCTGATTCTGATCGGTGATGGCTTACATAATTTTGTTGACGGCGTATTGATTGGTGCCGCTTTTCTTACAGACGAACATTTAGGGATGGTTACAGCATTAGCAGTAGCAGCGCATGAGATTCCGCAAGAGCTTGGAGATTTTGCCGTACTTCTTCACAGTGGTTATAGCCGCTTAAAGGCCTTTACACTTAATGTTATCTCAAGTCTGGCAACAGTGGTTGGTGGTTTACTTGCCTATTACAGCCTTACCGGTCTGGACGATATTATCCCTTACATACTTGCGGTTACGGCATCAAGCTTCATCTATATTGCGGTGGCTGATCTTATTCCGGGGCTTCATCAAAAACCTCATCCAAAAGAGACAGCACTTCAAGTTCTGCTTATCGGGCTTGGAGTAATGGTTATTTTCTTTGCTCATGAGGCGGTTCATTAACCAAAGGGTATCTATATGAAACAGTGGTACATGCTGACACTGGTTGGCGAAGATAGAAAAGGAATTGTTGCAAAGGTAAGCAGCGCTATCTATAACGCTGGCGGCAACCTTGGTGAAACATCGATGATCCGTTTAGGCGGTAATTTCACGGTAATGATGATGGTGCAGAGTGAAAAGGAAGTAGAGGGTTTGGAGTCAGTTGTTGCGCCGGTGGCTCAGGAGTTGTCACTTCGTATGCATCTCGATCAAATGAATGCAGCGCTTCACGATCATCATCGTCCTGATGTTGAGCTTTCGGTCTACGGTGCAGATAAAGCCGGTATTGTTGCAACCGTAACCACAGCGTTAGCCGAAGCAGGATTACATATTCTGGATATGCAAACAATTGTTGCCGGTGATCCTGATAAACCTCTCTATATCATGCAGATTGAGGGAGAAGCCACAAAAGGCATCGACGCGCTTCGCCAAACAATTGATTCGATTGATGATGAGATTGAGGTAAAGATCTCCGAAATTGAAACCATGATCGGATGAGCTGATGGCAGTGCTGGAGATATTGCGCTATCCCGATGAGCGCCTCAAGCGTGAAGCCGAAGAGGTGACGCTTTTTGATGATGAGTTGCGACAATTTGTGTCAGATCTTGAACAGACAATGCGTTCAGAGCCTGGTGGTGTCGGACTTGCTGCAACCCAGGTCGATAGATTGCAACGTATCGCTATTGTCGATGTGTCACCACTGGATAAACCGGAGAAGCCACTCCCCAACAATGGCATGATGATTTTAATCAATCCAGTGATCACCAAGTGGGATGGAATGGTGGTTGGGCGTGAAGGGTGTATGTCAGTACCTGACTACACAGGTAATGTGATTCGGGCAGAGCGAATCAATGTCCGGGCGCGTAACCTCAAAGGAAAAGAGATTGTCTATCAGTGTGAAGGCTTTGAGGCACGTGCGGTGCAGCATGAGCTTGATCATCTTGATGGCATGTTATTCCTTGATCGGCTTGTCAGTCGTAAAAAGGATCTGTTTAAACGCAAGGTTTATCAGTAGTAAGGGTGACGTGTGGAATTATCCATTACAGTGATCATCGCTTCGATTCTGTTATTGATTGGCGGCTATTATCTACTTCATTGGCTTGAAAAACAGGGATTAGCCGACTGGGGTGGGACATGGCTTAATCGCCTTAATGGGTTAAACCGGGTTTTCTGTTGTAAGTATCATCGTTTGCAGGGTGAGATCTCCTCACTCCCCAAAGAGGGTGCTGCGGTTCTGGTTTCAAATCATCACTCAGGACTGGATCCAATCTTGCTGATCGCGGCGAGTCCACGTCCACTTCGATTTCTGATTGCAGAAGAGGAGTACAACCGATTTGGCTTAACATGGCTATTTAAAGCAGTGGGTTGTATTCCTGTGAATCGCAAAGAGCGTCCAGAGCGAGCCTTTCGTCATGCACTAAAGGTGTTGCAGCAGGGAGAGGTCGTAGCACTATTTCCGCATGGAAAGATTCGTCTTGATCACGAGCCCTCCAAACCGTTAAAGGCCGGTGCTGCACATTTAGCAAAGTTGGCCGGATGTGATGTTATTCCGGCGCGCATTGATGGTATACGGGGTAAGAATCAAGTGATTATGTCTGTTCTAATGCGTAGTCATGCGGTTATTCATAGTGCGGCGCCAATTAAGTGTGATACCACCGCAATTAAATCTCAGTGTCTCAAATCGATTCAAGAATATATTGAATACCCTCAGAGTTAACCCGCTCTCGCTATTGAATATTATCAGCGATCCCTTATTTAGCGTGTAACAAGTAATTAGTCGTTTAGAGGGCAGTCCCATGCGAATGGATAAACTCACAACCAAGTTTCAAATGGCTCTGGCAGACGCGCAATCATTAGCCGTCGGTCGTGATCATCAATTTATTGAGCCGGTGCATATCCTGACAGCGTTGCTGGATCAGGAGGGCGGCTCTGTACGTCATCTTTTGATGCAAGCGGGTGCAAACGTCAACCAGCTTCGTGCTCAACTTGGCGGAATGCTCGAACGACTTCCCTCGGTTGAAGGCAGTGGTGGCGATATCCATATCTCCAACGATAGTGGGCGACTGCTGAATGTTACCGACAAGCTTGCCCAAAAACGTAATGATCAATACATCTCAAGTGAGCTGTTCCTGTTAGCTGCGATAGATGAGCGTAATCCACTTCAGGATCTCCTTAAACAGGTTGGTGTCGATAAGAAGGCTATCGAAAAGGCGATTGACGCAATGCGTGGCGATCAAGGTGTAAATGATCCAAACGCAGAAGAGCAACGTAAAGCGCTAGAGAAGTACACCATCGATCTGACCGAACGAGCAGAGCAGGGCAAGCTTGATCCGGTGATTGGACGTGATGATGAGATTCGACGCTCGATTCAGGTATTACAACGCCGTACTAAAAATAATCCGGTACTGATCGGTGAGCCAGGTGTTGGGAAAACAGCCATCGCTGAAGGTTTAGCACAGCGCATCATCAATGGTGAGGTGCCTGAAGGGTTGAAGAATAAGCGGTTGTTGTCGCTGGATATGGGTGCGTTGATTGCGGGTGCAAAGTTTCGGGGTGAGTTTGAGGAGCGTCTCAAGGCTGTACTCAACGATCTGGCTCGTCAGGAGGGGCAGATCATCCTCTTTATTGATGAAATCCATACCGTGGTTGGTGCCGGCAAAGCTGAAGGATCAATGGACGCGGGTAATATGCTTAAACCAGCTCTGGCTAGAGGTGAGTTACATTGCATTGGGGCGACAACGCTGGATGAGTACCGCAAATATATAGAGAAAGATGCCGCTCTTGAACGTCGATTCCAGAAGGTTCTGATTGACGAACCGACAGTTGAGGATACGATTGCCATTCTGCGCGGCTTAAAAGAGCGCTATGAGCTCCATCATGGTGTTGAGATTACCGATCCCGCTATCGTTGCCGCGGCAATGCTGTCACACCGATATATCAGCGACAGACAGCTTCCTGATAAAGCGATTGATTTGGTTGACGAGGCTGCGTCCCGAATCCGTATGGAGATCGACTCCATGCCGGAGGATATGGATCGTCTTGATCGACGTCTGATTCAGCTCAAGATTGAACGTGAGGCGCTATCAAAAGAGTCAGATGCGGCCTCGAAAAAGCGTTTAAGCGACCTTGAGGATCAGATCCGTCGTTTGGAAAAGGAGTATGCCGACTTTGAAGAGATCTGGAAATCGGAGAAGGCTGCACTACAGGGTACACAGCATATTAAAGAAGAGCTGGATCGAGCACGTGTCGAACTGGAAACAGCACGACGTGCCGGAGATCTGGCTCGAATGTCAGAGATTCAATATGGACGTATTCCCGAGTTGGAGAAGCAGCTATCGGTAGCAGATGAGACTGCTCCGATTGAAACGCAACTGTTGCGTAACCGGGTCACAGATGAGGAGATCGCAGAAGTGGTCTCGAAGTGGACAGGGATTCCCGTCTCAAAGATGCTTGAAGGCGAACGAGAGAAACTGCTGCGTATGGAAGATGCACTTCATCACCGAGTAATTGGACAGGATGAAGCGGTCAATGCGGTCTCAAACGCTATCAGACGCTCTCGTGCTGGTCTTTCCGATCCGAATCGACCCAATGGTTCATTCCTGTTCCTGGGGCCGACAGGCGTTGGTAAAACAGAGTTGTGTAAATCATTGGCGATGTATCTGTTCGATACAGAAGAGGCGATGGTTCGTATCGATATGTCTGAGTTTATGGAAAAACATTCCGTTGCGCGACTTGTCGGTGCGCCTCCTGGATATGTTGGCTATGAAGAGGGGGGCTATCTGACAGAGGCAGTACGACGTAAACCCTATTCGGTGATTCTGCTTGATGAGGTCGAAAAAGCCCATGCAGATGTTTTCAATATACTGTTACAGGTACTGGATGATGGCCGTCTGACAGACGGGCAAGGACGAACTGTAGATTTTAGAAATAGTGTGATTGTGATGACATCTAATCTTGGCTCTCAGATCATTCAGGAGATGGTTGGAGAACAGCCTCAGATGGACGATGAGAAATACAATGAGATGCGTGGTGCAGTAATGGATGTGGTCGGGCACCATTTTAGACCTGAATTTATTAACCGTGTGGATGAGGTCGTGGTATTCCATCCACTGGCGAGAGAGCAGATCCATGCTATCGCAAAGATACAGATCGAGATCCTGAAACGACGTCTGGCGGATAGAGATATCCAACTGAAGGTGAGTGATGAAGCGCTTAATGCTCTTGCGATGGCGGGTTTTGATCCGGTATATGGAGCACGTCCACTAAAGAGAGTGATTCAGCACTCCCTTGAAAATGACTTGGCGCAGGAGCTTCTCTCAGGTCGATTTGGTCCAGGCGACACGATTACTGTTGATTATCAGGATGGACATTACCTTTATCGGTAACACGACGATTGCTGGTTGGTGTGGCTCTGAACATTTACCTGATGTTCAGGGCTTTTTACTGAGTACACTTCTCTGAATGCTTTAACTCTTTACGTAGTTTGAAGCCTTTTTTTAACTGTAGTTTTACAACCTTTAGATCCAGTTCAATTTTTGAAAGCTCCTCAGCATCTTTGATCTCTTCAATCTCATCTTTTATCTTTTTCTCTTTATGTTTCAGTTTACGAAGCAGTCGGTCAATCTCTTCACATGAAATGGGTTGATCATTCTGTGCCAGCTCAAACTGCTCTTTTAACTTTTTAATAATTTTTTTAAGGCCCATAACGTCTCTTATCCCTAGTTATCTGACGGTTCGAGAGATTGGTTCTTTATAAAAGCTATAATAACCATATAGTCCAGTTTGAAGAATTCACAAATTTAAGTGCCTGGTGATTCTGTTGATTCAACAGGGTCGATGCTTTGAGCCATACGTTTAGAGAGTGAATAGATCCGTTTGAGTTTATCGATAATATCGACCTCAATAGTGTAAGCCGCTATTCGGTTAGGCTCATGTGCAATCAGTCGTTCAGCTTGATGACGTGTTGAGTTTTTAAGCAGAGTTGAGATCTCATTCTGCTGCTCAAGTACCCACTTTGCAGCTTCAGGATTATTCTGTCCCACTGCCTGAATTGCATTGATTAATGATTTGCGTACCACACTGTGAAAATCGAACATCACATCGCGCGTTTTTTCACTAATCGCCACCTTTGAGTCAATGCGACCCTTTCCAAGTTCGACAAGATTGGTTTCAATGGTATCTCCAATATTCTCAAGGTCGCCAATTGCTTCCATCAGTTTTAAAAACTCTCTGGTCTGGCTTTCAGTAAGTGACTTGGTGCTAATCTTTCCCATATATTCAATGACCTGTGCATAAAGAATATCAACCTCATCATCCTGCATTCGTATAGAGTTTAAAGTCTCTTTGTTACCACTAAGAATGGCTGGCATGATCTGTTCATACATATTTTGGACAATTTCGCCCATATGCAGCACTTCAAGTCGAACGCGATCCAGTGCCAGTGACGGTGTTACTAATAATTCATCGTCGATATATCTCGATGTCACAACCAATCCTGCCTTTTCTATCACCGTATCGGGGATAAGGCGCTGAATCATTGTGGCGATTTGTGTAGTAAACCCGATAAAAATAAAGGTGTTGGCAATATTAAAAAGGGTATGAGCATTTGCGATTTGACGGGGCGTTTCAGCACCAAGCCTTTCAAGACCACTCAATTCAGAATACGAAGGGGAGAGCCAGGTAACAAATTCTGCCATTTGTGGAATGAACATCACCCAAAGTACAACACCTGCAATGTTAAAGAAGATATGAACCGCAGCAGCACGAACGGCTTCGCGTGGTTTGCCGATGGCAGCTAGAAGAGCCGTTGCACAGGTTCCAATATTGGCTCCCATTGCCAATGCGATACCCGCGGGGAGAGTGATAAACCCTTGGCTTGCCATCACAATTACAATACTTGTTGTCGCAGATGAGGATTGAATAAGAGCAGTAAATAGTGCGGCAATGGTGATACCAACAAATGGACTCTCCATTTGTAGCATCAGATCAAGAAAGGGTTGGTAGCTTCTTAACGGTTTCATTGCTTCGCTCATAACTCCCATACCAAAGAAGATCAGGCCAAGCCCCATGATCATTGCGCCATAGTGTTTGACCTTTTCACTTTTAGAGAAGAAGAGCATCGCAAAACCGATGGCGATAAAGAGTAAAGCAAATTCTGTGACTTTAAACGCAACAATCTGTGCGGTTATTGTCGTGCCGATATTAGCACCCATAATGACGCCAACTGATTGCGCGCTACTCATAATCCCAGCAGAGATAAAACCAACAACCAGAACAGTGGTTACCGACGATGATTGAATAATAGCTGTTACCAGTGCCCCTGTAGCCGCACCCATAATGCGATTAGAGGTGAGTCTGGCCAAGATAGACTTCATGCGATCACCTGCAACAGTTTTGAGCGAATCAGCCATCTGCTCCATCCCAAACAGGAACAGTGCCAATCCGCCAAAAAGCCCCATTAGCATCGTGCCCCACTGGATGGAGGATGAGGGGAGATCGTCTGCAAATGCAGTAGATGTGCAGAAAAGCAACAGGATTATTAGCAGATATTTTCTAAGATGTTCTGCGCTATTCTGGATTATTCTGATGTTTAGTCTTGCGAGAAAATGAAAGGAATTATGCAACACTCTACTCCTAAACGACTACTTAATAGGTATAGAACAATAGTATGACAGATGATAATTGTGATACTAAAGATTTGTGTTGAATATTGTTATTCAACATACCTCGTGGCCGAGGAGTAATCGTCAACTAATTGCCGTGACACAGTGAAATATGTTGTGTCACCCTAAACACTAGAATGAGTAGGAAGATGCGATGAAAGCAGTGGTGCTCATATATTCAGTTTGTTGAATTGACGTGCCACCAATGATTTGTGATTCACCAGAACCCGTCATAATGTTTACTCCCACACTTACCGATGAACTACGGGAGAACCTTGTTCCACTAATCGAGAACCCGATCAGATCAATGTGATCAAGCTGATTCTGCTGTCCTTGGACAAGTGTTGGTGTATTTGCGTTATTAGTATAGATACCACTACGCACAGCCCATGTTGGATTGAGATAATATTCAAATCCAAAGGATGCATTCCATGTCATCTCAAACGTACTGGTTGCAGTGTTGAAAGAGAAATCTGAGGACAGCAATAGTTTATTCGATGGAAAATATGCGATTCCCACAGCAGTTGAGATAGGCATATCGCGTTCAAAATTGATGGTCTCTATTGTTGGCGTCGACATCATATTGGCTGTAGAGTTGATACACTGAGAAATCTGAATGGTTGGGTCGTTAATGTCTGAGTCGCATGAGATTTGACGGTTAAAGCTTGATGAGATTAGGAAAGTTTTTTTCATATTCAAGCCAATGGACAAGTTCTCAAAAGGTGACCACATCAAGCCAATATTTGGTTCTAATCCTACTTCAGAACCCTGGATATAAATATTGGACCACTCCTGGGTATTATTATTTTTGTGAACCCACTGATTTGTAATGTTCTGAAATGCGCGGTAATGCCCATATAGTGTTATACCCCAAGCAAGTTTGTCATTCAGTTCGCTAGCGTAGGATGGGCCGATCTTGTTTGTAGTGTCCTGATTGTTAATGTTGAGAATATATTTAGTTACATTTCCAAAGTTGTTGAACTCTTCATCTTGATCTTCAAGGATAGAATCAGTTACGGCATAAGAGAATCCAACAACACCATTACCAAAAGGCTGAACCATGCCGAAAAAGTTTGGAAGCAGACTAGATGATGTTCTGGAAAAGTCGTTTCCTGCCCCCAATGCATCTTTATATACCGTTTCAGCAAAGTAGAAGGTGTTTACCGAACCAGACATATTCTTGCCATTGGTATAGGTAATCCCAGCTGGGTTGTAGAACAGTCCCGAGGCATCGTCAGCGACAGCGGTATAGGCACCACCCAAGCCCAAGGCTCTCTCTCCGATTAAATTATTGTTAAAGTGGAATTGATCTGCGACAGCTACACCAGACACCAAGAGTGAAACCGTAAAGAGTGTTTTCCAAATTAGATCTATTTGTTTATTAGTTCTTTTCATCGTTATTTTTTTACAATCTGTTGAAATCGGTATTTTGCCTGCGGAGCATCAATTAGATACAGTTTCTCATCATTGATCAAATTTTGTAGTTGCACCAGTCTATCATCAAAAGAGGGATGCGTTGTATAGAGGGTTTTAAGCTTATTAGCTTTTTGTAGTTTGACTTTACTTAAATACCTTTTAAGTGCAAGTGGATCATAATCTGCCGCAGTTAGAAGGAGTGTCCCCATCCGATCAGCCTCATACTCATCCTCTTTTTTGAGTCCTTTGGTAAACAGAAGTGACATTGCCTTATCAAGTGCTTGATTAAGAATAGTTCGAGCCGGATCCCCAAATCCGCCGATCAGTTTTGAGAGGCTTGATTCTGCGGTTTTTTCCTCACCTTTGATTTTAAGCTCGTTAACGATATGTTTTTGAGTAATGTGCGAAATCTCATGTGCTAGAACCGCAGCTAGTTCTGCCTCATTCTCCATTAGCTTTAAGGCACCTTTAGTGACAAAGATGTATCCACCAGGGGCGGCATAGGCATTGATTTCATCAGTATCGAGCATAGCAAAATAGAATTTCAGTTCAGGTCGTTGACTGTAGGGGACGAGTGAGTTACCAACAAGATTAAGGTATTTATTGATACGTTTATTCTTATCGAGCTTATTTTGTCCAAGAATAATTGATGCTAGCTCGCGTCCAAATCGGATCTCAGCTTCAACATCGCTTTCAAGACCCTCGGTCGTGACAAGTGCCGTTGTTGAGGCGCGAGTACGGAAATCCTGTGATGCTTCAACGGCTTGAATCGGCAAAGCAGAAAGCGTGCACAAAAGAATAATCGCTCTTATGTTGAAATTAGGCGATATGTTATGACAAGTCTTATTCAGAAGATTTGTTATCATCAGGTGTTTCCTCAAGAACCTCTGTGTTACTAGGGGCATCATAGGAATTCACGTCACCAATGTCGAGCCTCTGTTGATTATTATCTGAGGTAAGGTCTCGTATTGGCGCAACAATTCCCCCGATAGGGTGCTGTAAAAGGTGTTGAATTGCTGACGGGGGATTTGTGTTTCTAGTATTTTGGTTTTGGCCAGTCTCATCATCAGAGATTCGTGTTCTAAAGCCTCCGGCCATCAGATTTAGGCAATAAACAGACAGCACAATTGTAATTGCTATGGTGAAAATCCGTTTTCTATTGTTTTTCATAAGGTTACTTCTGTTTTTCTTTTACAAATTTTTCAACTTCATCCTCTGTGACCCCCAACTTTTCGACTTTTTCAAGGTCTTTATAGTTGGTGAATTGGCTGTCACTATTACGTTGACGCTCATCGGCCGCAAGTCCGCGTGCTGCTCCAGCGGTAGTAACAGCAGACGCTCTGCGACGTGCGTTATCGCCCAAATCAGGAGCATCGTCTTTCAGGATTGTGACCTTCTTTTTAATCGGTGGTATATCCGCAAGCAGATATTTGGAGACCCACCCTTCATTACTGGAGTGTTT
This sequence comes from Thiohalomonadaceae bacterium, assembly GCA_050301795.1. Taxonomy (GTDB): domain Bacteria; phylum Pseudomonadota; class Gammaproteobacteria; order Thiohalomonadales; family Thiohalomonadaceae; genus JBNKZU01. Next base: position 38,947 of record JBNKZU010000048.1, on the reverse strand, counting down.
TACCTTGACCCAGCGTCCCTTTGATTCAACCACATTAACTTCATCCCCTTTTTTCAGCTCTACAATCGTGTTTGAGCCAAACGAGGGTTCATTCTGTAGTTTCGCTTTGCTGCTTTGAATATACATAACACCGTTGGCAGCAAACAGTGTTGTTGAAAATCCAAGTAAAAGTGTGATTAATAATCGTTTCATTTTTTCCTCCATCCCTGTAACTATTTGGTTATCAGGGTAAAAACGCCATCCCATTGTTCATCGGGAGGGCTTGATTTGTATGCCAGGCAACGCTCGATAAAGACTCCTCTAAACCCTTCAAGTGGGAGCGACGTATAGAGCTCTATGGCTTTATCCCATTTACGATCTATATAGCATTCAAAGGCTTGTTCAGCAATCAATGCACTATTTTTTGCGACCTCTATCACCCTTTGACTGTCGTTTGGTGTTGCTAAAGGTGTGTAAATCCTGATGGGCTTGTGTTTGCCTTTTACTCGTACCATATCGACAACAGCGCATGGGATATCAAGCTTTAAAGCCCCATAGGTGTATTCAGAAATAATAATCGGACAGTGGTATATTTTAGTCAGACCTTCAAGGCGTGAGGCCAGATTAACCCCGTCGCCAATCACTGTATAGTCGAGTTTTCTCTCCGAACCGATATTTCCGAGAATAACATTATCGGTATTTATTCCCAGCCCGATCTCAATTTCGGGATAGTTCTTCTCTCGGGTGAGTCGGTTAACCTCATCAAGCGCATTAATCATTTCAACTGCTGTCATGACTGCTTTGTCGGCATGATCATCAGTTTTGATCGGCGCACCCCAAAAGGCCATCACTGCATCACCAATAAACTTGTCCAATGTGCCGCTATATTTAAAAGCAATCTCAGACATAACAGAGAAATAGGTGTTTAAAAGATCGACAACCTGTTCAGCCTCAAGTTTTTCTGAAATGGATGTAAAACTGCGAATGTCCGAAAAGAGTATAGTCAGGTACTCTCGGCTACTCACATTGATATCGAGCATATCGCCTTTATCCATTACCTGATCGAGAACCGCAGGTGAAACATAGCGAGTAAACATCGCTCTTACCTTACGTTTATCACGCTCCTCAGAAAACGCACGAACTGCAAGGCTGGTAATCGATGCAACGACAATTCCGACGATGGGTGTTGCAATTTCAATGACATAGTTTTGTTGAAATAACCAGAAGGCAAGGGAGACATAAGCACTCGTCATACCGATAAGAATCAAGGCCTGAATGTAGATCTTATGGGTACTTAATACACCGATTATTGTAATAAACAGTAGAATAATCGTTGTTAGTTCAGTGATATATTTTTTAGGAGGATGAAGGAAATCGTTCTCAAGGTAATTACTCAGAACAGAGGCGTGGAGGAACACGCCAGGCGTCTTTGCCGAGAGCGGGGTGGTTTTTAGATCCTGGAGTCCAATCGCACTTGCACCAACAAAGATGGTCTTTCCTTCAAATTCATCAGGGTAAACCAACAAATTTTCTACATCACCACTTCTTAACTTCTTAATTGAGTCAAGAATACCGGCGAACGAGAATGGCTTAATATCGCCAACCATATTGATCATGTAGTGGCCATTGTCGTTTATCGGAATGAAGTGTTGATCATCAATGATGATTTGGTCATCTTTCGTGATGATTTCGCTGTCTGGCGTAAGCTGTGCTGTGAGTGACATTGCCGGAAAAACACTATCGTTGAACACGCTAAAAAGTCGAACACTGCGGTAGACACTATCGGCATCAGGTTCAACCTCAACAATGCCGACCCCTTTTGCTGCTTTGTATAGGCCAGGAATAGGATGGAGGAAGTTGTTATTACCAATATCCTTGAAACCCGAGGCACGTTTTAGTGCATGTTTTGCAATAAATTCAGGAGGCAGTACTCTTTTTGAAAACTCTTTTTCATCATCTTTAAAGCCCTCCCTCATTACCTGCATCGCATGGTAAGTTGCACCGTTCTCTTCAGTTGCTGAGATAAAGCGCCGATCATTCTGAGAAGGTTGACCTTTATGATCAGTTCTTTCATTTTCTGAGAAGAGAATATCGAAACAGACTGCATGCGCGCCTCCCATCGCAAAAAAATCGAGAAGATCAGCATAGACAGAGCGGGGCCATGGAAAACGGCCTACAAGTGGGTTTAGCGCTTGAAGTGAGGCCTCATCAATCAGAACAATAGCGATATCTTTATCAAGCGGTTTATCAGCACGATAGTATTTCATTCGCGCATCGTAGGTAATCCATTCCAGACGGTTAAAACCACCCATATAATCAATGGTCAGGATAAGAATGGTGAGCAGTATTACGGCTTTTACTGCAGGTATGAGCGTTTTGTTTTGAAAAGATCCCTTTGCCATATTGTCTCAGTTAGACCGTAATAGTTTCGACGGTGTTGATATTATCACAGCAATTGGGTGTGTGATATCTGAGGCAAACTGAGAAGAACCTAGTTTGTTTTTGGACCGATAAGAAACTCAAGTAGTGCTTTTTGGGCATGGAGTCGATTTTCTGCTTGATCCCATACGACACTCTGCTCACCATCGATTACGCTTGCGGAAACCTCTTCGCCTCGATGTGCCGGGAGACAATGAAGGAAAATCGCATCTTTTTTTGCCAGCCCCATCAAATGGTCATCAACATAAAAGCCAGCAAAATCAGACTTTCGCTGGTTTTGCTCATCTTCCTGCCCCATGCTGGCCCAGACATCGGTGGTGACCATATCGGCATCAACGGCAGCTTCTCTGGGATCGTGTGTCATGGATACCCGATCTCCGGCAGATTCAAGCAGCGAACTGTCGGGTTCATACCCCTTTGGACAAGCAATATTGAGCTGAAAATCGAATTGAATCGCTGCATTAATGTATGAGTGGCACATATTATTGCCATCGCCAATCCAGGTGATGGTTCTGCCTCGAATGCTTCCGCGATGTTCCACATAGGTTTGTACATCAGCGAGAAGTTGGCAGGGGTGATACATATCTGTTAGCGCATTTATGACCGGAACACTCGAATGTCTTGCAAAGGTCTCCAGCTTTTCTTGCTCAAAGGTGCGGATCATAACCGCATCAACCATCCTTGAGATAACCCGGGCACTATCTTCAATCGGTTCACCACGACCTAACTGAGTATCCCGAGGCGATAAAAATAGTGCATGACCACCAAAATGTGCCATACCGGATTCAAACGATACCCTTGTGCGCGTGGATGATTTTTCGAAGATCATCCCGAGCACGCGGTTTTTTAACGGCTCATAGATTTCGCCACTTTTGTGCATAGCCTTCAGCACGATTGCACGTTGAATAAGCTGGTTAAGCTCATCAGTGCTTAGATCCTTTAGCGTCAAAAAGTGTCTTACAGTTTGTGTCATTGCTCTAGTCGTTATCATTTGTGGAGACGAATGCGCTTATCAATGCACTAACCTTTTGCACAATTTCTGAGGCTGTCTCTCGATTAATAATCAGTGGTGGTAGTAGGCGTATCACCGATTCAGCAGTGACATTGATGATCAAACCCTCATCAAGCGCCATCTTTACCAGATTCCCGCACGGCCTATCGAGTTCAATTCCGATCATCAACCCTAAACCACGAATATCTTCAATATAGGGTTGATCACCAAGAGCTAACTCAAAATCGGTAATCATTTGAAGTCCTAAAGCTTCGGCATTTTCATAGAGGCTTTCATCGCAAATCGTATCGATGACAGCTAATGCTGTTGCACATGCCAGAGGGTTACCGCCGAATGTTGATCCGTGATTTCCAGGATGAAAAAGTGTTGCTGCCTCTCCTGATGCAACACAGGCTCCAATCGGCATACCATTGCCGAGTCCTTTTGCAAGCGTCATGACATCGGGAATGATGTTTGTATGTTGAAATGCGAACATTTTTCCTGTCCGACCAATACCGGTCTGAATCTCATCAAGCATCATAAGCCATTGATGTTCATCACAAAGTGACCGGATCTCTTCAAGATAATCTTCAGCCGGGACGCGGACTCCCCCCTCTCCCTGGATGGGTTCAACGAGAATGGCGGCCACATTTTTGTGGTGTTTCGCAACGCTTTTAATTGCGTCAATATCGTTATATGGCACGCGAATAAAGCCACTAACCAACGGCTCGAAACCTGCATGTACCTTACGATTACCCGTAGCTGAAAGCGTTGCAAGCGTCCGGCCGTGAAAGCTGTTCTCCATAACAATGATCGTTGGGTTTTCAATACCACGATTATTGCCATATAACCTAGCGAGTTTGATCGCCGCTTCATTTGCCTCAGCACCTGAGTTCGCGAAGAAAACCCGCTCCATTCCAGATAGTGAGATCAGTTTTTGACCGAGCTGCTCTTGTTGGCTAATACCAAAAAGATTTGAGGTATGGATGAGTTGGCCTGCCTGAGTGCAAATTGCTTCAGTAACCTTGGGGTGACTGTATCCGAGGTTGCATACTGCAATCCCTGAGAGTGCATCAAGATAGGTATTGCCCTCAGTATCCCATAGTCGAGCGCCTTCACCCTTGGTAAAGGTGACTGGAAGCCGAGCATAGGTTGTCATTAACGAGCTATTCATTGGTTATCTACCTTGAAACAAAAAGGCAGTCCCCAAGGAGACTGCCAATTGAAACGATTGATTCTACTTGTAGATTATCGGCGATGTAAATAGCAGAGTGCCGATTATGCGAAATTTGCAGCCGCAAACTCCCAATTCACAAGGTTCCAGAATGCTTCAACGTATTTGGGGCGTGCATTACGATAGTCAATATAATAAGCATGCTCCCACACATCGCAGGTGATTAGCGGCGTTTGATCTGAGGTCAGCGGACAACCTGCATTGCTGGTGTTTACGATTGCCACGGAACCATCACTATTTTTTACCAGCCAAGTCCAGCCTGAGCCGAAGTTGGTTGCTGCTGAGGTTGAAAACTTCTCTTTAAATGCATCAAATGAACCAAAGGCACTATTGATCGCATCTGCGAGTGCTCCAGTGGGTTCTCCTCCGCCATTGGCTGAAAGGCTATTCCAATAGAAGGTATGGTTCCATATTTGAGCGGCATTATTAAAGATGCCACCAGAAGGTGCCGACTTGATGATCTCCTCTAAGCTTTTACCTTCAAACTCAGTACCCGTAACGAGATTATTCAGGTTGGTTACGTAGGTTTGATGATGCTTGTCATGATGAAACTCAAGTGTTTCTGCAGAGATATGCGGCTCAAGTACATCGTATGCATACGGTAATGCGGGTAGCTCGTAACTCATTCTATTTTCTCCATTTGTTTAGACTGCGCTTAATTAAAAAGCCTAACTGCAATATAGGGCTTTAGATCTGGAAATCAAATTCTGAAGAGAATAACTCATCACCATTACGATGATGAGTCAGGTATGAGTTTTAATATGGGACGCGTTAGTGTCAGTTCGATGTCGTGGCGTATGTGAAGTGTCGTTTTATACTTCGTTTGCGATAATATCCGGGACACTACACTGCTGACCGCTGATACGTAGCTTATTGCTGTGGGCAAAATTCATAATGAAGTCGAATGCGTTTGGATCCTTGTTTTGTAACTCGCTTGAGACAAGAAGACACTTATTACCATCAATTGACGCGGGTTGAACATCAGGTGAGTAGTGAATTTTCCGGTTTTTATCCACAGTGCCTAATGACGTTGAGATTCTGTCGATCCAGTCACTTGGTCTGAATTTGGCACCATCCTCTTTGATACCTTCGATTACAAGTGTTTTACAATGATTCAATTGCATGACCAAACCTCAGAAATAAGTGCTAAAAAAGAGCCCAAATATAAAAATAATGGATATGCATATAAGATAATGCGAAAACTATTAAAAAACTAGTGATGTTTCACAAAAATATATAAAAAATACCAATATCAGACAGATTGGATTGAAGATTTAATATTTGATTCAGGGAAGTTGAAAAAAGCCTAATTGGAAACAGGTTGATCATCCAGAATAACGACCCGGTGCTCGACCAGTTTTAGTCGCCCCTGTGCAAACCAGTCAATGACCATCGGGTAGATCCGGTGCTCCTCTTTAAGGACTCTGCTGGCGAGTGATTCCGGCGTGTCGTTGGGTTCTATCTTCACTTTTGTTTGATGGATTATCGGTCCTGCATCTAATTCAGGTATCACAAAGTGAATTGTACAACCGGCATATTTATCTCCGGACGCTAGTGCCCGCGCATGGGTGTGAAGACCTCGATATTTCGGAAGCAGGGAGGGGTGAATATTGAGCAATCGCCCCATGTAGTGTTCAACAAACGGGGTTGAGAGTATTCTCATGAAACCGGCTAAAGCGACCAGATCCGGTTGATATTGATCGATTGCCTTAATTAATTCGGCATCAAAGATATCCCGATCCGTGTGCTGTTTCGGGTCAATAAACAGGGCATCAATTCCAGCCTGTCGTGCTCGTTCGAGGCCGTAAGCATTGCTACGGTTACTTATCACCGCTCGAACCTCAAAGTTCATGCCACTGTTTTGAGCATCAATGATCGATTGCAGGTTTGATCCGTTACCTGAGATCAGTACCACAACCGACAGCTTTGTATCATTCATGGTTTAAACGATCTTAACTCGTGGACCATCAGTTTGAGACAAGATCTTACCAATCACAGTTGCACTCTCACCGAATTGGTTCAGTAGTGCTACGGTTTTGTCAGCCTCTTCAGCGGCAACAACAAGCACCATTCCAATACCACAGTTAAAGGTACGATACATTTCAAAGGTCTCTACCGCACCGTTTTGTTGTAGCCATTTGAAAATTGGCGGCCATTCCCAGCGAGAACTATCAATCTCAGCCATTGTGTTATCAGGGAGCACTCGTGGTAGGTTCTCAGGCAGACCACCTCCGGTGATATGAGCCAGTGCCTTGATTTCGATCTGCTTCATCAATTCAAGCAACGGCTTAACATAGATGCGAGTTGGTGTCAGAAGGGTTTCGCCGAGGGTCTTACCATTGAAATCGCTACTTAGATCAGCCCCTGAGACCTCAATAATCTTACGCACTAACGAGTAACCGTTTGAGTGTGGGCCGGATGATGCCAGACCAATGAGTACATCACCTTCGGTTACCTTACTGCCATCAATAACTTGATCGCGATCAACTATACCGACACAGAAACCGGCGAGATCATAATCCTCACCCTCATACATGCCAGGCATTTCAGCAGTTTCACCACCCGTGAGTGCACAGCCTGAGATCTCACAGCCATCAGCGATACCCTTTACAACATCGGTTGCAGCATCAACATTCAGAGCACCTGTGGCATAGTAATCAAGGAAAAACAGAGGCTCTGCTCCCTGGACGATGAGATCGTTCACACACATCGCCACCAAGTCGATACCGATGGTGTCATGTTTATTCATCATCATGGCTAGTCGGAGTTTAGTGCCTACACCATCGGTTCCTGCAACCAGAACCGGTTTTTTGTAACGCTCAATCGGGATCTCAAAAAGCGCGCCGAAACCACCAAGTCCGCCGAGAACTTCAGGGCGTTGGGTGCGTTTGGCGTGGGGTTTAATACGATCAATCAATGCATTACCTGCATCAATATCGACGCCAGCATCACGATAACTTAACCCCTGAGATTTTTGTGAATCGTTATGGGAGGTCACAGGTTCAGTTCTCCATCATTTAAAAAAGCGGCATTCTATCACTGAACTGAGAGAATGGCATTGGAGAAAATTACGGGGGTAAGTCACAATCTGTCTTGACTTGTAACATGGGCTGTCTTAGGTTGCCGCAGATGAGAACAATAGTGGTTATTATCCTCCCCCTGATTTTGATGCTTTGCGTCGGACAGACTCACGCCGTTGAAATGAAGGGACTTTATAAAGTCGAAATAGAGATAGCTGATCGGGAGCGAAGCACCCGGCTGGATACTCACAAAAGGGCATTAAGTCAGATTCTGGTCAGAATCTCTGGCTCTACTGCACCTCTTCATCACCCTGTAATCAAAAAAGCGATTATCAATGCTGGTAGTTATATTCAGCGATATCAGTATCATGAAGTGGAGTCAGAGTTTTCGCTAGATGATGGTCGCGTGGTTGATGACCGTGTTGAGGTGATGGTTCAAAAGAAGCTCTATCTTATAGATCAGTTTGACAAAACCAGTATTGAAAACCTTTTAAAAGAGAATGGGTTTCCTGTATGGGGGAGTTCTCGTCCTTCCACACTGCTGTGGCTGGTGATCGAAGATGAGGGTAAGCGGCTAATCGTCGGCGCTAACGATAAAGGCTTTGCCCGGGAAATCGTGAACAACGCAGCAGATTATCGTGCGATACCTATTCAACTTCCACTTCTTGATCTGACCGATCAAAACAGTATCTCTATTGGTGAAATATGGGGTGGCTTTATTGATCGTGTTCAAATGGCTTCGCTACGCTATCAGTCAAAATCGATTCTTGTTGGGCGTATTCATAAGAACCATCTTGGTGTCTGGGAGGTGGAGTGGATCCTGATTCAGGATTCAATGCCAGGACTGCAATGGCAGTCACAAAGTAGTTCGATTGAATTGTTGATTGCTTCTGGTATTAACCGAACCGCAGATCAACTTGCGTCAGTTTACGCACAGCACTACCAGGATAAAACGGTAAAAAAACTCGAAGTTGTTGTTGAGCCGGTTAAAGATTTCTCTGCTTTAGAGAGTGTTCGTCGCTACCTTTCTGATATTAATGGGGTAAAAAAGGTTGCAATTCATCAAATTGAGAGTGATTACGCTCGATTTATGCTTGATATTGAAGGGCAGGTTGGCGCGGTGATGCAGATCATCGATTTTGGCGATGTTCTATTAATCTCAGATGATCTATCAGTTAAGCATGAGACGGCGATTGAAGCGCTAAAACTGGAAGCGGGTGAAGATTGGGCTCGGTATCCATCAGTGGCTCTCTACTACCGATATCTCAAATAAGGAGCGTTAGATGAGTTCACGATGGTTTTGGTTAGTAATTGTTTTTGTTATCGCCTGGCTGGTTCAGCTACTTGCGCCAATCTTGACCCCTTTTTTGATCGGAATGTTGTTGGCGTATATTGGCGACCCGCTTGTTGATCGGCTTGAGTTGCGTTTCTCCAGAACCTTCTCTGTGGTGACAGTATTTCTGACATTAATTATATCGTTGTTAATCGTTATTTTGATCCTGGTTCCATCGGTTGAACGGCAGATCGTTTATCTATTCACCAGACTTCCCGAGTATCTGGCAATGCTTCATCAATTTCTTGAGCCATTGCTTTCAAAACATCTTGGGATTGAACTGGGTAATCTGGATATCAATACTGTCAAACAGTGGTTACAAACTCAGTTTCAGCAGGATAAAAGCAATATCAATGTCATTATGAGTTTGATCTCAAGTTCAGGCATCACCTTGCTTAACTGGGCAATGAATATGGTGCTCATTCCTGTGATCACTTTCTATATGTTGCGTGACTGGGATATTTTAGTTGCACATATTCACGATTTAATACCACGTAAATACGTTGGCATAATTTCTGGGTTAGCAAAGGATTCGGATCTGGTGATTAGTGCATTCTTCCGTGGACAGTTAATGGTAATGCTTGCATTAGGCGTGATCTACGTTATAGGACTTTCGATTGTTGGTTTAGAGTTATCGCTATTACTCGGCATGATTGCGGGCATTGTCAGTTTTGTTCCCTATCTTGGTTTTATTGTCGGAATTGTGAGTGCCGGTATAGCAGCAATATTGCAATTCCATGAACTGATGCCGGTAGTCTACGTTGCAATTGTGTTTGGTGTCGGACAAATGATTGAGGGGATGTTTTTGTCGCCAGTACTTCTCGGGGAGCGGATTGGGTTACACCCTGTCGCAGTCATTTTTGCAGTGATGGCTGGTGGGCAGCTATTTGGCTTCTTTGGTGTTTTGGTTGCACTTCCTGTTGCCGCAGTCATTATGGTGATTATGCGCTATTTTCACGGGCATTATAAGAACAGTTCGCTCTATACCACACCGGAAAGCTGACTATGGAGGTGACAGGATTTGCTCAGATCCCATTGGATCTCTATCTTGATGAGGGACGTACCTTTAATAGCTTTTATGAAGGTAATAATGGTGAGTTAATCTCATCCCTACAGTCATTAACAGCGCCGATGATATTTATCTGGTCTGAGCATGGGAACGGAAAGAGCCATCTTTTGCAGGCAACATGCCATTATGCTGAACAACAGGGGTTAAAAGCGATCTACTTGCCTTTAAACGAGTTAAAAAGCTTCGGTCCAGAATTGCTAAAAGGATTGGATATGCTCGATTTGGTATCGATTGATGATATCGATACCGTGTTACAAAACCGTGAATGGGAGGAGGGATTATTTCATCTCTATAACCAGTTACGTGATAATCACAAAAGAATCGTCGTCACCTCAGCATTGCCACCTCAATCGTTACAATATCAATTACAGGATCTCGCCTCTCGCTTTAATTGGGGTATGACATACCATCTTGAGGCATTGGATGATCTGCAAAAAGCAGAGGCTATCCATTCACGCGCTCAAATGAAGGGGCTTAAGGTGAGTTCTGAGGTGATTCAATACATTATTCACCATTTACCTCGTGATCCTCATCAGCTATTTACGCTTTTGGATAAACTCGACAAGGTTTCAATGGCTGCTAAAAGACCAATAACCATTCCGCTTGTAAAAGAGGCTATCAGCAAGTTCAATTAACCATGAGCATTATCACCGGTTCATATTTTTTGTAGGATGGCTTACGGATAACTCAATTATTGTGATCACTGTCCTGTGAAAATGTAGAGTCAGGCACATTGTCATAACAGAAATTAATCTATCTTTACCTACACAAACAGTTTTCGAAGTTGATTGAGATTTCGGTGCTAATCCATTGTTATTCCTTGACACTTTGATGGCTGGGGTGTAGTTTTATGCTGGTTTTTAGCCAGTTTTAAAAAAAGAATTTGCGGAGAATTATAAAATGAACATTTCTTTATTATTAAAGAGATTGGCAGTTGTTCTAATGGTGCTTGGTTTTGCAGTTGGATGTGCAGGTACACCTGAAAATGCTGACAGCTCATCGACTGGTGCTGATGTTGCAGAACAAAGAGCCGCCGAAGACGAAGCAGCACAGCAAGCTGAAGCAGATCGAATCGCCGCAGAGAAGGCTGAAGCTGAAGCGCAAGCCGCTGCCAACGCCGCTGGCGTGACTAATTATACTGTCGAGAAGGGTGATAACCTCTGGAGTATCTCTGGACAGTCAGATATCTATGACAATCCATTCCAATGGCCATTAATCTATAAGGCAAATCGGGATCAAATCAAAGATGCTGACCTAATTTTTCCTGGTCAGGAGCTTGAGATTACCCGTGGTATGAGTGATGCAGAGATTGACGCAGCCATCAATCATGCGAAAACTCGTGGAGCATGGTCTTTAGGAAATGTTGAAGAGAGTGACCAGGTTTATCTCTCAGAATAACCGACACCTACTTGTTTCAAAAAGGGTCCTTTGTTGGACCCTTTTTTTGTTTAAATCTTGAATAAATGCGTGATGTTGATCTGTTTTTAAACACCGATATTGCGGAGGCACCATGTTAAAAAGGCTTATTACACTATTTGTTTTGATCGCAAGTATCAATTCTGTGTCAGCAACGGAAGTAGTCTATCAGGATATCAACGGCGATCAGGGCAAACTCTCGGACTATCGTGGCAAATGGGTGGTTGTTAACTACTGGGCGACATGGTGTCCTCCCTGTCTTGAAGAGATCCCTGAGTTAGTTCTATTTCATGAAGACCACAAGGATAGGGATGCTGTAGTACTCGGATTTAATATGGAGAATCTTAAGGTCTCCCGATTAAAGGCCTTTGTTGATGAAAATATGATCTCATATACGGTAATCCCCAATACCAAAAGGACACAACTTGTTGGTACGATTCCCGGGTTGCCGACAACATATCTGGTATCCCCGGAAGGTAAGGTTGTCGCTTCACAGTCTGGATCGATAACGGCTGAGATGATCGAGACATACATGAATAAAAGCCAATGAATTGATTGGTCTTGCTGATCTTTCATATTTAGCACAGTTGTTGGCAGAAAAAGTGGCAAACAAGAGGTAAAGTGATGTCTAACAAACTAAAGATAATATTATTCACATTTATCATCACGCTTTCATCAACGGGCTTTGCTGCACCGACACGGGATCCTGGTCAGTACTTTTTTCAGGAGAGCTTCGGCGACTTCTCAGAAGAGCTGGAGATCGCTAAAGAAGAGGGTAAAAAAGGGGTTCTTATCTTTTTTGAAATGGATGAGTGTCCATTCTGTCACTTCATGAAAACAAAGGTTCTAAACTCGGTTGAGGTTCAAGAATACTACCGGAAGCACTTCAGGATATTAAAGGTCGATATTGAAGGCGATATTGAGGTTACGGACTTTAAAGGAAATCAGACAACCCAAAAGGCGATGTCATCTCAGCAGTACAAGGTTCGAGCCACACCAGTGACGGCCTTTTTTGATTTAAATGGTGAGATAATTCATCGATATACCGGAAGAACCTTAGACCCTGAAGAGTTTTTATGGATGGGGGAATATGTGGTTGATGATCACTACAAGACTATGCGCTTTACGCGTTTTAAGCGTGAAAAGCGCAAAGCACAGAAGATGTAACGCTTTAGGGTAGAGTGACATTAATGGAAAGATTTACCTATCTTGTGTTGAGTGCTCTTCTCGTATCTGCTGTAAATGCACAAGATTTACAATCACCTCTGCCATCACCTCTAACGCTTGAGTATGCTCTTAGCCTTGCCGATGATAGCGCTATACCCGATATTCAAAATTTGGTTGCCGACAAAGCGCTCGCCGTTGCATCACAAAAGAGTATTGAAGCTGATGCAAACCTATCATTAACCTTAAATGGTCGGCTTCGCTGGTCAAAACCTGCTACCACGATTGCAACAACAGATTCCATTGTGGATGACCATCGGGTTTCTCTGAATCTAAGCAAAAGTTTATACGATTTTAGTGGACGTGATGCACTGGTTGAGGCTGCATCATTGGGCGTAAAACAGAGCGAACTCTACATCGAGCACGCCTATAAAGAGCGACGGCTTGAGATTATGCGCCGGTTTTTTGATGTGCTGTTAGCAGATCTTCAATATGACCGTGATAACGAAGAGTTGGCTATTGTCTATATCCGTTTTAATAAACTCCAGGAGCGAAATCAGTTGGGTCAGGTCTCAGATATCGAACTATTTGAGCAGGATGCTCTGGTTCAAGCGGCCTTGGCAAAGCGTGATCAGAGTCAAGGACAACAACGGGCAACGAGAGCGCAACTGGCCTTTGTGTTAAATCGTCCTGACGATATGCCGTCAGACCTATCAAGACCGCAATTGTCAAAAGTATGGCAAACCGTACCGGAGTTCGAAACTCTAAAAAAAATAGTGCTTAACCATAATAGAGTGCTTCTAGCCCTAAATGAAAAGCTCAATGCAGCTTCGATCACAATTGGTGCGGCGAAACAGAGTGCATATCCTGATGTGATTGGTGAGATCGAGGTTGCAGATCAATCCAGGCAACTCGGATCATCAGATAGCTTTCGTATCGGTCTTTCGGTATCGGTGCCGATTATTGATGGCGGAAAACAGAGTGCAGGAGTTGCACAGGCAACTGCGAAATATAATCAAATCAAATCACAGCGCGACATCTATCAACGTACACTGATGCAGGATGTTTTAAACACTTATCTGCAATTAAAACAACTCAAGCTTAAATCTCGTGAGATTGAGAAGCAAAGAGAGTTTAGAGAGCTATACCTAGATCGCAGCCGTGCAAATTACGAACTGGAGTTTCAGGCAGATTTAGGCGATGCAATGGTGAAACTCTCTGAGGTACAGCTTCAAGAGGCAAAAATCGAATTCGATGCCACACTCGCTTGGGAAAATTTAAGGTTATTAACGGCAAATCAGATCGACATGCTAAACAGCACGGAGTCGAACTAATGTTGTGGAGAGAGACAATGAATATGCGTAATTGGTTGTTACTGGCGTCGTTCACGGTGCTGCCTTTTCAAATTGCTGTTGCAGATGAATATAACGGGAAGCTGAACTGGTTTAACCCTACTGAGCTATCACTTGCGCAATCTGGAGTAGTTACAAAGGTGAATGTTGTTGCCGGACAGATGGTGAATAAGGGTGATCGTTTAATCGAGCTCGATCCATCAGTTTTTAATGCCAACTATAAATTCAGAACAGCTCAAAAGAGACAAGCGCTGATGCTAATGGAAGAAGCCGAGCGGGAACTAGTGCGTTCAAAAGAACTTTATGAGCGAACGCTAATATCAGAACATGATTTAGTGCTGGCCGAAGCGGCTTTTATCAAAGAGCAGAGTAACCAGCTACAGATTGAAGCGGAGTATCAACTGGCAAAACAGCAATTAGCACAAAGCCAAGTTATTGCGCCCTTTGAGGCGCGAATTCTCCAGGTTAAGGTGCAACCACATCAATTTATAAATACCCAGGTTGAGAATCGTACGGTTGTGGTCATTGCAGACAGTCAATACTTTGGTGTTGAGTCTATGGTCAGGGCGTCAGAGGCAAAAAAGTTTAAGCTAAACTCAGCAGTTAATGTGAAGATTGGCACTGATACCGTAGCCGGTAAAGTTGTCGCAATTGCAATGGAGCCAGAGGCGGAGTTAAACATGGCGCGTATAACGGTCTCTATTCCATATAAAACGAGTTATTTTCCAGGGAAGAGCGCGGTCATCATGCCTTAACAACATCAATCGAATTGGATGGTGAAGCGCTTTGATTGGGTCGTCAGGTGTTGAAGGAAGAGCATCCACAATAGTGTAAAAGCAAACATCTCCACGAACTCTTCAATAACACGCGAAAAATGCTGCAACATCTCAAAAGGATCGCTATTAAAAACAGATTCAGAGAGAACAGATAGTTCAAAATGGCGGATCATCCAGGTATAGATGTTTAAGGGGTGTTCCTGACTTAACCCTTCAAAAAAGTCTAAAACCACACCAAGGCTCAATAATGCAAATGCTGACACCAGCACCATTCTTTGATTGACCGTATTAACGGTTGTCCATAAAAAATAAAACATATATAGACCAATCAAAACAAATATCGGTAGAAAGAAGAGTTGCCAGGTAAAACTCGGGAACTGGTTAAGCAGTGTGGAGTCTGAGATCGGATTATCTCGTCCACCAAAGGTGGTGTGGATGAATGAGCCGACGCGTTCATGGAGCTGAACCCCGTCATCGAATGCAAGATAGAGAAAGAATAGCGCCAGCACTAACCAGCTCAGGCGAACAGAACGATTTGGTTGTTCGCAATTGATGCGATAGATCAAAAACAGGGTTAAAGCCGCAACAAAGGTTTGGGTTGTGCCAAACCAAGAGGCGATACTATCTTCACGAGCAATATTGAACATGCGCTGAATCAGGAAATGATCACTCCACGATGCAAAATTAATCGTGAGATCAAAGATGACCAAAGCCATTTCGATAACAACACACCCGATAAACAGCCGTCTTATTAATTGTTCACTGTTAATGTTAATAATTGGAGTGTTATCCACCATGGTTTCCGCCCGGATTGATGCTGACGATGATATTCATCACAGTTTAATCGGAGATGAATTTACTTGATAAAGAGATTATCTCTCAACAAGCTCGATTCGATATATAGCATAGCCTGTTCTATTGCACTGGCGCTGATATCGCTAATGGTTGTGCCCAACTCAAATTGTGTCGATTGAATTGAGAGTAGATAGGTTGGCGCTGGTGGTAAGTGATATACCTGTTGATATACCGACATTAAGGCTTGTGGCGAGAGTGCATGGGTAGTGTAGCTGCGATCTTCGTTCGCATTAATACGTGTAAATAGAAAGGGTTCGGTTTGGCCGATGATGGCATCAATAAAGATAACCTGCTTGCGTTGATGCATATCAACACTGTGTTCAATCTGTAGCTGATAATCTGTTAGGGCATCAAAACGGTCGATATAGCGTTTAAACCGAGGCTCTTCTAATAGTCGTTCAATAATGATCGGGCCGACAGCATCATCACCCCGCGATGGATTGCCATATCCAAAGAAGAGTAGCGGTTTAACTGACATTACACCCTTTAATGAAAACACCATCGCTCTGACGCAAAAGTCGATCCTGAAGATTGCCGTTATGATCAAGCAGCTCAACCTCCAGAGGCATCTTTCCAAGTGCGTGAGTTGCACACGAGAGGCAAGGGTCATAAGCCCGGATTGCAACCTCGATTTGATTTAACATCGGCTCAGTTACCTCGTTGCCATCAAAGATAGCGTTTGCAACATGACGAATCGATTGGTTCATTGCGCGATTATTGTTCGTTGTTGAGACGATTAAGTTTGCTTTGGTGACAAGACCATCGTCATTGATTTGATAGTGATGGAATAGTGTGCCCCGTGGAGCCTCAATCACACCGATACCTTCGTTGCGTAACGAACCCTTGTCTTTTAATGTGTTGCCGAGCAGATCAGGGTCAACAATCAGTGCCTTAATCTCCTCAGCACAGTAGAGTAGTTCAATCATTCGTGCCCAGTGGTAGGCCAGAGTGGATTGCACTAAACCGCCATCGGCAAATTGTCGAAACTCAACACGAGCCGCCTCAGCAAGAGGAGTCGGTAGATAATCACAATTATTGATTCGAGCAAGCGGGCCAACGCGGTAGGAGCCATCGTCGTAACCTTGAGAGCGCAAGTAAGGGAACTTCATGTAGCTCCATGGTTTAACCTGTTCATGGATATAGTCGTTGTAGTTCCGATAATCAACATGGTCAAAGATGATTGAACCGTCAGGTGATTTGGCACGCAGATCACCATGGTAAAGATCAAACCCACCATCTGGTTTTACCAGACTTACCATATTGGTGTTGATAAGCGCGAATGACTGAGTTGTCTCAAGTTGATCCAGAAATAGTCGTTTCGCTAAAGAGAGCGCCTGCTGGCTCCAGTCAATCATTTGATCCACGTCACTTAGGATCAATCGGCATTCATCCCTGGTTAACGATTTATTGACACCACCGGGAACCGAGCCAGTACCATGCACCCGTTTACCCGAGGTAATCCGAATGATCTCCTGACCAAACTTCCGTAGCAGTACGCCCTGCTTAGCAATCTCAGGGTGATCGGATAAAACACCGATAATATTACGATGAGCTACAGCATCATCATATCCAAACAATAGATCTGGTGATGCTAGATGGAAAAAGTGTAAGGCGTGTGACTGCAAAATCTGACCCAAATGCATCAGACGTCTGATCTTCTCAGCGGTAGGTGGCAACTGATCAACACCAACAATCTGATCAATCGCCTTGGATGCAGCAAGGTTATGGCTAACCGGACAGATACCGCAAAGGCGCTGAACCAATACCGGCAACTCCCAATAGGGTCTTCCCTGAATAAACTTCTCAAAGCCGCGAAATTCAACGATATGGAGTCTTGCCTGTGCAACTCTATTATTCTCATCAAGCAACAGAGACACCTTGCCATGCCCCTCAACCCGCGTTACCGGGTCAATTACAACACGGCGTAGTTTCTCAGGATTTGTCGCGGTTTCGAGTTGATCGATGGATTTACTGTGATTAGTCATAATGGATCTGCTGGTAGGTGAAGGCGATCTCTTTTCCAGAAATCAGCTCTTCTAGGAAGGTCCAAATGGTATCGGCAGGAGGAGGGCATCCAGGCAAGAAATAGTCGACCTTAACCACCTCATGGATCGGATGAACCTTATTCAGTAGTAGCGGTAACTCCGGATCATCGGGAATATGCGGGTTTTCGACACCAATCCCATCAAGGTAGGACTCCTCAATACACGCCTTTAAAGTATAGTGGTTTCGAAGTGAAGGGATGCCACCGGTAATGGCACACGCACCGATAGCAACAATCGTTTTACACTGTCGTCTGAACTCTTTTAACACCTCAACATTCTCTGCATTACAGACACCCCCTTCAATAATGCCAATATCTGAAGATACTATCGCTTTGATATCGGTTAGCGGGGTACGGGTAAATTCAACAAGTTGTGAAAGCTCAATGATGCGTTCATCAATATCCAATAACGACATATGACAACCAAAACAGCCTGCAAGCGAAACGGTAGAGACCTTGATTCGAGCACTCATCATTTCTCTCCACGATGATCGGTAACATCACCCATCATACTGACAGGTTTTTTATCATAGAGGCGTTTACCAATAGGTGTTTCATAGCCTTGATGTTTTGGCAGGATCGCACCCACCGGACAGATGTTAGCCGCACGGTCATCCGCACTAAAATCACTATCACCAAGCAGACCCGATTCGGAGTTAATAATGAGCCGACTATTAAGCCCACGGCCAGTGATCGCAAAGATACGTTTATTATCGATATCCCGACTTGCGCGTACACACTGTTCACACAAAATACAGCGGTTAAAGTCGATCAACAGATCTGGGTGTGACGCATCCACATCACGCGTTGGGTAAAGATGAGTAAATTCAGGAGCGAGCATTTTGCAATAGTAGGCAACGGCCTGAAGCTGACATCCACCACTCTTTATACATCCGGGACAGACATGGTTGCCCTCGACAAATAGAAGTTGCAGCAGCGTTCTGCGTAAGGAATTTAATTCATCGCTGTTATTCTCAATAGTGCATCCATCAACCGCCGGTGTGGTACAGGCCGCCACATTTCTACCATTGGCTTTCACCGTGCATAGACGGCAGCTCCCGTGGGGTTTGAGTTCAGGGTTATGACAAAGATGTGGGATATAGATCCCGGCAGCCATAGCGGCATCCATAATCGTATCACCATCGCGGAAAGAGATTTTATGTCCATCAATGGTTAAATGATTAATCATACGCCACCCCCTTTAAGATGCGCTTTTGCATCATCACGGCCAGTGATCGCTCTTGCTTCACTTAAAGAGGCATCAAGATCAAAAGCCGGCTCAAAACGGGTGTGTTTAAATCGTTGTTCATAAAGATCGCCGAACTTGGTGATCGTTTCGGTGAAAGGTTTGGATGCGGTACTTCCGAGACCACAGTGGCTCATTCGATTCATCGAATCAGCAATCGTTTGCATTACCTCAATATCAGCATGGGTGCCATGTCCATTGATGATCTTCTCCATCAGCATATTGATCTGGGTCGTTCCCACACGACATGGGGTGCAAAACCCACAGCTCTCATGCACAAAAAACTGGCAGAAGTTTTTCACCATCTGTAATAGATCGCGCTCCTGGTTGATCACCATAAATGAGCCACCACTGGCGATGTCTTCACATGCGATGGTGCGATCAAACTCGGCAGGGGGAATCGTCACCCCCGCAGCACCGGCCACCTGAACCGCCTGGGTGTTCTTTGCACCGCAATGATCAAGAATTGTCTTTATCGATGTGCCGTAGGGAAACTCATAGATACCGGGCTTGTCGCAATCACCAGAGATACTGAGTAGCTTGGTGCCGCAGGATGATTCGGTGCCACAGCAGTTAAACCACATCGCACCATGAAAGGTAATCATCGCTGCGGCAACAAAGGTTTCAACATTATTCACCACCGTTGGTTTACCCCGATAGCCGTGACTCACAGGAAACGGGGGGCGATTGCGCGGATGACCGCGTTTTCCTTCAAGCGATTCAATTAACGCCGACTCTTCACCGCAGATATAAGCCCCGGCACCAAGATGGATGTGAATATCAAAATTGATTCCGTCATGCCCCAGAATATTTTGTCCGAGAAGGCCATTCATACGTCTCTGTTCAAGAAGTGATTCGAGTGAATCGAGTAAATAGCGGTACTCCCCGCGAAGATAGATAAAGCCTTCGGTAGCTCCGGTAGTGATGGCGCAAGCGGTCATGCCTTCAACCACCCGATCTGCATATTGCTGGAGTAAAAGACGGTCTTTAAAGGTGCCTGGCTCCCCCTCATCCGCATTACAAACAACATAGTGTTGATCTGCTTTGCTATCACGGCATAACCGCCACTTAAGCGCAGTTGTAAATCCAGCGCCGCCACGTCCTCGAAGCCCTGACTGATCCAGTTCATCCATAATCGCATCAGAACCCCTGGTGATGGCAGCTTCAATCGCGGCTCCAGCGGTTAACTGAGTGTTAAGCAATCGATCAGTGTGTTTGATCCCCGCATGGACTTCAAATAACGTCTCTGGCCACTGCTTAAGTGGGGTTTCAGATTTTACCAGGGACGAGATCTGATCAATCGTTTGAGTCGTAAGCCGGGGAATGGGTCTGCCATGAATCAGAAGAGCAGGTGCCTGATCACCCATACCGGTGCATGAGGTGAAACCGACTGATGCAATGCCACTGGAGTTATCTGATTGCTCAACCCCGAGGTTCTCTGCCAGCCTCGCTGCGAGCTCACGACTTCCGGCGAGCTGATCTGTAAAGTTGTCGCTGAACAGAAAGCTATATCTCGCTGTTGGCTGAAGGTGTAAAAACGAATAGAACTCAATGACCCCGATAATCTCATTCGCTGGAATGGCGAGTTGAACACTGAGATTGTGAATGGCATCCTTGGATATGTAATGATCGTGCTGCTCAATCTCGATCAAGATCTGGAGAAGGTTATAGGGATCATTATTCCATTTGTTCAGGAGTGTTTCGATGCTAACCATGCCGCTCTACTTATCAATTCTGTGACCTATTCTGGGACTAGAGGTTGCTATTATCAACCATAACTTTGGACTTGAGATGATAACGATTGATGAAAAAGTTTTGAGTATAGGTAATCAAGCGTGCGCTAATATGGAGCATCTGTGTTAGCAAAGAGTGGATTATTGACTAATATATAGATTACACCGACAGATTGAGCAACCGTGTTTTTTATCTTCTTTCTATCATAATATGTACCTAAGGAGATTCTGATTAAGTGGACATTACGACGACTGCATTGCTCTACCTCCTGCTTCCATGCAATCGTTCACTTTGTTCGCAATGACTTTTCTTACAATTTTATCTGGCTCTCCTTAATGCTGCCTTATAGCGATATCACAGAAAATGAAAATTGATATTCATCACTACAAAGAACCACTGGTTATTACATTAAAGGTGATGCTGGCTGTCGCCCTAATTGAGTTGACGATCATGATCGTGATCACCGGCCTGAAAGGGATAGACTCATATAGTGGCATCATCATCGATGTGGTTCTCCTCTGTCTTGTAGGTATTCCTGTCATTATGTTTTTTGTGATCTCGCCGCTTCTTCGTAAAGGATCCAGCGAAATCGAAAGACAGCAATCATTAGCCATGGAAGATCCGCTGACCCATCTACCCAACAGACGTTTCCTCAGCGACTATCTTGACAAGAGCCTGGCTGGACATGAACGATACAAGCAGATTGGAGCATTACTCTATTTTGACCTTGATGGATTTAAAGAGGTGAATGATCTTCATGGACATGAGGTCGGCGATACCGTGCTTAAGGAGATTGCTGAACGACTTCGTGATCGCTTTCGCTCAGAAGATGTTATATGCCGAATCGGTGGTGATGAGTTTGTTCTGCTTTTACAGAATATTGGAGAGAATACCGGTGACGCAAAGACCCATATCTATGCGATTGCCAACAAACTTCTGAAGGTGATTAAGGAACCATTTTTCATCTATGGTCATCGCTTTGATATCACCTGTAGTATCGGTGTTAAGGTGCTTGATAAGTCGCGTATTGCATCGGCTCTGGTTATCCGTGAAGCGGATATGGCAATGTATAAAGCCAAGCAACACAAAGAGTTAGGCATTGTATTCGCTGAAGACATTACACTGAACTATTACGGAATGATGAGCACCTTTGTGCCAGAGATCGATCGTGAACATAACGAGATCGATGCGTTGATTGAAGAGGCATTCCACACAAAGATAGACCAGGTGGTGGTAGTGCAGCGGTTGATAAGGGTGTTAAAGCGTCACTTCAAAAGTGAGGTCTCAATCTGCAAAAGGAAAACACTTAATATGACAAGGGAGCATATTGAGGAACATACCAGGCTGACCAAGGTACTCAACGAATTAAAGAAGACGCTTAACGATCAAAACAGCGAAGAGCTACTTAAATCGATTCAATCTGTTGTTAAAGACCATATTCTCAACTTCGACAGAATGCTGGTAAGACCGGATAAGCTCTAGCACTCAATAAAACAGGTGTCCGAGATTGTCTATCGGACTTTTTTTACCCTGTAAATATCAAATAAAGGTCAAAACTTCCTGCTCAATATCATCCTTGTTGATTAGCGTCTTCTGATTGATCTCCATATCAAATAACGAACTAATGCGCTCCGGGATTGCTTTATTTGCAGTCTTTGCAATTGATTTAAGAGCATCAATATCGTGGGTATCGACCTCACCCGTCAGCGCATTGGCAATGGTCGGGGAGAATTTGGTCCATTCAGCGGTTGAGTAAACAATGCTCTTTAATGGCTTGTCACGGCAGGTTTCATGCGCCTTAAAGCAGGTTGCTGTGTGTGGATCCATCAGGTAACCATTATTAAATGCGCTCTGAATGTAGGCCTTTCCTTCATTGTCATCACAGGAGTCGGCAGCAAATATGGCCTGAATCCTCGCTAACTCCTCAGCGCTGTGGATAAAGGCATTGTCACTATCAAGCTGCGACATCAACTCCTTGGTACGCTGTTGACCAAACATATCAAAGATAATGCGCTCAATATTGGACGACTTGAGAATATCCATCGCCGGAGAGGTGGTGTTAATCAGACTCCTGACATTGAGATCATACCGGCCAGTAGTGATCCAGTCGGTCAAAACATTGTTGCGATTAGAGGCGATCAGGATCTTCTCTACAGGCAGACCCATCTTCATGGCGTAATAACCACCCAGAGCATTACCAAAGTTACCACTGGGTACATTGAGGTAGACCTTCTCGCCAAGTGCAATCTCGCCCTGACGCACCAGTTCAAGATAGCTGTGAATATGGTAGATCTGCTGGAAGATGATACGACCAAAATTAACCGAATTCGCAGCCGAGAGCAGGGTATTACGCTGCTTTAGTGTCTCCCGAAAGGTATCAGAAGAGAGCAACCTTTTTAATGCACTTTGCGCATCATCAAAATTGCCGTGGATCCCGATCACCTTCAGATTTTTCGCGTCTTCGGTAACCATTTGCAGACGCTGGACATCAGAGGTGCCACCGTCAGGATAGAGACAGGCAACCTTGACATTATCACGGTTGCGGAAGGTATCAAGTGCCGCGGGGCCGGTGTCACCACTGGTTGCCGCCATAATAAGGTAGTGTTCATTTCGTGACTTGGCCAGGGATGAGAGCACCACACCGAAGGGTTGAAGTGCCATATCCTTAAATGCGCGAGTCGGGCCATGATAAAGCTCGCTTACAAACAGATCCTCCATCACCTTCACGACAGGAACCGGGTTGTTGGGATCGTCAAACGCATCGTAGGTTGCCAGCGCCTCATCAATGACCTGCGGATCGATATCGATCTCAAAGGCATCAAGAACACTCCTGGCCAGAGTTTTGTAACTGCTTTGAAGATGACTCTTTAGAAAATCGAGACCCAGTTCTGGTAGCGACTCAGGAGAGTAGATGCCACCAAAAGAGGACATTGGGCTTAAAATCGCTGTAGAAAAGCTTACCGAGACTGGTTTCTGGCCGTCATTTCCGCGTGTTTCGATGAAGTTCATGCTGTTTAGAGTCTAATTAGGGTTGTCAAAGAGGCGGGATTATACCGCAGCATGTTCGTTTCGTCAGAGCAAATCTTAAAATGGTGCCGGAGTGCGGAATTGAACCGCAGACCTACTGATTACGAATCAGTTGCTCTACCAACTGAGCTACACCGGCACTGGAGAGATAGTAATATAGCTCAATGATCGGAGAAAGGCTCTGACTAGAAGAACTCTGGCACAGAAAGTAAAGAGTGGTGGACAGCGATGGACGTCATAATACCGAGATCAGCAGAAGAGCCACTCATTCAGCCTAGTTGTTCTTCTTTGCGTCTCTGCAAGAGCATAATCCAAAAGGTATCAACAATACTTATCCAAATTTTTTTCAAAACGGATTCACCCACAGGTAGAATAAGAGAATCAGGAATAACTGCAAAAAAAGAGAAGCCATGCCCATCGATAGTGTAATTGTCCACCATATAAAAACTGAGCCAGGTCAGATTAGTGAACTCAATCTTCGAGAAGAGCTACAGCCGCTCAATGATTATAGTGAAACCCTTTTTGCGGAGTTAAAGCGCAGCTTTTTAGCCAGAATTACCCGTGAGCACGGCACATTTAACAACGAAGGGTCGCCATCACTATTGCAGTTTGAGCTTGATGCCTATTTTGCCAATCGTAGTAATTATGTTGAGATGACCTCAGCATTGATGGAGCGCCTGAAAACACGATTAGAAGAGCAGAAGGTCGAGCTGAATGCTGATATTAGTTTCTTTCTCGAACAGAGCGACGAGCAGCAAAACTTCTACATCTTTGTGCACCGCCGTAATGAGATGATCACCCTCAATCCACAGATGGAGATCATCCGTTCAGAGGTGGTGGATACCGGCGCATCACTATTTGGGATCAAGGTAGATCTCACAGAATGGAAACAACACGATAACTACGTCTATCTATCCATGTTGCCACCCAAAGGTGATAAACGCCTACTCGAAATCTTTAATGAACTCACCGGGTTTGCCAACGGGCTTAATAAAGCAGAAGACACCCAGGCGTTTTTGCAAGGAGTGGATGCCTATTCCAAAACAATCCCACAAGAGCAAGCCACCGAGTTTAAAAACCACGTTATTGATTTTTGTCTATCACAAGATCAACGAGATGAGCCGGTAAACTACCGCGAACTCACCAGTGAAATTGATGGCATAGATGGAGATGCCTTTATCAAAACCATGAACGACTTCCGGCCAGAAGCGGGCGAAGAACTCATGATGGACAGACGCAAACTCCAACGCTATGTAAAGTTTGCAGGACGCGATAAAGACCTTGCGATCAGTTTCTCATCGTTCCAGCTCAACCATAAGGTCTACTATCAAGCCGAGAACGACACACTCACCATCACCGGACTGCCGTCAGCGCTAAGAAAACAGTTAAAAACACACTTAGAAGAGGAATAAAGTCGATAATTAATATCGATTTAAGTCTTCATTCATTCTGATTTCATTCACGCCTCGTAACATCATCTCCATTAAAAGCGCAGTGGTTGCGCTCGACTATCGCTGAGGTGATTTATGAGTGAAATTAGTGTGAAAGAGTACAGCGTGTGGGATCTGCCAACCCGTCTGTTTCACTGGATTAATGTGTTTGCCGTCATCATGCTGATGTTTGTTGGCTTAATAATGCTCAACAAAAGCGCGCTTGGGATTCAAAGCATGGAGGCCAAGATCGCATTAAAAGAGCTACACGTAATTATTGGTTACATTTTTGCAGCAAACCTGTTGTGGCGATTGGTTTGGGGCTTTATCGGCAACCAAAATGCGCGCTGGTCAGCAATTCTTCCGGGGAAAGGGTTTGCAGCAGAACTGAAAACCTATCTGGCATCCGTTAAGGCAGGAACACCTAAACAATACATTGGACATAATCCTGCGGGAAAGCTGTCAATCGTAGTGATGTATCTTTTCTTGATAGTGATGGCGGTATCAGGTCTTGTTCGCGCCGGAACCGATATCTACTTCCCACCATTTGGTTCTTCAGTGGCAAGCTATGTTGCAAAAGAGGGAGTCAACCCAGCAACACTCAAGCCTTATGATAAAACGTATGTCGATAGTGAAAAGTACAACGCAGTAGCAGCATTCAAAAAGCCAATAGGCACACTGCACATCTACCTATCCTATGTTCTGATGTTTGTGGTATTGCTTCACATTGCCGCAGTAGTTAAGGCAGAACTAACCGGAAGTTCAGGACTTGCATCAGCCATGTTATCAGGCAAAAAGCGAATCGCAGGAAAACCAGCAGACGAGGGATAAACCGTTCAATCACAAACAAACTGCGCGATAGTTACAGCGCATATCACTCAAAAGGCCCCGAATATTATCGGAGCCTTTTTTGTGTCAGCACCAGTCAACTATCCATTGAAAACGGGTGGTACGCCTGATATAAACGATTCATTCAGCGAATAATCAATCACAGGGAAAATGGAATGGATCGATTTGAACGCATCTTGAGAGTACACAAAATCCTCTCATCCAGGAGGATGCCGGTGTCACGTATAACACTGGAAGAAGAACTGGATTCAAACGAATCCACCATTAAACGAACCATCAGGGATATGCGTATATTTCTTGATGCGCCGATTGACTACAATCACGAACTTGGCGGCTACTATTACAATCAGGAATCAGGCGAGCGCCCGTTTGAAATACCCGGGTTATGGTTTAACTCCGACGAGCTGTTTGCGCTGATCACCACCCATAAGCTCCTGAGCGACATACAGCCAGGGCTACTCAACGATAGCGTTGGCGCTTTTAGAAACCGGATAGAGACGCTGTTAAAAGACAAGGTCTCCGGCAAGGGCGAGGTTGCTAAAAGGGTGCGCATTCTGCAATCAGCGGTACGTCCGACTGATGCAGCCGATTTTAAGAAGATCACAACCGCGCTGGTTAATCGACAGCAGATCAATGTGCTCTACCATAGTCGCAGCAAAGACAAGACCACAGATCGCATGCTCTCACCACAACGGTTAATCTACTATCGGGACAACTGGTATCTGGATGCGTGGTGTCACTTACAAAATGAACTACGCATCTTCTCACTCGACAGGATCAAACCCACCTTTATTGCCGATATCGAAGCAAAGGATATTTCCGACAGGGAGATGGACGAACATTTCACACAAACATTCGGTATTTTTGCAGGGTCAGTTCAGCAAACAGCCGTACTAATGTTTTCAAACACCGCCGCCCGCTGGGTTGCTGACGAACAGTGGCACCCGCAGCAGGAGGGCGAGGTACAGAGGGATGGCGGCTATATCCTGAAGGTTCCCTATGGCAACCCAACCGAGCTTATCCGCGAAATTCTCAAACATGGCGCAGAGGTCGAAGTGCTGGAACCCGAAACACTGCGCGAGCAGGTGAGGGCAGAGCTAAAGGCAGCGCTGAAAAAATATTAAAAATAATGGATGGCAGGGTCATGGATAGACCCTGTGGGGGGGTATAAGAAATGGAAGTGTGACAAAACGGAGCAGTTAATGGGACTATTTCTGAATGCAATTATTGCCTATGGTATCGGTAGCCTGTTTGACAGTTTTCTGATCGGTCTACTGTTGTGGGTGATATTGCTGATTTTCGGTGGTACATCAGGTGAAGTTGTCGTCCATAGCAAGACAAACAGCGCACCACTGTTTCTGTTTGGGCTATTCATCGGTCTAAACATGGGTGGCAGTGAATAGGCAAAGCCGGAGGAAAATGACATGGAACAACTCACCGACCTTAAAGCCATACTGCACTCCAAACGTGCCAATATCTATTATCTGGAGCATTGTCGGGTGATGCAGAAGGATGGCAGGGTGCTCTACCTGACCGAAGCCAAAAACGAAAATCAGTACTGGAACATTCCCATAGCCAACACCACCTGCATCCTGCTTGGCACAGGCACCTCAATCACCCAGGCAGCCATGCGAATGTTGGCACAGGCCGGAGTGATGGTTGGCTTTAGCGGTGGTGGAGGTACACCGCTACTGATGGCAACCGAGATCGAATGGTTATCCCCACAGAGTGAATATCGCCCCACAGAATATGTACAGGGATGGCTAGGCTTCTGGTTTGATGACGAAAAGCGACTGAGTGTCGCCAAAGCATTCCAGCATGCACGACTGGAATATATGCAACGGGTCTGGAGCAAAGATCCAGAGTTACGCCAACAGGGATTTTCGATGGAAGATGAATCCATTGAGAACACCATCGGGCAGTACGCCAGCCAGATAGACCACTGCGAGAGCGTAACCCGACTTCTGACCACAGAGGCAAAACTCACCAAATCGTTATACAAAATTGCGGTGGCAAAAACAGGAGGTGATGGTTTTACCCGACAACATGATGGCGCGGATGATGCCAATGCTTTTCTAAACCACGGCAACTACCTGGCTTATGGACTGGCTGCTACCACGCTATGGGTTCTTGGGATCCCTCACGGCTTTGCTGTGATGCACGGCAAAACCCGGCGAGGTGCCCTGGTTTTTGATGTAGCAGATCTGGTCAAGGATACGTTAATTCTTCCGTGGGCTTTTATCTGTGCAAAAGAGGGCGCAACAGAACAGGAGTTCAGACAGCAATGCCTACAGAACTTTGCGACGCACAAGGCGCTGGATTTTATGTTTGATGTTGTGAAAAAAGCGAGTTTGGAAACAGACTCACACCAGACGAACCAGGTCGGAGTATAGGGAGAGGGTTTTATCATGGGTTATCAAAGCAAGGGGTTCACTCATCGCCTGAGAAATCAGCATCCTGTCAAAAGGATCACGATGATGATCCGGCAACTGTTTGAGTTGATTGCAATGCGCCCAGCTAACAGGCAACTCAGTCACCCCCATTCGGTGCAACTCATGAATTACCTCGTCGAGATCAACCTCCAGTTTACCCAGCCCCATCTTAATCGACATCTCCCAGATCGAAGCCGAACTGACATAGATCTGGCTAGCGCCCTCAATCATCTTTCTCGCATCGGCAGACAGGTTTTCAGAATCCAAAAGCGCCCAGATGATAATGTGAGTATCAAGCAGGACGCGCATTACAGATCAGACTCAAAATCAGCAAGCAGTTCATCAGATAACGGCTCATCAAAATCATCAGAAGCCTTTATCTTCCCTTTAAGAGTGCCGAAGCAAAAACGGTTATTTTCGGTCTTATCAAATGGAACCAGTTTGGCCATAGGTTTGCCGGAACGCGCAATAATAAAGCTCTCGCCCTCGTTTACCTGCTCAATCAGACGGCTAAAGTTGGTTTTTGCGTCATATATGTTTAGTTGCTGCATCAGGGAACTCCCACTGTTTTCATTAGAGAGTATAAACCCATCATCAACCTGGTCAAGTTGGTCAATTATGAGGTGGTCAGTGGTAGTGATAGAAAACGAAAGAACAGGAGGCCTAAAAAAATTAGACCTCCGAGACTGCCTGTGCGGCAGTGAACTGACTATTAATTGACATTGATCAATATATATTTTTCTAAGCTGCCTATGCGGCAGAAACACAAGGATACAAGAAATTCATTGTGAATCAAATGGTATAATTGATCAATATATATTGGACAATATTTGTTTTTGGGTCTATGCTGTTTAACCATGGTGGCGGTGAATCTCTCTGTCGTTGTGAGAGACACTCCCAATACCTTCGGATGCAGCACTACGTATGTGATGTAGTCGTAAAGGCGAGGGTTGCTAATTCGTTGGCGCGGATTGCAGCCTAAGTCTAACAAATATAAAGGAAATTTAAAGCTGTATGATGGTTACATTCATATCCCAATGCGAAAAGAAAGCGCTCAAAAGAACCAGACGAGTGCTGGACGCATTTGCTGATCGTATTGGTGACAACACCTGGCAAACGGTGATAACTGAAGAGGGATTATTATCAGTAAAGAAACTCCTCAGAAAAACTGCCACTAAAAATACCGCAGTGAGTTGTCACTGGATACGGTCGAGATCAAGAAGTGATCTGATCTGGGTTGTAGGGAATAAACTGAAATTTGATCGTAGTGGACGGGTTCCGGTAAATAGCACTCAAAATAATCGTTATACCAGAGAAGATGAAAGCCGCTGGATGTATGCCCATAGCATACAGATCATCGTTGTGTTGGCTGCTCTGCTGCATGACATCGGTAAAGCGACTGTCGGATTTCAGAAAAAATTATTGAATAAGTCCGGGAAAAACTTCGCAGATCCTTATCGTCATGAATGGATTTCATTGCGTCTGTTTCAGGCGATGATTCAGGGATGTGAAGACGATGAAAGCTGGCTGAATCGTTTGATTGATTTTCAAGGTTTTCTTAAGGCTAATCCTGACTGGTTAAATGTGTTGGTAAATGATTCGGAGTCAAAAACTAAAATAGGCTGGATGGAATCATTACCACCATTAGCTCAACTGGTTTCGTGGTTGATCGTAAGCCATCATCGTCTTCCTCATTATGAACTCAGTAAATATAAGGAACCCAGTGTTCGTATGGATGGGCAACTAAATCCACGATACTGGGGAAATGAGATGGATCTTGGCACATTTTATTATTGCCTTGAGCCTTTTGCCGGATGGGTAGTCAATAAAAACGTAGAAAACAACCCTGATTTCTGGCGTTTACACTCAGTTGTGATGGAGAGTAGAAGTTGGCAAAAAACAGTATCCCGCTGGGCACGAAAAGCACGAGACCATAAGCCATTACGAGAGTTGGCTAAAAAGCCAGTATCCGATCCATTTTTTATACACATCTCTAGGCTCTGCCTGATGCTGGCAGATCATAACTATTCAAGCCTGGGGGAGTCAGACAAAAAACAACGAGTGAAAGGAGACATACAGTTTGCCACCAGCCTGTTGGCAAATACGGATAAAAACCGTCAACCAAATCAGTCACTGGATGAACACCTGCTAGGTGTCAGTAACGTAGCCAAAGTGATAGCGAGAGAGCTTCCCCACCTGTCTGAAAAACTGGATGGTTTGCCTGAAAAATATAAACCCTTGACCAGTCCTACAAGTAACACGTTATTTGGCTGGCAAAATGGTGCATACGAACTGGCAAAATCATTAAACAGGCAATCTCGGAATAATGGCTTTTTTGGTGTGAATATGGCCTCAACCGGGCGTGGTAAAACCCTGGGAAATGCCCGAATAATGTATGCATTGGGTGATACGGAAACAGGAGCGCGTTTTACGATAGCACTTGGGTTGCGGGTATTGACGTTACAAACGGGTATTGCTTTAAGAGAACGTCTGAATCTTACAGAACAACAGTTGGCTATACTGGTTGGCGGTGCAGCAAATCGGAAATTGTTCGAGTTGGTTGAGGATGGGCAAAACGAACTCGGAAATTCTGAAGAGTATGGTAGTGAATCAATGGATGGTTTGCTGGACGACCTGGATAGTGTGGACTTCTATCAACTATCAGATGAGTTTTCCACACTGCTGAATGATCCTAAAACACGACAGCTTATATATGCTCCAGTAGTCTCATGTACCGTTGATCACATCATTCAGGCATCAGAAAGCAGTCGAGGTGGACGACAGATAGCACCACTATTAAGGTTGTTAACCAGTGATCTTGTTCTTGATGAACCAGATGATTTCGACCAGCATGATTTACCTGCACTTGCACGGCTTGTCTACTTTTCCGGTCTGTTCGGTAGTCGGGTTTTGCTGTCATCAGCAACACTAACACCAGATTTTGTAACAGGATTATTTAAGGCATATCAGGCCGGGAGAAGGATATGGAACCATCATATGGGGCGTAACAGGAATACTCCGGTATGTTGTGCCTGGTTTGATGAATATGCCCAGAAGGGAGCAGAGTGTCAGGATGACTCAGTATTTCAGGAAATTCATCAGAAATTTGTTGATAAACGTATCCAGCAACTTCAAAGCCAGTCAATCAGATGTATGGCAGAGATACTGCCATTAGATCTCCCGACGCCTCGTGAAAATGAGAAGGTCAATATGCAGGCTTTGGCCGAGGAGATCATTTCCGTTGCCATCAGGTTACATCATGCACATTCTGAAACCTGTCCCGTAACTGGAAAACAAGCCAGTGTGGGATTAGTCAGAATGGCAAACGTCAAGCCTATTATCCAGCTAGTACAGGAGATCTATAAACAGGACGACGTTTCATATGGCGTCCGGATTCATGTTTGTTGCTATCACGCAAAACAACTGCTTTTAATGAGAAATGCCCTGGAACAGAAGCTGGATCGGATATTGGCGCGTAAAAAACCATTAGCTCTTTTTACTCATCCAGAAATACAGCAGGTCATGCAACAAAGCGATGCACATCATCATCTGTTTATAGTAGTGGCGAGTCCAGTTGCAGAGGTTGGACGCGATCATGATTACGACTGGGCAATTATTGAGCCATCTTCAATGCGATCCATTATCCAGTTGGCGGGAAGGGTATGGCGACACAGACCAGATAAAATAGTGAATAGTCCCAATTTGCTGATATGGGATAAAAATATCCGCGCATTAAAGAACGAACAAACCGCATACACTCGTCCAGGTTTTGAACAGAAGTCTCGTTTCAGTCTATCGACAAAAAGTTGCAAGGAGCTTATTAAACCTGAACAACTTACCCGCATTGACGCAGAGCCCAGAGTACGATTGCCAGAAGAGTTAGAACCAGAGAACAGACTGGCAGATCTGGAACATGCTGTGATTGCCGACCTGTTGAACAATGATTCAAATTTTGTAAGTGCATTCTGGCGTGAAAACAATGGCAATCACCTATCTGCACATCTACAGAAAATCAGCCCATTTCGGGATAGCGAACCACAGGAAGATTATGTATGTCTGCCACAGCAATCCAGTCTTTGTGGGTATAACTTCGCATTGGCTGAAGCCGCATGGCAGGAGAGGGAGCTGGAAAACTGCACCTTCCAGACTGGAAAATTCAATGTAGAAAACATTGAACCACCAACCGGACAGATCCAGCCGTGGTTGACTATGGAGTTTGATGAGGCGTTACAGGAACTGGCAGAACAGTTGGAAGAAGAGGATCTGGTAGTAGTTGCAAGACAGTTCGCGAGTATACGGTTAGAACGGAGAGAAGGGGCGTGGAAATATCATCCGTGGTTAGGGTTTTGGAAATGAATAGTAAAGCGAAGGAGTTTGTGAATGAATGAAATAAGTCAACAACAGGTAAAGCAAGCGATAGATGAGTTTCTGTCACAACAGCTTGCAAAAAAACTGGAACCTGCAGAAAAGAGTCGGGATAGAGTGGATCCGGTGAAGGATCCAGAACAATACGCCGCACAGGAAGAGCTTATAGAAAAGCTAAAGGCAAAGTATGAACTGGATTCCTGGATGCAGGATGCTGCCGAAAGAATGGCTCTGCAGTTGCATTTTGGTACTCACATATCAAAAGGTGTTCATCCGGACTCGAAAGGCGATAACGTCAATTTCCTGAGTAACGATGTACTGCCAGACGGAATTATCGGAACACAGAACATAAATGACATACCTCTGGATGCAAATGGTAATGCGGCGGCTCTGCCGCTAGCTGCTTTTTTTGATACCTGGGTGGATGAAGAGAAGGGTGTAAAAATAAGACATTTGATTCAGGAACAGAACCCTGTTTTGAAAGGCCAGTTTTCAGATTCGGAAGAACTGTCTGAAAAATATAATGCTGCATTCAAATCAGCTCTTGATGGGGTGATCACAACACCTGCCACCTATGAGCGTAACAAGCAACTGATATGGCCGCTGGAGCAGAGTATTGAAAATGATCATTACATAAATCTGGTTCCACTCTATCCATCCAGCCTGACACATCACATTTTTAATGCGATTAATCAGGTTCGCTATAGCGATGAGAATAAACAGGCGCGTGATAGTCGTAAAAAGAAGCCTTCGGAACATCAGCCATATGTTTCCATTCCGGATATTGGTGTAACCAGATTAGGTGGAACAAAACCACAGAATGTTAGCCTGCTAATCAGCAGGCAAACAGGGCGAAACTATCTGTTACCCTCTATTCCACCTATATCGAATAGTAGTATTACCTTTCGGATTCAAAAGGATCAGTCAACGCTATTCAGCAGACGGTTGGCACGGATCTGTTTTTATGAGCTGAAGGAGCTGTATGCCATTGTCGGAGCCAAAAATACATTTGAAGTACGTGATGCACGCAAGGAATCACTCGACCTGATTCTGGCCCGTATTTTTGAAGTAGCTGAAAACATTCAACAATCGAACTCACCCGGTTGGAGCAAAAGCTACCAACTGAATATGGATGAAAAATACTGGCTTGATCCGGAAAGAGCATTACTCGAAGGCGAGGAACTTTTCGCGGAGAGTCGGGAAAACAACGATTGGCAACAGAGTATTTGTAAAAGTTTCGCCCAGTGGGTTAATGAACGACTTCAATATAAGTTTCCAAAGCAGGCCATTGATTTCGCCGATGCAGAGTATCGCGAATGGATGCGAGAAATGGAGCAGGCAATCAAAGCCAGTCAGCGAGAAGGAAGGGAGGTATTCGCATGAACAATGTTAGCCATTATCTACTACTTAAAAGGATCGAGATTGAGGCGGCCAACACAATCTCCAGCCCACTTACCTACGGTTTCCCTGCGATTACCGGATTTCTGGGAGCTATTCACGCACTTAATCGTAAACTGGTTGATGCCGAGTATCATGTCGAATTACCTGGAGTATTAATTGCCTGTCACGACATTCATATTCAACGCTATCGACCTCATCCGTATGCTGATTATAGTTTTAACCAGACACGTAACCCCATTAAAAAGGATGGCACAACGGCATCCATTATTGAGGAAGGTAAGGTACATCTGACAGTTAGCCTTGTAGTGGAAGTGAGTACGACGCTACGTTCTGGTTCAGTATTGAGTGATGACTCCAAAACATTTGAACAGTTGTGTCGTACTCTTTTGTTACAGCAACGAATGGCAGGAGGAAGTGTCAGATCGATAAAGCAGGTGCAACTGCTGGACAGGAGCGAAGCTCAGAACCTATGGAAACAGTTACTCCCGGCATCTGTATTAATGGATGCGAACCAGGAT
Organism: Thiohalomonadaceae bacterium; assembly: GCA_050301795.1. Taxonomy (GTDB): domain Bacteria; phylum Pseudomonadota; class Gammaproteobacteria; order Thiohalomonadales; family Thiohalomonadaceae; genus JBNKZU01. The sequence goes on along the minus strand of JBNKZU010000048.1, from coordinate 4,273 downwards.
CTTGTCGAGATCACACAGGAGTTGCAGAGGGATAATCCTGTTGCAACGGCGCTGGATGGCTTGATCGAAGTTTCAACCTTGCATCATGAACCAGTAGATACATCTATTAACAAAAGTGGCTGGCAAACCAGAAGTATTAAATCCGGGCGTGGATGGTTGGTTCCGATACCTGTCGGTTATCAATCTATAGCGTCAGAATTTTCACCAGGTGAACTGGCAAACTGTCGCAATTCAAAATATCCCGGTCAGTATGTTGAGACCGTATACAGTCTGGGTAAATGGGTGTTTCCAAATCGTTTACCAGAGGCAATATCACAATGCTTCTGGCGTTATCAGCAAACAGACAATCTATTTCTTGTAAATCAAAACAGTGTAGGACAGTAAGGAGAGTTATCATGACATTAAAAACAGCAAGTGTATTGGCATTTGAGCGCAGACTGGATATTTCTGATGCATTTTTCTGGCAATACGATAGTGCGCAGAAAAATCCGGAGTTAAAAAGTGTTGTTATCCAACCAAAATCTGTAAGAGGCACGATCAGTAACCGCCTTAAAAATGCGATTGCGAATGACCCACTCAAACTGGATGCTGAAATACAAAAAGCAAATCTGCAAACAGTGGATGTTGCATCGCTCGATCACGATTGCGATACCTTACTGGCAAAATGGAGTTGCAAGGTTTTGCCGTATACAGGTAAACCGAGTGTCTGCAATGATCAGGAGTATCAATCAAAATTACTATCTGTTGTCAGTCAGTATCTTGGCGAACACGGTGTATCTGAATTATCGCGTCGATATGCAGCGAACATTGTTAATGGCCGCTGGTTATGGCGCAACAGGTTAGGTGCTGCAAACATTAAAATTACAGTTTCCCTGTCTGCCAGTGGTAATGATCCCGTTGCAGTGGTCGAAAACGCCAAAGAGCTTGATCTCACAAACTTCAGTGATTCAAACCAGACAATTAATGAATTGGGCAGTTTGATCGAAAAAGGCCTGAAGGGAGAAGAGCTTGTTATTCTCTATGTTAAGGCAGAAATCAAATGTGGATATGGTCAGGAAGTCTATCCATCACAGGAGTTGATTCTGGATACCGGTGACAGGAAGAGTAAGGAGCTTTACCATAAAAATGACATTGCAGGTATGCATTCCCAGAAAGTGAGCAATGCCATTCGCACAATAGACACCTGGTACCCGGATGCACAGTTTCCTATTGCCACTGAACCTTATGGCGCAGTCACAACCATGGGAACAGCTTTCAGGCAACCAAAACAGAAACAGGACTTCTATTCATTATTCGATAACTGGGTTTTGAACGATGAAATCCCCGAAGTCGGGCAGCAGCACTATGTTATGTCTGTTCTGATTCGTGGTGGCGTATTTGGAGCCAGCGGCAAGGAGTGAGCATGGATAGTTACTTTGAATTAAAGGCAATTCCTGACCCCGAACTGTTGCAATCTGAGGTGCTTGCACAACTTATGCAGGTCACCCATGGAGTATTGTCTGACTATGATGGCCGGGTAGGAGTTAGTTTCCCCGCATATGGCCAGTCGAGAACATTGGGTGGAATACTCCGATTGCATGGTGAAGAAGTTGACCTCCTGAAGCTACAATCGCAACTTGGCACAAACCCTGTTATTCGTAGTTATGCATTGATTACGGATGTTGGTTTTATCCCAAAGAAAATCTCTGATTATGGGGTTTTCAGGAGACAGCATATAAAAGGTGCCAGTGACATCAGGCGGCTTATTTCACGTCATAAAAAACGAGGAACATGGAATGAAGAGCTGGAAGTTGCGATAACACAGAAATATAGTCAGGATGTTGTTTGCCCACATCTTAAATTAAAAAGTAGCAGTACAGGGCAGCCTTCATTTTTGTTGTTTGTGAAACGGACAATCCAGAAATATCCTTCTGAAACAGTGAAGTTTGGAAGTTATGGGTTGAGCAAAGACGGATCTAGTATCCCCTTGTTTTAACGCATCATAGACAGATTGTAGCAATCTGCTACAATCTGTCTATCTGTATGAAATATCAGGGGATAAGTTATGGCAAAGGCATCATCACCAATACGGTTGCAGCAGGATCTGATGCAGCAGGCAGAATCGACTGCGCGGCGCTTTCATCGCAGCGTTGCCGAGCAGATTGAGTATTGGGCAGATCTTGGTCGCTCTGTCTCTTCAGCACTTGATCCGGATGTCCTGCTTTCAGTGCAAGCGGGATTGAGTCGGTTGCATGTTGAGCCTGTTATCACACAACCAGTAGATCCTGATAGAGTTTTTTCGACGTTGGATGAACAGCGTGATAGCGGCACATTACAGCGCAATATCACCCATAGTCCGGTTCGCTATCAGGCATCACTAACTCGGCCAGGATTGCTTGAGCAAATTGACCAGCAGGGAAGGGTAACTACAGGTCGGTTTCAGAATGGACAGTTCATTGCAATGGATGAAAGTGGCTCTTGAATCCTCATAAACAGTTATGGTTGCTTGCTGGTGGTAATGGAGCAGGCAAAAGCACGTTTTACCGCACACAGCTAGAGCCAGAAGGCACCCCTTTCATTAATGCCGATATACTGGCCAAACAACTCTTTCCAGAAACCCCGGAACAGCATAGTTACGAGGCTGCAAAAATCGCAGAAGAGCTACGCCTGAGGTTTTTGAATGAGGGACGTTCGTTCTGTTTTGAAACGGTATTCTCACACCCATCTAAAATCGACTTTGTTGCCCAGGCAAAAGCGGTCGGATATGAGATCGTGCTGGTATTTATCCATCTCGATCAGATTGAGCTTAACCTTGCCAGAATTGCACAACGACTGATGGAAGGTGGGCATGATGTACCACCAGAAAAGGTGAGTAGCCGAATCCCCAGAACGCTGGAAAACATCCGACAAGCCATACCGTTATGTGATTATGTATATATTTTGGGTAACTCCAGAGCCGATTACCCTTTCGAGCGAATCGCTGAAATGCACCAGGGGCAGATTAAAACCACACAACAACCGCTACCCGCATGGGCAGAGACGTTGTTATCCGGGTATTTGTAGTATCTGTTTTACCCAAAAATTTCGCCGTTCTTTAACAATCTAGTAAAAACAAACACTTACAGAGGTACTGTTTTACATTGGTATAAAAACAGTAATAGAGCTAAGTGTTTGTTGTGAAAGTAATAAATATAAATTATCTTCAGTTCACTGCCGCACAGGCAGCTTAGAAAAGTGCATACGTCTATAAAAAAGCCGTAGGCATGTTCACTGCCGCACAGGCAGCTTAGAAAACTTACCTTTTGTGTGCGGCAACAACTCGATGGTTCACTGCCGCACAGGCAGCTTAGAAATTCGCGAACTAGCCTCCGGCAGAGGTGGGGATGTTCACTGCCGCACAGGCAGCTTAGAAATGAATGCGAATTACAGCGGCTACCTGATGGCTGTTCACTGCCGCACAGGCAGCTTAGAAATTACTGCCGCATACTTTGGTAGGGCGTCCGTCGTTCACTGCCGCACAGGCAGCTTAGAAACTCACGGATTGCCTCGTACAAAAACGGGTTTACGTTCACTGCCGCACAGGCAGCTTAGAAATGCTTGAGCGCATGGCAAGAGAGGCAGGCAAAGTTCACTGCCGCACAGGCAGCTTAGAAAAGTCGTTTTATCGCTCGACCGGCAATGAGATGGTTCACTGCCGCACAGGCAGCTTAGAAAAATCTCTTTAGAAATTAACAGTTCGGTAGGATGTTCACTGCCGCACAGGCAGCTTAGAAAACCGTGTAATGTGTGTTAGTTGCAACATGAGTGTTCACTGCCGCACAGGCAGCTTAGAAAACTCGGCTATAAAGCAACAAACGATATCACGGGTTCACTGCCGCACAGGCAGCTTAGAAATAAAGCATTTCTTTTGCCATCGTGTTTCAGGTGTTCACTGCCGCACAGGCAGCTTAGAAAAGTGGGAAATAATACGGTCATTGCAGAGCTGGGTTCACTGCCGCACAGGCAGCTTAGAAATGCCGCCGCTCTCTATCCAGCGCACAATGTCAGTTCACTGCCGCACAGGCAGCTTAGAAAAGTATCATTGATAGAGATAAGACGCTCATAATGTTCACTGCCGCACAGGCAGCTTAGAAAGCACTGATCGCCGTTTTGATGGTGATGGCAATGTTCACTGCCGCACAGGCAGCTTAGAAAGACTCTCAGTACGGCACTTGCATTATCTAGTGGTTCACTGCCGCACAGGCAGCTTAGAAAAAGCTCTGATAAAAAGTTTGCGTGACTTGAGTGTTCACTG
>JBNKZU010000047.1:0-56679 GCA_050301795.1 Thiohalomonadaceae bacterium | reverse complement strand
GAAGTCACTGAGATCCTTCTCAGATTTGATACTTTTGGCTGCTTCTTTTGCGAAGGCTTCTAACTCTTTTCTATTCATCTTGCTTATCTCCCAGTTGGGTTAATGATAAGCAGATACACAATCTAATTTACAGTCTCCTATATGTAACTACTCATGCCCTTGACGTGTTTATGAGGGGTCGGAGTCACTTAACTCATAACCTGGTTTGATACTCGCTCCATTGCCTTATAAGCAATCAATAAGTTAGGTGACTCCGACCCCGCCTTTACTTGATCTGAGTTTTTCATATAACCCGGATTTTATTTTTACATACGGACTATCTGATAAATGCAATGGTATGAATGGTATGATCAGGATTCATTTAATAGTGTTATTGTTTATTGGCTCTCCAGTCAATGCAGAGCCTCTCATGTGTAGTTACAACACTTATCAGTGGAGTACGGTACAGAAACAGGCTGTTAATCTTAAACATGTCACTCATCCGTACAGTGAACTTCGTGAAGAAGAGTTCGATTCAATCACAGGATGTAGTGTTTGCAGCGAAGATCAGGTCACGATCAATCTTCCTGGAGTTAAACCTTTTAAGGTCTGTCATGTTTTTGCATCTTCTATTGAGTCGGCGCTGATAGATCTTATTGGTAGCGGTGAGATAATAGAATCAGTTATCGGGTATCGTGTCGGCATGACTCGCGGTAAAGTTGATGACAAAGGGTTGCGTACCCGTTTCAGTAATCACTCCTTTGGTATCGCCATTGATATTAATTCTCAGCACAATGGTCTTTATGATCATTGTATAGATTATGGCTCTCAGTGCCGACTTATTCGCGGTGGTAAATGGCAACCCGATTACGACAGAGCTAGCCTGACCGCAACGGGTGCAGTAGTCATTCGTCTCAAACAGGAAGGATTTTTATGGGGTGGTGAAATAGCTGGTAGGCAGAAAGACTTTATGCATTTTTCGTTAACCGGGTATTGAATTAATCACTATATGTAACTACTCATGCCCTTGACGTGTTTATGAGGGGTCGGAGTCACTTAACTCATAATCTGGTTTGATACTCGCTCCATTGCCTTATGAGCAATCAATAAGATAGGTGACTCCGACCCCGCCTTTAAAGGATAATAGATAGATGCTTTTCATCAGATTCGGTGAGAGGTTGCTAAGTTCATTAAATACCGAGCTTTCTATTTTTTTGTTTTTCTGTTCGGCAATGACATCATCAATAACCTGTGGAAGTGCCTGGCAAAGATCCCTGAATGCAAATTTTTCTCCGGTAACGATCTCATAAAACCTGTCGATTGATATACGACGAATATTTCTGTTTGATAATTTTTCGCCGTCGATAGTGGTCTCCCATGTAATATCCTGACTTTTCTTTGCGATGACCTCTTAGGATTATAAAATTTTTTTCACCCCATATCCTCATACGTAACCTGTTGAACATGGTGAATGAATTGATCTTCCTAGTTGTGCACCGGAGGGATAGTGTCATTCGAACAAAACCCCGGCATGCCGGGGTTTTATAGAGTGTGTTGTGGTTAAAGCATTCTGTTCAGAATGTCGCTCTCACCACCCTTATCCTGTAGGCGGTGTTTAATCGCTCCTGCCATGTGTAGCAGAATAAATGCAAGCATTACAAAACCGAGGATTTCATGCGCTTCATGAGCAAAACCACCAATCGCCTTACTTTTGCCGACGAGGGCTGGTAGCTCAAACAGGCCAAAGAACTTGATCGGGTAGCCACCCGCATTCGACATGATATAGCCACTGAATGGAACCACTAGCATTAACAGATATAGGAGCTTGTGAACCCCTTTGGTTAGCATCTGCTCTTTTGCATTAAAAACTGATGGCAGGGCAGGTGCTGGGGTAATGCGTAGCCAGATAAGCCGCACGATGATAAGCATCATCATCAATGCTCCGAATGATTTGTGCATTCCGTATATTTGCAGACGTGATGGGTCTTCTTTGTCGAGACCGGTCATATAAATGCCAACAACGATTAACATGATGATGCCTAGTGCCATAATCCAGTGGATCACCTTCGACATCGTTCCATAACTATCTAAAGAATTTTTTAACATGGTTGTCCTACACATTAGAGGTGGTTGAAATGATGAAGTTTATCAATAACCCTCGATCTGTAGTAGTGACATTGATCATATTAATGGTGTGTCCGGTTCGCTATCGGTGTTGTTATAGCGATAGCGAACCTCTTCTGCTTTAGGCGGCGTACTTCTGTTTTGCCTCTTGTGCAATGAGAGCCTCCTCTTTTGAGTAGGCTGCGCCAGACCATAACATCTCATAGCCAATCTCTTCGTTACCGTTTTCGCATAGCTCCAGTACATCCATAAACAGCGGCTGGAATGTATCGGATCGATGAGACATTTCATGCTCTTCAAAGCTGTTCCAGAAGGTGATGATCTGCGCCTCTCTCCCTTTAAGAGGACTATCGACAGTCTGTCCTGTTGTTGAGCCTTCGTTTGATATATTGCCGCTATTGAGTGCCACAAATCCACCAACAAAGCCTGTGGTTGAGTGGTAGGTTTTCACGTTTTCGCACAGCAGGGCAACGCGCTCTTGCAGATCGTCAACTGTATACTGCGGTTTCAACACAACGCGATTAATAGTAACCACGCCATCATGAGGAAAGTTGTTGATTAATCCACTGGACATGGTAATTCTCCTTTGTTGATTATTAGTAAATGCTTATATACCTATCTATGGGATTAATACCATATTTCAATAGTCAGGTATTATTTTTGACTTAAAAAAGGGCTCTGCTCTGTACTCCATGAGTGGATCGCCCAGAACCACCTGACAAAAGATGAGATGGTCTATACTCAGGTGGTATCGTCAGTTAACGACAGGATTAAGAACGACAACCAGCCAAAAGGTCATATGCGCTCACTACTACACTATCTCATCGCGCTGATTGCGCTTTTCATCTACGGAACAGAAGTGTGCCCTTTCCTTGAAACGCTCAGTGCATTCCAGTTGGGTATGCCTATTGCTGTGGCGCTGATCCTTCAATGGCTAATCCGGCAGCCAGTCCAGAGATTGTTACAGAGCCACCTCCCCAGTGAGCGCCACTCTAAAAGCACATTGATGACCGAGCTGGGACTCTTTGCCTTTTCGGGCAGTATGTTGATGGTCTACAACACGCTTGTTTACGGTTTTCCGCTGGAGAGCGGCCTTAAAGTCGTCGTGGGTTTTATCGGCCTTGGCTTTTTTGTTGCGGTGGATCTGGCTCTGGAGCAGGAACGCAACACCGCTCAACACTTTCATGACACGCAAAGAGTCCTGGAGCCAGGAACGAAGCTTTTCCCAGTATCACGCAAACTGGCGCTGTTTTCATCCGCTTCCGCACTCTTGGTTTTCACTGTTTTGTTTCTGGTAGTCAATAAGGATCTGCACTGGCTGATTGAGGTTAGTTCCAATGTGAGCTTGCATGATGCGCAGTCATCCATTCTCAAAGAGTTTATCTTCGTTGCCCTGCTCTTTCTGGCGCAGCTACTCAACGTCATCTACTCATACTCGCGTAATCTTCGGTTCTTCTTTGAGGCGGAAAACGGCGTGCTGCAACGTACCAACGCAGGTGATCTGGAAGGGAGAGTTCCGGTTAGCACGCAGGATGAGTTCGGTGTTATGGCACACCACACCAATCTGATGGTAGAGGCAATCCGGCAACGTACAGCGGAGATTCAGCGCATTCAGGATGTCACGATACTCAGTCTCGCCTCACTCGCCGAAACCCGTGACAACGAGACAGGTGCACACATCCTGCGAACACAACGCTACGTTCGTGCATTAGCGGAGTACCTAAGTAAACAGGATCGCTACCGCGAGGTACTGGATGAAGAGACCATTGAGTTGTTGTTCAAATCTGCGCCCTTGCACGACATCGGCAAGGTTGGCATCCCCGATGCTATTTTGCTCAAACCCGGCAAACTGACCGATGAAGAATTTGAAATTATGAAAACCCATGCCACCCTGGGTCGGGATGCCATACTGGTGGCGGAGAACGAACTGGGCAGTTGTTCTTTTCTGCGTTTTGCCAAAGAGATAGCAGAGAATCACCACGAGAAGTGGGATGGCAGCGGTTACCCCCAAGGACTCAGCGGGGAGGCGATCCCATTGTCAGGTCGCCTGATGGCAGTTGCAGATGTTTATGATGCACTTATCTCAAAGCGAGTCTACAAACCCGCTTTCACCCATGAAAAGGCAAAGGAGATCATCCTGGAGGGCAGAGCGAGTCACTTCGATCCGAATTTGGTGGATGCCTTTATTGCTATTGAAGAGAAGTTTCGCACCATTGCTAGCGAGTATGGGGATGAGCATGTAAAGTTAGAGGAGTCGGTTACTGTTTCAGCCTGACACTACTCTTAAGAGAAGCTGAGATCTTTACTTGGAAGCCTATATAGCTGTTAATCTGCAGCCGATATTCGAATTCATATGAAATCTTTATGAACAGGGTCGGAGTCACTTTTTGAGTAAACATCGGCGATTATTTGAAACTGTAACACTATATTTCTCTTCAATAATCTCAATATGCGGTGACTCCGACCCCAGAAGATTTTTGCTCTATAACCATCATTACTGACACTATGCTGTCAGTAGGCCTGTTTTAGACTCTCCATTGTCAACCGACATAACACATAATGGAGAAGCGACAATGAATAACAACAACCCTAATGCAGCAGTATGGTTTGAGATACCAGCAACGGAATTTGAACGTGCCTGTAAGTTTTACCAGGATATATTTGATATCAATTTAGTTGAAGAGGAGATGGATGGGTTAAGAATGGGACTGTTCCCACACGACAAAACATCTGTTTCTGGTGCGATTATCCATGGTATGGATTTTAAGCCCTCTAATGAAGGTAGCATTGTCTATTTAAACGGTGGCGATAACCTTGCCACAGTGTTGTCGAAAGTAGAGGGTGCCGGTGGTAAAGTGATCATTCCTAAAACTCATCTTGGTGATGAGATTGGCTACATTGCACATTTTATCGACACTGAAGGCAACCGTGTCGGTATTCATTCAATGCATTAATTCCATGTATTAATTTTGGGAGATCACAGTGCGCCGGGCTGACCGACTTTTTCAGATTGTTCAATACCTACGTAACCGTCGTTTAACAACGGCTAAATGGTTATCTGAAAAACTGGAGGTGTCCGAGCGCACTATCTACCGTGACATTCAGGATTTAATGCTATCAGGCGTGCCGATAGAAGGTGAAGCAGGTGTCGGATATGTGCTTCGCCGTGGCTTCGATATTCCACCAATCATGTTCACCAAAGATGAAATCGAAGCCTTAGTCATCGCAGCACGCATGGCTAAAACCTGGGCAGGTACCAAACTGGCACGTTCGGCAGAATTTGCCTTGGACAAGATTGAAGCCGTTCTACCAGATAACTTAAAAACTGAACTTGATAAACCTCGACTCTATACGCCTGAATTTTTGACCGATGTAACAACAGCCGGCCTGCTGGATGAAATACGTGAAGCCGTAAATGCCCAACAAATGATTCATATTGAATATCTTAGTCTCAAAGATGAAATGTCAGAACGCGAACTGAGGCCACTTGGCTTATTTTTCTGGGGTAAAGTCTGGACACTGGCTGCCTGGTGCGAGCTAAGACAAAGTTACCGCAGCTTTCGGGTAGACCGCATACAAAAAGTAATATTTACGGATAATCATTTTAATGAAGATGAAAATATCTCTTTTAACGGTTTTTTAAACGTCTGTTATGGTCGTGATGGTGAGGGGTCACTTATTTAATCTTGCCAAGATGGTGAGTGGGGAAACAGGTCTCAGGAACTTATTTATTTACAATTATTTTTTTTAAAAATACCTCCCGTTGAACTCTGTTCCATAATGTTTCATTCTTTTCAAAAGTAACTTTAATAATGTCCAGGCTAATGCCTTTAAGATATGTTCTCACAAGACAAGGAATTGTTAGCCAAACTAGAAATAACAGAGCATTAAGTAATGGATGATAAGGTTCAAGGAAATACAGAATAAGAAAAAGAAAAGAGCTATGACCCAATAAGTTATAGACCCAATGCATAATAACTTTAGATAATGTTGCTTTTGTATAGTAAATGCAATCCTCATCAGGGCCAACGACCAGGGTATAGCTTATGGTCAATCTTTCAATCCAATAATGGTATAACAATGCTAAAACCATCGGTGCTATCACGATTGCCAGATGCCATGAAGGGTTATAATTATCAAACCCCCAATCCGACAATGACAACCCAGTCGTAACACTAAGTACCATGGGAATAAAATACAAAGGATCAATAATGTCTAAAGCAAACATCTCTTTATAGGAAGGTTTATAGTTTTGAATAATCTTCATATTAACCCTTTAAATTTTTTGAGTAGTGTTTAAGGGTTATTTCCCTTTAAATATTGTCACCAATATATTACCCACGGCGTTCATAATCTTTAATGGCTTGGGTGATTCTATCCAGTATGGAGCTGAATCGGCCAAAGTTAATAGTTTTACTATTCTTTTTAACTACTTCGTTCGCAAAAATATGTTTTCCATACTGCGACTTCGGGTTGAATTGATTGCTTTTACTAAATTTCTTGTTTCCTAGCTTAGTATCGAGGACTGTCTGATCAAAATAATCCTCAATCATTGTATCTTTCCCATCTATCTTTGGTATTACGACCACATATAAATTTTTTCCCAAATAGTAGAATTCTTTACTACCATCCACTTTAGATTCTTTAGTTTTCTGTTTAATCGAGGCAAAAACGCCAGAACTCCCTTTGTCATTATCTATTAAAACTATTACTGGTTTTTTGCCTGTTTCAGACTTAAATGTTTCGCATAACTTGATGTAATCGAAAAAAAATTTCTGAAGGTCGGATGTTCCACCAGAAAGAAAACAAAGTCTATTGGTTATCTTTGTATAATTTAAAAAGTTTACATTAATCTTGTTTTCTTTAGTTTCAAACAAATCGGGATACTGACTGTTAAAACTTTTAATAGCTTCCTTAATGTAGATATTATCCGTTTTCCCTTCGCAAATGATCTTAGGTAAATCTATACTATAGAAGTTCTTATAAAACAGGAATTTTCTGTATAGCGTCTCCCTTGAGCTTAAATCCCGTAGCGTTATATCTGGACAGTTACTCTTATTATATAGATCTATTTGATCAATAAACCCTAGCATTCCATTAAGCTGCCTTACAGTACCTTCTACCTGTTCACAGCTAACTTTACCAGCAGCACCCTTTGCATAGACCTTTCTATAGTACCTTCCCGTCTTAAATAGTGAGTCCGCCATAGCTCTTACAGTACGACGATAAGAAACTCGAGAGTTAACCTTTTTATTAACTACCAATCCTGTAACATTTTGACAGGAATCTTTGTACTGCATCCGCGTTTTAAGCGGATTTATAGAGAAGCCTTGCTTAGTAATTACTTTTTCTAAGGCAACCCCTTGAACCCATATGTGCTCATCCATCTGTTCCGCTATTTGACTGGGAAATAGAGGCATGTTTGATGAAAAAGTAATATCATCAGCATATCTAGAATAAGTACAGTCGTGTTTTCTCGCTAGTTGCGAGAGCTTTATATCTAACATATGAGCGATGAGATTTGATACCACTGGGGAGCATGGACTACCTTGTGGAAGAGCATTGTCGTAGCAAATAATTTGAGCAAGGACAGTTGCTACTTTTTCATTTAATCCAAAATTTTGGTTTTTAATAAAAAATCCTCGTACCCGACCAAAGTTAATACTCCCAAAAAAATCATTTAAATCTATGTTAAATACATACCTCTTATTTCGATGAGGTTTGGCATTCGTAACAATTGAGCAATTTCTTCTAAACCCGTGTGAAATAACGTTTCTCTGCCCTTTTTCTTTGTTTATCTCCTCAATGCAGTCTTGTAATAAAATAGAAAGACGCGATTGAAGGCATTTCAAATCTGGGTTGGGTGCTTGGATAGTCCGGTTTCCACCAGAGCGTTTAGGAATCTCGAAGCTATAGTATTTCGAACTTTCCTCCTTAATATAGAGAATGTAAGACAACGCACTTGGCTTAAACCCTAGAATGCGGGCTATGCTATGTAGAGATCTGGCTTTCTGTAACGTGGTTAACTTTGACATATAAGAATATAGTCTTCGAAATTAAAGAGGGCTTATAGACACTCTTATGCGATTAACACAGTAAGGCTGACGAGACGATTCACCTGTAAGGGCACTCCGTCCAACATTTGTTTCACGTACCGCGAAACGCGGTAAAAAATCTGTCTATAAGCCCACCAAACATGGTATCAAATTTAAATTACTTCTGTATAAAAAAAGCCTAACGTTTTCGTAACTGGGAACACAAAGTTGCAAAGTGAAGTGGAACAGCTTTGGGCGGTCTGTGTTTACGAACTTGTTAATCCCGCAATTATTGTGTTTATCACCCATGTTTCAGCAGGTGCTGGTTGACCATAAGGAGCACTGTGTTCAGGATCAAAATCAGATAATCTTTGTTGTAGATATGAAGAAATCTTTTCAAAGCATTCTTCTTGCTTGGCTGGTGGCACATTGGGTAAATCTTCTAATACTTCACGAGAGATATTGAGAATGATAGTTTTTGATTTTTTATTTGGTCTTTCTGGGTCATTGTTTAGATTCCAACTAATTCCGGCTTGAAACGATTCAATTTGTTCGTTGATATGAATTTCTGCATGTGCTGGAAACACTGAGTCCATTATTTGCGAAATTGTTTGTTCAACACTCATGGTTATTCTCCTTGTTGGATTAACTATTAGTAGCAGGTGATTCGTACGGATATTACTCGCTTAATCGCCCGTATATTAAGTTTTTGGGAGTTGTATTAGGTGTGAACATATCCCTGTTACCCCTATTTTTACCCTAACTTTCAATTTGTTACCAGCTTTAGTTCAATTTCATCTGTAATGATGTAGAGGATTGTCATTAGATAGCTTCTGCCTTTCACTGTTGAATGAGGTTAGAATCATCCTTTTAAAACAATATCTAACCAAACGGGGTTTGAGTGCTTAAGGTCTACCACAGCAATCAGTTGGAAGAGTTGCTCAGTGCGATGTCGCAGGTGATGGATGATCCGCTGGATGACATCTTTATGCCGGAGATGGTGGTGACCCAAAGCCGGGGCATGGCGCGCTGGATAGCAGTGCGTCTGGCAGAAGAGCAGGGGATTTCCGCTAATATCGATTTTAAGTTTCCGGCGGCTTTTTTCTGGGACCTATTTGTTCGCTTTGTTGGGCCTGAACATGTCCATTCGCCATTTGAGAAGGCATCGATGCAGTGGTCAATTTACCAGCTACTGCAACAGTTGCGATCTAACAAGGGCTTTGATGCGGTTGATCACTTTCTGCAAAACGATGATGGTGAGATGAAACGGCTCCAGCTAAGCCAGAAGATGGCCTACCTGTTTGATCGCTACCTTAACTACCGACCTCAAATGATCCAGCAGTGGGAAGAGGATGAAGGGAATGGTGCGAATTTTGTCGACTGGCAGAGAGCATTGTGGCAGGAGCTGATTAACCTGCATGGACATAATGAGCATCGTGCTTCACTGCTACATCAACTGTTCAAAATTACTCCAACCACTGAGCAACTGGCACAACTTCCAAAGCGGATTTCGATCTTTGGGATCTCGTCGTTACCACCAAAGTTTATCGAGCTAATAGGTCATCTCTCGCAATGGATTGATATTCACCTGTTTGTGATGAACCCAAGCTATCACTACTGGGGGGATATTGTTAATGAAAAGGCGATTGCCCGTTTCCGCTTACGTCGTAAAGAGAACATTGACGACTACCTGACCAGCGGCCATCCACTACTGGCATCACTGGGTAAACAGGGGCGGGATTTTATTGATTACATGCAAAACATCCATGCCGATGAGTTGGACTATTTTGTAGAGCCGGAACCCAATAATCTGTTAAGCCAACTGCAGTCAGATATCCTGAATCTGGAGCAGAGTGAACAGGCCGTGTTTAATGAGGATGATCGCTCGATTCAGATCCATAGCTGCCATTCACCAATGCGTGAGGTGGAGGTGTTGCATGATCAGTTACTGGAGCTGTTTAATAACAATCATGAACTGACACCTGATAGTGTCGTGGTAATGACCACTGACCTTGAAAAGTATGCGCCATGCTTTAAGGCGGTCTTTTCACAGTCTGAAAACTATATCCCGTGGTCTATCGCCGATCAGTCACGCCTGAGTGATGATCCGCTGATTGAGGTATTCCTGTCGTTATTGTCTCTTCCTGAAAGTCGCTTTAGCGCAACGGAGATTATGGGACTGCTGGAGTGTGATGAGGTGATGTCGCGCTTTGCTATCAAGGCCGAAGATATCCCGACCATTCGTGGCTGGATCGAACACTCTGGGATACGCTGGGGTATTGATGGCGAGATGCGAGAGGCGAGTGGGGTTAGCAACTGGCGCGAGAATAGCTGGGAGTTTGGTTTTGATCGCCTGTTTATGGGTTATGCCTGCTGGAGTGATGATGCCCATCTGGTCAATGACATTGCCCCATTGGATCATATTGATGGTCAAAGTGGTGAGCTGTTAGGAAAGCTACGTGCCTTTTATGAAACCCTGATCCGTTTTCGTAAAATGCTGAAGCGTGAACACTCGCTATCGCAGTGGGTAGCGACCATTCGCCATATGATCGATGCGCTGTTTAAAGCTGAGGATGATTACAAGCTAACGGCGGTAATGGATATCCTGAATGATATTCAACAATCTTCAAGCCATCTAAACCCAGAGCCTGAAATTGGACTGAAGCAATTAACATTGTTATTAAAACAGGCGCTCTCCGAACCACAACTGGGTCACCGCTTTATGAGCGGCAAGGTAACCCTGTGTGCGATAGAGCCGATGCGCGCTTTACCATTTAAGGTGGTGGCGATGCTGGGGATGGGGGATGGCATCTTCCCGGTACAGACCATGAAATCCGATCTGGATAAGATGGAATTAAAACCGGAGAAGGGCGATAAAAACCGCCGTGATGATGAGCGTTACCACTTCCTGGAATCGATCCTCTCTGCCCGTGAGGTGTTCTATATCAGTTATGTGGGCAGGAATATTTCCGATAACTCACTCAAATTGCCATCGATGGTGGTTCAGGAGTTACTGGATACTCTGAAGGCTCAATATGGTAGTGATATTAGCTCTCATGTGGTGACCGAGCATCCACTGCAAGCGTTTAGTCCACGTTATTATGATCAAAGCGAACTAAAATTATTCTCATATAACCGTGCCTGGTTAAGTGAGACCGAGAACAATCTATCCACTGAATTTATTCAGGCGCCACTGCCTGTGAATGAAGCGATCACCGAGATCTCGGTTAACCAGTTACTCTACTTCTATACCAATCCATCCCGCTACTTTGTAGAGCAGCGCCTGGGGATTGTGATTGAAAACGGTGATGCCGAGTTGGAGTCGGATGAACGCTTCAATTTAAGTGGACTGGATCGTTACAACATCCAACATGAGCTGTTAAACCATTTAATAGACGATGGTGCAGTTGAACCGTGGCTTGAGATGATGCACGCAAAGGGTGAGTTGCCGTATGGGGCATTAACCCAGGGTGTGATTGATCATGAGATCGAATTGGTTGAACAGTTAAAGCAACTCATAACAGCGCAGGGCGAATATGAGTCTGAGCCGGTAGAGATCGATATTACGATTAACGGCATTACCATTAACGGCTGGGTAGATTCGATTACCGAACAGGGGCAGGTACTCTATCGACCCGGAACCATCAAGTCGCGACAGCTTATGCAGTTTTGGATTAAGCACCTGTTATTAAACAGTGGCGAGCAAAGCTACCATAGCTATTTTTATGATGAGAATGGTTGTTATCAACTACCACCGATTAAAGATGTGTATATCCATCTTGAGGTGTTAATTGCCTACTTCCTAAAGGCACAACAGCAACCACTGCCGTTATTTGCGGCCACCTCTTATGAGTATGCAAAAGCCGCCAAGGAGGAGAAGGGTGATCCGTTAAAAGAGGCGCAAAAGCGCTGGTTCACCCACAGTTACAGCAGTGTGCCGGGTGAAGCAGATGACCCCTATATCTCAATGCTGTGGAGTGATGATGCACTGAATGAGGATTTTGCAGTTCTGGCCGATCTAATTATGGGGCCAGTAGTTGAAAATGCCGTTTATGAGGAGCATGTAAAGTGAGATCACTCAATCCTCAAAACTACCCACTGGATGGCAGACAGCTCATCGAAGCCAGTGCTGGCACTGGTAAGACCTATACCATCGCCCTGATCTATCTGCGCCTGGTGATCGAAAAGAGAATATCAGTCAGCGATATTCTGGTGGTGACCTTTACTATCGCGGCCACTGAGGAATTACGGGATCGTATTCGCTCACGCCTGGTAGAGGCACGCGAAGCCTTTATTAGCGGTGAGAGTAGTGATCCGAATATTCAGTTTTTGTTAGAGAACGTTGAGGATCATCAAGAAGTTGTTAACCGACTGACGCTTGAGTTACAGATTATTGATGAAGCAGCGATCTTCACCATTCACAGTTTCTGTCAGCGAGTTTTACAACAACGTGCGTTTGAGAGTGGTCTACGTTTTGATAGTGAACTGGTCGCAAGTGACAGTGATCTGGTGCGGGATATTGTGTATGACTACTGGCGCAAGAACCTCTATCAAATGGATGCCGGACTGGCATCGCTCATCAAATCGCAATGGTCGGTACCGTCACTGCTTTATCAGGAAGTGAGAGGGCTGGTTTCAAAACACCAGCTACAGATTAGTTTGCCATTGCTAGTAGCCGATGAAGCGGCCTTTAATGAGGTTAAGCAGGAGATTGTTCACCACTGGCTTAAGGCGTCTGATGAAATCATAGAGCTGTTTGCAGACAAGCGTTTGGGTAAGGCTAAAGATACCTATAGTAAAGATAATGTCGCCAAAGCTATTGATGCGATGGAGTGGTTTGTTGGCAGTGATCAAAACTATGCCGTGCCAGAAGGACTAAAGTTTTTTAGTCAGTCGTTTGTTAGCAATGCGGTTACTGCTTCACAACGAAAAAACGGTACAGCGGAGCATCCGCTGTTTGAACGGGTCGATGCGTTGCTAGAGATTGTTGAAGCAAAGAAGCAGCAGTTCTTTTATGAGTTAATAGGCTATGTTCAAACCGAACTTAGGAGCCGTAAAAGCAGTCGCGGTGTGATTAGCTTTGATGATTTGCTGATTCAATTACACGAAGCGTTACATGGTAAACAGGGCGATCACCTGGCTGCGAAGATAGCTGAAACCTATCCCTATGCGCTGATCGATGAGTTTCAGGATACCGACCCGCTGCAATACCAGATCTTTAACCGTATCTATCATAACAGCGATAGCACCGGCCTGCATATGATTGGGGATCCGAAGCAGGCGATCTACAGCTTTCGTGGCGCTGATATCTTTACCTATATCGGTGCCAAAGCCGAGACTGATCCTGACCATAGCCAGTTTACCCTCGATACCAACTGGCGTTCGGATAAACGCCTGATCGATTCGGTGAATACCATCTTCAGTACCCATGCGGCACCGTTTGTCTATCAGGGGGAGATCGATTTTTATCCAGTACAGTCACCGGATGATCATCAGCCTGATCAGTTAACAAGAGAAGGTTCAGTCCAGCCTGCCATCACTATCTGGCAACTGAAAAACGACCCTGAAAACATCTATAAAAAAACCGGTAAAGAGAAACCCATAAGCAAGGAGCTGGCCGATGAGCAGATTGCCAATGCAGTTGCAGAGGAGATCCTGGGGCTGCTTAATGATGGTGATAACAATATCAGCCGTATTGGTGACAAAGCCGTTAGCGCAGAAGATATCGCTATCCTGGTTAGGGATCGCTACGAGGCGGCATCCATAGAAGCGTCACTATCGGCCAAAGGTATTCCATCAGTCTACTATGCGCGGGAGAGTATTTACGAAAGCTCACAAGCATTTGAATTATTAACCATCCTGCGGGCAGTCGCAGAGCCTGAAAACGAAACCAGAATAAGATTGGCCTTAACAACCTCGCTCTTTAGTTACAACGGCAACCAGATTTACCAACTCCAGCATGATGAGCGTGCACTGGAAGATATTATTAATCGTTTTGAACAGTGGCAGCAGTTGTGGCTGAAAAGCGGGGTGCTGGTGTTAATCAGAACCCTGATTCAGGAGGGTGAGTTAATCGCCAACCTGAAGGGTTATGAATCCTATGAGCGTATGCTGACCAACTTTATCCAGTTAGCAGAACTGTTGCAGCAGGCAGAGCAGCGTTACCGTACCCATAGTGAGTTATTACGCTGGTTGCAACAACAGATTGCATCACCCAATGGTGAGAGCGAAGAGCAACAATTGCGACTGGAGAGTGATTCAGATAGGGTCAGGATTGTTACCATACACAAGAGTAAAGGTCTGGAGTATCCCATCGTATTCCTGCCCTATGTCTGGCATGGCTCAAAAACCAGTTGTAAGGAGCTGCTCTATCACGACGATAACAATCGCCTGACGCTGGATTTAAATAACTCTGATACAGCGCGTTATCTTTGTGTGAAGGAACGGATTGCTGAGGATATTCGTCTTCTATATGTTGCCTTTACCCGCGCTAAAAATAGTATCTACTTCCCCTGGGGGAAGATGAACAAGGCAGAAGAGAGTGCTCTGTTCTGGCTGTTATATGGTCATGGTGATTACGATTCATTGGCTGAGTTAAAGGAAGCGTTTAAACAACACTCATCGACTGAGATCAGGCAACACCTTGAACAGTTATTTAGTCAGCATGCCGTTGAGATTATGGAACCTCCAGCTGTTACCGATAAGCTACTCGTAGTGGAAGAGAGTCATGGGACTGAAATTATATCCAGAACTTCAACTCGTGCAGTTAACCAGGCCTGGGGGTTAACCAGTTATAGTGCGATTGCACAAACAGAAGCAAGCTATCACCCTGAACGGGAAAAGCGTGACTCAGGCACAGCCATTGTGCCCCTGCCAAAGGGTGCCGAGTTTGGAACGATGATGCATGCCATCTTTGAAGATCTCGATTTTAAAACCGCAGCAAACCTCAATGAACTGGTTGCCGATAAACTATCCTTCTATCACTTTGATGAGCAGTGGCAGGATGGACTGACAACACTATTTAACAATGCCCTCGAAGCGGAACTGATTGATTCATTTTCACTCTCTTCGCTTGAAAAAGATAAACTGATTAGCGAGATGGAGTTCCACTTTCCAATAGTGAATGTGGATACCACAGCTATAGATAAGTTATTAAATCAGCTTTGGACAGAACAACCACGAAGGCCAGCCTTAACCGCAAACCATGTGCATGGTGTGGTGCGTGGATTTATTGATTTAACATTTGAATATAAGGGACAGTTCTTTATTGCAGATTATAAATCTAACTATCTGGGCGATTATGTCGAGGATTATCAAACGGGTGCATTGGAGCAATCTATCCAGGAGCACTACTATGACCTTCAGTACATCGTTTACCTGTTAGCACTGCATCGTTACCTTAAAAAGCGCAAACCAGATTACAACTATGACAGGGATATTGGCGGTGCCCTATACCTGTTTGTACGTGGTATGCATAAAGGCATGGACACGGGTGTCTATTTCAATAAACCAGAACAGTCGATCATAGAGCAGTTTGAAGTGTTGATATGTGGAGGTGGTCAATGAGCACACCTCTAGAACTATTAATGTCTAACAATGAGATAAGGGAGATTGATCGTTACTTCGCCGAGTTTATTGATCGGATTGCCAAGAATAGCTCAAAGCACCTTACGATGGCAGCAGCATTGGTATCCAATGCTAGTGGTCACGGTGATGTTTGTATTGATTTGAATGATCATGCCTCACAATGGGATATTGATATCGATGAGTGGCGAGATGCACTGGTTAACAGTGGTGTGGTTGCAGAGTCAGGAACCGATTCACCGCTAATACTGGATAAGTACAACAGACTCTATTTGCAACGCTACTGGTATCACGAGCAGCGAGTGATTGAACAGCTAAAAAAACGTGCAACAGAAAGTGTTGGTAATGTTGATCTGACAAAAGCCGCCACGATTTTAAAAGAGTTATTTAGTGATTCATTACAGAGTGAACAGGCAGTTGCAGTAGCAACATCACTTATCAATCCGCTAACCATCATCACCGGTGGCCCAGGCACTGGTAAGACCTATACCGTGTTACGATTGATGACACTACTGCAACAGATAGAAGATAGGGAGCCGTATCGTATAGCCATCGCTGCACCTACTGGCAAAGCAACAGCACGCCTAAGTGAATCGATTAACCATGGCAGCGATGACCTTAAACAACATTTTGCTCTCTCTCTGGAGCATGTTGAGATCACAACCATCCATCGACTGCTAAAGCCACACCCATCCGGTAGTGGCTTTAGGTTTAATCGTGATAATCAGTTACATCTGGATCTGTTGATTATTGATGAAGCATCCATGATCGACCTGCCGTTAATGTCCCATCTGCTGGCAGCCATACCCGATCATACAAGAGTTGTTTTTCTGGGTGATCACAATCAGCTAGCATCAGTCGAGGCCGGAAGTGTACTGGGGGATCTGTGTGGTGGTTATGATGAGAATCGTTTCAGCAATCAACAACTTGAAACACTATCACTTCTTGGAATTAGTGAACACAATAACCCTGTGAATGAAGCACAAACTCTTGATAATCACATAGTCCACTTTAATAAAAGCTATCGTTTCTCTGAAGAGAGTGGCATTGCTGCACTGGCAAGCGGTTTAAAAATTGGTGATTCAGAAACAGTGCTAAAGGTGTTGTCAGATAGAGAGCGACAGGTTGTGCGTTGGTATGACTCATCTACTGTTGATGTCATTGATACGATCTCATCACTGGCTGTTGAACACTACCAGCACTATATCCGAGAAACTGAACCAGAAAAGGTACTAAAGGCTTTTGGCGCTTTTCAGGTGTTGGCAGCCACAGTTGCTCATCAATATGGTGTTGATAACCTGAATCTGAAAATAGAGCAGGCTTTGGTTAATAGTGGATTAATAAAAAGGGATGATCGCTTTTATCTCTATCGCCCGGTGATGATTACCCGCAACGACTACCATCACCAACTTTTTAATGGTGATATCGGGATCATCCTGCCAGACCCTGAAGACCCAACACGCAGACGCGCATGGTTTATGAATGAATCGGGTGAGTTGCGATCAATCCTTCCATCACGACTGCCGGAATGTAAAACCGTCTATGCAATGACCATCCATAAAAGCCAAGGATCTGAGTTTGACAGGGTTTGTGTGGTTTTACCTGATTTAGAAATGCCCATTTTGACCAGGGAACTGCTCTATACAGCAGTAACCAGAGCAAGGGTGAGTGTAGACCTGTTTACGACAGAGGATGTATTAACAAAAACAGTCGCGGCCGAGGTAAGACGTGTGTCTGGATTAAAAGAGGCGTTATGGTGCGGTATGGATTAATCTGTACTGCCGATGTCATCAATAATTTTATAACAATTTCGCCCCATAGCCTTTGCATCATACATCGCGCTATCTGCACGTCTAATCAGATCTTCAGTACTGTCACTGTCAGATAAGATTGATACGCCAATACTCATACCAAGAAAGCGTTCATTACCCAATGGTTTCACAGGTTTTTCGAACGATGCGAGAAGTCTTTGTGCCAGTGTTTCAATATCTTTAAGAGATTCAGGTTTTGGCTGAATGATGGCGAATTCATCACCACCCAATCGAGCCGCAATATCTGTTATGCGTATACACGCTTTAATTCGTTTGGCGACCTCTTTAAGAACGAGATCACCAGCGATATGTCCAAGCTCATCGTTAATGGGTTTAAAATAATCGAGGTCAATATATAACAGTGCCAGATTGTGATGATCACGTCTTGCATGAGATATTTCCAGATTCATCATTTCATAAAAAAGTCGCCGATTTGATAATCCGGTTAATGAATCATAAAACGCCAGATACCTAACCTGACTCTCAGCACGACGCCCTTTTAAAATGGTTTTTGTTAAGAGAATCGTCGCAACCCCGAATATGATTAGTGCTGAAATGTAGAGCAGCTTAATCAGGTCAAAGAGTCCTTCAGACTGATTTAGAACAACCTCTTTTGGGATTATGCTTTGGAGTATCCAGCGAGGCCAGATGTTATCTGATGATGAGCTATCGGCACTATTCGCCATATTGTTTTTGTGAGTGATGGGTTTGAATTGAGCAATCTCAGAAACAATAAGCCCATGATCAGACTCATAGGCCACATGCTGTTGAGTGGTCATTTTATTCCATTCATCAGGGTATTGTTGGGCATAATTCATATCCTTTTTATCACTGAACATAAACCCCCAATGTTTTTCAGATTGAGCGCCATAGATCCAATAGCCATTTTCGTTAAATAAGGCTAATGATCCCTGTAGGGAATCAGATCCCTCATCAATCGAATTAAATAGTTGATGTGCGTTGATGTTGATAATAACGACACCATAGAGTGAGTTAATCGAGTAGACAGGAGTAACGATACGGATCATTGGACGATATGGGATCTCAATTTCACCGTTTTCGATATTAAGATCAATCGGTGAGATATAAATCTCCCCTTTTTTTAACTTCAATCCGTTCTTAAAGTAGTATCGATGTTGCTTGTTTTGAAGTTTTGATGCGTCAACAATTTCTGCAACACCTTTATTGCTATTTATCCGAACTATCTCAAATCCATCTTTATTAACATATCGTATCTGTTGATAGTAGATCTTTAAGCGAGCCAAATTTAAATAGTCGTTTTGAAGTGAACGCAACTGTTCAGAAGACGGATTACGAATTTTAATGACATCCATGAGTTCTGATTGTGAAGCAAGCATTCTAAGATCAAGAATAAAATCATTGAGCTGACGGATAAAACTACTACGTATAGCAACAAGCTGGTTAGATTCCTTAGCAAGGGTGTTGGTAACAATATCATGATGCTGTTGAACATAAGTGTTTGCAAGAATAGTAAAGAACAGAATCATCAAAGAGATGTATGAGATGATGTTGGTGATGATAAGAAGCTTATCATCCATTGCAACATGGTTTTGCTCTTTTGAAATGATGGTAAAAGGCTTTAAAAAAATAAAGTAGATGACTAGTGCGGATATTATTGAAAGGATGATGGTATTGATTATAGAGATTTGCCACTCAGGCATGGATGGCTGAATGAGATTAATCGATAGCATAATAATGCTTTCGATCACAAAAACGGATGAGCCAATTTTAAGCTGCGCCCACTCAGTAGCCGTACTCGTGTTTTTTTGAGGTAGAAATTCTGCACGATCTGCAAGTCTTCTGAATACTAAAACGACGGCTAATGACGTGGCTGTGGCATCGATTAAAGTGACCAACCAGACACTAAAACCATGTTCGCTATAAGTTGAAAGTAAAAGCATAATCATCATCTCAACCGAGATAATGGTTATGATTAGTGCGAATAGCATTTTTAGTAGCGGTTTATTGTACATGCAATGTCATTACCTATTAATAGGGGAATCCATGCCACTGATACTGCTAAGGTTCGTTTGAACAACTTATCGTTTGTCCCATCACATCCAGTAATCATAGATTTTTGGTTATCGTAATATGCATAGCGATGAGACAATATATAAAAAAAGATAATAAAGTACAGGATTGCTTTATGCTGTTCATAACGGCTGCACTTAGGTATTTAATAAAACACTCCTTTAAGCTCTTTTATTGAGTATATGCCACAATGAGATGACATTATGCCTTGGTTTATTCAGATATAGTGTTATCGTGATCTCCTCAATCGACATTATTACCAGAACAATCAAAGAGAGATGAAAAGGTAATGATGTAATCTCAAGGAATAGCAAATAGATCGAAGGTATCATTACAATGGCAGAAATTTTCGCGCTCCAGGTATGATAGCTTGGTATTTGCCGAAACTTAATAACACCGACAATCAAGGGCAAGCTCACCATTGTGATGGCAGCAATAAAATAGTTGATCTCTTGCCTGACAATATCAGGCCATAACCAGTATGCAGCTATCGGAATAATGAAATAATTGGTCAGATCGCCGTAACTATCGAGCCGTGTTCCGAGCTTTGATCGTTGATGCAACCATCGGGCGAGAATGCCATCAAAAGCATCGGTCATTAACGAGACTGCTAAAAGAATTAGAAAAACATTCTGATAACCATACCAGGCCAGAAGGATTAAAAATGGTGCAGCCACAAGTCGAAACAGACTTAAGATGTTTGGTATCGTTGAAAGACTTTCATTTTCACTACGCATTAAAGATCCCCAACACCTGGATTCATCTGATCATAATAATGGCTTGATTGATCTCATCAATCATTAATGCAAGCCGGTGATGAAAGTAATAGTTAATAGTTTCTGTCTCATCCTCAATTTTGGATAACGAAAGATTATGTAATTGTGTAAGAATGATCTGCGTGTCATTCAACTTATCGAATTGTTCGTTCTCAAGAGAGATGGGTTTGTGATCAAGCATCACGGTTCTTATCTTCTTGTTTTTAACCGCAAATGGAAGCACATCCATAAACCGGGTATGTCTGTCCATTGTGAGGAACATGGTTTCAAGGTCTGCAAGTACCTTTCTGGAATCTTTAACCCGCTTTGAGGTTTTTTTGAATAAGGTGAGTAATGTGATTAATTCGTGCAGTGTTACGGAGGCATATTGCAGACGGCGATAGATTTGCCGTTTTTGGGCAGCCTCAAACTGTAATTCAAACTGGTAGAGTGTGTTGGTTAATAATTCACGAGTGTATTTTCCAAAGTCGGGACTTTGTTCATTAACGGAGAGTTTCTTTAATCGCTTTTTTAGGCCTTTATAGATCGATTGCCATTCACCGACCATCTGCGAAACTGTAACCTCATTCTTGTTTTTTATACAAGCGGCAATTACGACCTCTTCAATCTTGTCTGAGACATCGCCAATATGGGTGTAACTATCACTAAACTCGTTAAGCACAATCTGAAAGTTGACAATGCGTTGATACTTTTCAATATCAGACATGAGCTGATCAAAAAGCTTTAGCAATTTTTCACAATCATCAATATGTCTTTTATACGCCACAATAAAGCTATGAAGATTCTTTACTGAGATAAAAAAGCTGTTTAGGTAAAAGTCAGTGTTATCGGACGCAAGCTTTTGACATTTTTGCTCACATTCAAGCGCGAGTTTTTTTATCGCTTTTTTTATACCTTTTTGCAGTGGCTGATTAAGCAGGTTTTTCATTATTCTGTTGCGCCCAGTATCCGAAGTTGTTTTGGGGTTAGAAACCATTTGAGCGTACAGCTTTTGGGTTTTAGTGTTCCGTTGGTTTTAATCAGCATTGCTCCGGCCTTTTTTATCTTAAATGCGGTAATCGCTTTTCCGCAGAGCAGCCAACTAGCAAGTTTTCCCAGATCAGGTTCATGCCCAACTATTAACACAGTTTCTGCCGTTTGCTTTTGTATCCACGAGATCAGCTCTTTTTTGTTAATGCCAGGTTTTAACAGTTTAGTCGTAATAATATCTTTTGCCTTCAAGTGTTTAAACAGAATATCAGCAGTCTCAACTGCGCGGAGTAACGGGCTGGTTGCAATCAGATCAATCTGTGGCAAGATTTTGATTAATCCTTCGGTTGCCTGTTCCAGCTTTTCAATGCCCTCAATCGATAGATACCGAACCGCATCCGATTTTCCCCTGATAAAGGCTTCCTTCGGGTTTTCTGCAATGGCATGACGCACAATAATGATCTGCTTAATCACTGGTGTCTCCTTGGTTTATGAGTGATCTAACTATAGTTCGAGTTGCGTTTAGTTGTTAAAAAATATACTTAAAGAGATTCTGACTACGTGACACAAATCAGTCATTGCGAACGTAGTGAAGCTATCCAAATCTTGTATATCAAGAACTTATGGATTGCCACGTCGCTTTGCCTCCTACATTCAACCGCCAAGGATGGTGGAAGTGCAGAGACTTGTCAGGAACAATTCCTGCCATGCAGTCGTCGCAATGACTGCTCGCTCAGAGCCTTCTTACGTTATATGCCGTGATCTTTATAGATCGTTTTTAGTATCTCAATGATATTGCGACGACCTGTCAATTTTAAATGATGACTCACCTGATCCCAATGCTTTCCCTCTAAAATCTTTAGGATAAGCAGTTGTTTTTGCACCGGATCTGGCGGCTTTTCTAATTCAATAATGCGTTTTCCAATGCGTTTCAAACTCCCGATAATGTTTTCATACTGCTGATGACCACTGACAAACAGACCAACCAGCCGAAGATCGCTCTCATACTCTCTATCATAATCTTCAGATATTGATGATCTCAGGATCCCAAGCAACTGTGGTGACACCTCATTAAGAAACTCTGTCTGTTGTGCTGGAAATTGTTGCCCAAAAAAGCGAGCTGCCTGCTCAGCAATGGCTTTGCCTGGATCAGATATCGGTAAAAGCATTACCAAGGAGTGTGTACCGCTACTGGCATTACGTTTGCAGCCGATACGAACCGGCATTAAGGCACTGTTTGACCAGAAATTGACAAGCGGTATCGTCGCGCCAAAGCTGGTACCAACAATATCAATAGGGTCTGATTTGGCATCTGCAATTATTTGCTGTACTAATTGAGTTCCAATCCCCTGTTGTTGTAACTCTGGGGTAACTGCAATGCGGATGATCCGTCGATAACGGGCTGTAGATGCACCCAGAATCGACATCTGTGAGCTTAATGTTTGGGGTAATAGATGACCTCGCGGGCGACGATGGCCTAAAACAATCGCTTGATCCAGATCTGGCTCCAAAGCGCCTTCATTCGCCACGATCGCTGCTGCAACAACACATTCACCCTGAGTGACTTGATAGATCATCAGGTTGGGTCCATCAAGCAGATGCCATAGATCGAGTGGTGTGGTGCGGTAGTGGGCATCAACCATTATGCCGTAGATCGCAGAGAGTAACGGCTCATTTGTTGCCAGCGATTTGCGATCCACAATCGATATCGATAGCTGTTCCATGTTGAGATCATTTGTTTTGATCTTTGGAGTTTCACTGTTGAGTAACAACAGGCGATTAATGGTCTGTTCCAAGGGATCACCATCCGCCCAACGGATCGGTCGAGTGAGTTGTAATAATTGCCAGTTCGGGAATTCCCGATCCAAAATTTGACTAAAGCGAAGCCTGAAACCCTGGCCACTACCTTCGTAACCGTGAATGGTTGTCGCAAAGACACAGCGATGATGCCGATGAAGTATCGCAGATAGCAGTGACGACGGGATGGCTGCTGCCTCATCGATTAACACCAGATCAGAATGAACATTGGTATGAGCCATCTGATCCGGCGGTAAAAACTGAATCGATCCATGATCGGTCTTAATATGATCTATCTCAACAAGTGCTTCAGGTAATAGTGTTGCTGCATGTTTGAATAGAATCGACAGGGTCTCAAGTCGTGGTGCTGTAACACAGATCCGAATCGGGTACTGCTGTAGCAGCATACCAGCGGCGATCCCAAGTGCTGCACTTTTTCCTCGGCCACGATCAGCCCTGATCACCATAGGCGTGGTGGAATTGGTTTCGTAGTTTTGAATTATTTGTTGGATAACGTCATCTTGGGTGATGGTTTCAGCGCTGGTGTGAATCGCTGAATCCGGGAGTGTAAATGGTAGTGGTGATTGCAGTGCCTCTATCTTCATCACACCCGTATCATTGTCGATCAAACGTAGAAGACGTTGCAAATAGTGGCGCGATAGATCCTTCACCTGATAGGGATAAACGGTAATTCGTTCCTGTTGTGAATCATTTGATATCAAAAACTGTTGTTGCGGTGGTATCGCCAGAAAGAGGATACCGCCACCCATCAACGTTCCGCTGATGGCTCCGAGTAGTTCAGGATCAAATCCATGATGGAGGCTGTAGATAATAGATTGATATTCACGCCCGAGGTATTGTCGGATTTGGTTGCGATGCAGAGCTTGATCCTCAAAACCGATCCTTAGTGAAGAATCAGAATATTTTTCAACGATAGTCTCCACAAAATCAAGATGACCAAAGATAACAACAAGTGCACGATGGTTGCGCTGATGAAGCTGACATTGCAGCGAGTGAATCTGATGATCTATCTGAGTCGTGTCTGGCATTAGGGCGCTGAGTCGCTTTAAGTTGGTCTTTATTTCTATTTAATGATAGTTTCAGTAGTGTCGTTGATAGTCAATAGCCCGATACCAGCAATAAAGGAGAAGGAATATGGAACCGATACTACTTATTCATGGATACTCATCCGAGGGAAAAGAGAATAGTGCCAAAGAGATATACGGCACTCTCCCCGCTGAACTACGAAAACGCTACGGAGCAAAAAGTGTTTTTGAACTCAACCTCAGTCGATGGATCTCTCTCAATGATGGCATCAATCTTGATGATGTTAGCTATGCTATGGAGCGCGCTTTAAGAGCTGAGTATGCACACCTGTTAGAGAGCAACTTTAATGTTGTGATTCACAGCACAGGTGCATTAGTGGTGCGTAATTGGGTAAAGAATCACAGCCCGAAACCTTCACCAATTAATAAAATTGTCCATCTCGCTGGAGCCAACTTTGGAAGTGGTCTAGCCCATATTGGAAAAGGACAGCTTGCTCGCTGGGGTCGATTGATCTTCACCGGTACAGGACGAGGATTACAAGTGCTCAATGAGCTGGAGTTTGGATCTTGGAAAACACTCGATATGCACCTGAGCTTTTTAAAAGCGGGCGAGGATATCTACGATGATTACCAGATTCAGGAGTTTTGTATTAATGGATCACAAACCCTTACCTATTTGAGACCGATCCCAATCCGCTATGTAAAAGAGGATTCAGCAGATAACACAGTGCGAACCAGCGCCTGTAATCTTAATTACAACTACATAAGTATTACTCCGAAAGCGAATGCACAAAAATTGAAGCATAAAACAGTGCAAGGCTTATTAAACAAACGCCAAGATAACACCGCCATTGAAAACCGACATTATGATTACAATCTGGACGGTCTCTGTAAGAATCGGCGTGAGGTTCCATTTGCTGTTGCGTATGAAACCGCACATTTCGGTACGGATATCGGTATTGTTAGTGGATCAAAAAACAGGGCTAGTGTAATGCCACTTATTAATGCTGCACTAATAACACGGCAAACCGATCTTGCCTACCAGCAATGTGTAGAGCGATTTAAAGAGATCAATGCAAAAACCTTTGAGCGAGCAGCCAAGCTTAAGTCTTCACTCATCGAGTGGAATAAACAAGAGCAGTATGAAGGGCATGCACAGTTGATCTTTAGAATTCGAGATCAATATGGTCGTGGAGTAGAGCATTACGACATCACAATCAGATCAGTGAATGCTTCGAGTGAAAACAGCCAACTCGAAAAGATGATTGAAGACAATCATGCAAATGATCAGAACAAAGGAACCATGACCTTCTACCTGAGAACTCAGCACTATAAGCGCAAGAAGTGGAATGAGACGCTCGATAGCATTGCTGATGTCGATATTGAGATCACAGGGTTTCAACCAGAGACAGATGATATCTCCTACATCCCTCTCAATCTCCAACTGACATCCGATCAAGTGCGGGAGGTTATTCAAAGCTTTAGAACGACAATCATTGATGTCGTGTTGTGGCGACTGCCAAGTGATAATGTGTTTAAGGTGACCCCTGATTAATAGTCAGCAGGTAAGAGTACTCTGAGTTTTGATTAAGTAAATAATCAATTATGGCAGAAACCGCATCTGCTTTTATCTGCCAATGTAATATGGGTGGAGGTCATAACGACTCCACCCATATTTCTGTAAAGCGGGCATAATAGGATCTGAATTATGAAAAGTATTTTTAATGGTTTAATTATTTTAATACTGATATCAACGCCTGTCCTGGCGCTAGAGAAAGATGGTGTGCAGGTAGATGTATTGGCTAAATCAACAACAAGTTGGAATGGCACCTTGCTTCAACCCTACTCAAAAGGTGATCCAGAGGTGACTATCTTAAAGATCACCATTCCTCCAAAGTTTGAATTACCACTGCACCAACACCCGGTCATTAATGCTGGTGTAATGATAAAGGGAGAATTAACGGTAGTGACGGAGAATAAAAAAGTGCTCAATCTCAAGGCAGGCGATGCGCTTATTGAAGTTGTAGACACATGGCACTACGGTAAGAATGAAGGCGATGACCCTGTTGAGATTATTGTTTTTTACGCGGGCATTGAAGGCAAGCTAATAACGATAAAGAAGTAGTTCATTCCAATCGTTAATTGAGGATAGTGCGTTTTCATATTTCCACTATCGTTTATCAGGTATGATGGCCAAATGAAAAAAGCAGCCATCTTTGTTGATGTTCAGAACATCTATTACACCTGCCGTCAGGCCTTTAATAGCCATTTTGATTACAATGCGTTTTGGGCAGATGTGTCCTACAACCGAGAGATCGTAGCTGCAACAGCGTATGCGATTGATAGCGGTGATCAAAAACAGCGCCAATTTCAGAATATCCTTAAGGCAATCGGTTTTGAGGTCAAATTAAAACCCTATATTCAGCGAAGTGATGGCTCAGCAAAAGGGGACTGGGATGTCGGGATAACGATTGATGTCATGGAGCAGGCCGCAAATAGCGATGTGATTGTATTGGCTTCGGGTGATGGAGATTTTGATCTGCTACTTCATAGAATCCAGCAACGCTATGGTGTGACTACCGAGGTTTATGGTGTGCCATCATTAACGGCAACATCGTTAATTGATGCAACATCAAAATATATTCCGATCGACGATCACCTTTTATTATCGATTGCCCGATCCCAGTAGGGCTCTTCCTCAACACTCTGTTGTAACGCCTCAATTAACCGACGAATTCGAACCGGTTGATATCGGCGGCTAGGGTATACCGCGTATACATACACTTCAGGTATGGGTTCTTGAGTTAAGATTGGGATCAACTTGCGATCCAGGATCTCCTGATGACAGAGAAATGTCGGTGTAAACACGATTCCTAACCCATCCAGCGCTGCGTGGAGTAGTGCGCTACCACTATTTGATGCCATTCTGGTTTTTATCTTGATTCGATTGTTCTCATAAGGCCATAACATCGTGATCGGTACATTGCTGTAGATCAGAAATTGATGCGCCTTGAGATCCTCCACTGTTTCAGGAGTACCATAGTTTTTCAGGTACTCTGGACTAGCGCAGGCAATGAGGCGGATCTTGCTTAGCTTCTTTGCAATGAGGGTTGAATCGTGTAACTCACCAATACGGATTGCAAGATCAAAGCCCTCTTCCACCAGATTTATCTCCTGATCGTTCAGATCAAGATCCAGTAGTAGCTGAGGGTGTTGTTGCATAAATCGATTAAACACAGGCATCAGGTGTTGCAGGGTAAAGGTGAGTGGCGCGGCGATACGGATCTTGCCACGGAGTTCCTGCTGCTCCTCACTCACGAGATGGTCAGCTTCATCAAGATCCGAAAGGATCTGCAAGCAGCGGTGATAATAGACCTCGCCCACCTGAGTGAGATGCAACTTGCGAGTCGTGCGGTGGAGTAGTTGCGCGCCAAGATGATCCTCAAGCTCTTTAATGCGCTTGCTGATGACTGACTTCGCAATCTTGAGATGATCCGCCGCAGCACTAAAGCTTCCGCGTTCCACGACTCGTATAAAGGTTTGTATCGAATCAAGTCTGTTCATTGTTCTTAATAATAGAACAGTTATTTCTATTTTTCTGTATTTATCTTTAATGAGGATGAGTCTAGATTAAAACATACTGAATAACTCAGGTAATGACGACCAGATAATGGAGAAAGATATGAGTGGTAACTATCGAACAATAGAGAAGCAGATTGCCGGGATGGAGACCTCTGATGGCGCAGGTGTAAATCTGGTACGGCTGATCGGAACCCCTCATCTCGATATGCTCGATCCGTTTCTGATGCTGGATGCCTTTCATTCGAATGATCCTGATGACTATATCGCCGGATTTCCCGACCACCCGCATCGTGGGTTCGAGACGGTGACCTATCTTTTAGCAGGAAAGATGCAGCATAAAGACAATGCAGGTCATGAAGGTTTTCTCGGAAGCGGTGGTGTGCAGTGGATGAGTGCTGGGCGCGGGATTATCCATTCTGAGATTCCACAGCAGGTTGATGGCTTGATGTCTGGCTTTCAGCTTTGGATCAATCTACCGGCATCACACAAAATGATGCAACCGAGATATCAGGAGTATGAAGCCGACTCAATCCCCGTTGAGAAGCTTGCTAACGGCGGTGCCATTAAGGTGATTGCCGGTAAAACATCATCAGGTATTGAGGGGCCAATAAAGCAGTTTGTTACCGAGGTGATCTATTTAGATATTGCATTGCCTAAGGATGCGGGATACGAGATTGCGGTGCCTGAGTATTTAAACGGTTTCATCCATACCTATCAGGGCGAAATGGCAGTGATTGATGGTGATGGTAATCGTGTGTTAACCAGCAGTGGGATCGATATTCTAGGTCGTGGTGATGGATTGAAACTATTTGGCATAGGTGATGATAACCGGATGTTACTGTTAGCAGGTCAACCCCTTAATGAGCCAGTCGCAAGACGAGGCCCCTTCGTAATGAATACTGACCAGGAATTGACCCAAGCCTTCGTTGATTATCGTGAAGGGCGATTTTAGGGGAATAGATATGAAGCTTACAAATACGTCATCAAGTTATGGATGGATTGCAATAGCACTGCATTGGATTGTTGCCATTGCCATCTTTGGTATGACCGGACTTGGTTTTTATATGGTGGATCTCGATTTCTATAATGCCTGGTA
The DNA here is from genome assembly GCA_050301795.1 of Thiohalomonadaceae bacterium. Lineage (GTDB taxonomy): Bacteria > Pseudomonadota > Gammaproteobacteria > Thiohalomonadales > Thiohalomonadaceae > JBNKZU01. Next base: position 27,828 of record JBNKZU010000047.1, on the reverse strand, counting down.
TCACAAAGCACCCTACATTCATAAAAGTATCGGAGTTGTTCTATTTATATTGATGCTGTTTCGATTGATATGGCGGGTCATAAATCGTTCACCTGATCCGGTTCAGGGCGTAAAACCGTGGGAGCATCAAATTGCATCACTCGTACATGGGCTGATCTATATTTTGATTTTCTCGATTATGGTTAGTGGATATTTGATCTCAACGGCTGATTCAAAGGCTATTGAAGTCTTTGGTTTATTTGAAGTACCGGCATTAATTACCTCGATTCCAAAACAGGAGGATATAGCTGGATTAATCCACCTTGTACTGGTGGTTGTTTTACTGGTGTTGGTCGTGATGCATACAGGTGCAGCACTTAAACACCACTTTATTGATAAAAACAGAACCCTACTACGCATGTTTGGTAGGTAATTTAAGAGGAAACTACGATGAAAAAGTTATTACCATTAATATTGTTATTTAGTTTTGCGCTTCCGGTGTCGGCGGCTGACTATGTGATTGATAGCAAGGGATCCCATGCGTTTATCCAGTTCAAGATAAGCCATTTGGGATACAGCTGGCTATATGGCCGTTTTAATACCTTTAGCGGTGAGTTTAGTTATGATGAGAAGAATCCCGCAGCATCTAAAATTAGCGTAAAGATTGATCCATCAAGCGTGGACACTAATCATGCAGAGCGCAATAAGCATTTAAGAAGCAAAGATTTTCTTCATGTCGAGAAGTATCCAGACTCTTCATTTGTGAGCACCAAGTATGTTGCAACAGGTAATGGCAAGGCGACACTCCATGGTAAGTTCACACTACACGGTGTTACTAAAATGATTGAGATCGATGTCGAGAAGGTGGGTGCAGGACCTGATCCTTGGGGTAATCAACGAGCTGGATTTTATGGTACTACGACATTGGCACTAAAAGATTATGGCATTGATTACAATCTGGGACCGGCATCAACACATGTGATGCTAGAGTTATCAGTTGAAGGGATAATGAAAAAATAATCAATTGCGTCGCTGAAAACTCCCACCTATCGCGTGGGAGTTTTTAGGACTCTTCAATGATCTTTATCGCATCAGGTGGAGGCGAGTTTTTAACCATCTTATCGGGTAGTTCGCTATTAATCGCCATATTCAAACCAGTATTCCCAAGTACCAGAGAGACAAACAGCATGATGATAGTCGGCATGACGCCAATTCGCGATAAGGCTATCGGCAGAAATTTTTGGGGACTGTGGGGATCAATGGTTGTGCCGATATACCAAGAGAGCATTAGAAAAACGATGGTTATGGCATAGGCGATATAGAGCTTGTGGAAACGACGTAATGCAAGCTGCCAGTGTTGAGACACAAACCAGTGAGAAGTGTCACGGCTCTGAAATTGGGTATAGATATAGAAAAGCAGCGAATAGAGTAGTGGTAATATGATTCCTAGTTGACCAATCTCAAGGAAGATTCCAACAGGACCAATAAGGAGTTGACCACCGACCGCAATCATAAATAGTTCATGAGCACGTTTTGCCTGTTTATTTATGCCCTTTTCAATCTCGAATTTCATAATAAACCTACAATAGTGATGTAAAAACTGCTCAAAGGGTAATGAATTGAGCAATATGCTTCTGTGATATTATTACATAGAGCGGTGGTGGTTTAGCCGTGACAGAAATGGATCACTCATACTCTTCATAGCTGCTGATGATGACATCAGCCGCACTATCACGTAGAGGTATCAGCTTCTGGTAGTCATTAGAATTGAACCACTGATCCAGAGTTTGCCTATCCTCGAAGCGAATGACGACCACATGGTCATGATCCTCGGTTCCTGATAGTTGCGAGTCGAGTTTACCTCGAAAGATGACGGTTGCGGCAAAAGGGACAAGCGAGACCCTAACGCCTTCGACATATTGATTCCACTTTGGCAGATCAACAATTTTTATACGTCCAATTAAATAGGCAGCCATAACACTATTCTGAAATCATTCGTTAATTAATTAAAATCGATAGTTGTCACATCGCTGAAGCGAGTCGTCTCAGTAGCGCCTCAGTTTCATCAAACCCTAAACAGGCATCTGTAATACTTTGGCCGTAGGTTAGTGGTTTAGTGTCAAGGTTTTGTCGACCGCCAATAATATTACTTTCGATCATCAAGGCCTTAACTGAGAACTCGCCACGATCACGCTGTGAGATGATCTCATCGACAACCTGTTGCTGTTGCTGAGGATCCTTTCCGCTATTGTCGTGGCTGCAATCGATCATAATTACAGGTGGTAATCCTGACTGCATTAATTGTTTGCAAGCAGCTCTAACCGACTTTAGATCATAGTTTGGTGTTCCACGACCGCCGCGTAAAACCAGATGGGCATATTCGTTCCCTGTTGTTTCAAGGATTGCCGGGCTTCCATCACTGGATAATGAGGGGAATAGGTGACGATTTCGGGCAGCAAGGATCGCATCAACGGCAACCTGGATATTTCCATCGGTGCGGTTCTTTATTCCAACCGGCATTGAAAGACCTGATGCCAGTTCTCGATGGATCTGACTCTCGGCTGTTCGCGCACCAATTGCCCCCCAGCTTATCAAATCGGTATAGAACTGACCAAAGGTGGTATCCAGAAATTCAGTGGCAGCACTTAATCCTATGTTAGAAATATCCGCCAATAACTGTCTGGCCTGTCTTAATCCATCATTGATCTGGTATGACCCATCCAGATTTGGATCATTGATTAATCCTTTCCATCCGACAGTTGTGCGTGGTTTTTCAAAGTAGACACGCATCATAATGAATAGAGAATCAGAGAGTTCCTGCGCGATGGGTTTAAGCATTGTTGCATACTCAATTGCAGCAACCGGATCATGTATAGAGCAGGGGCCGACAATCACAAGAAGACGTTTATCACGACCATCCAGAATTGACTCGACTGTTAATCGGCTGTGATAAACCAACTCCTTGATGGAGATTGTTGCAGGGATCTCTTTAAAGAGTTGAGCCGGTGTCAGTAGCGGTCTGGTCTTGGCAATTCGTAGGTTGTTGGTTTGATGTGCGTTAGTCATAGTGGAAAAGGTGTTCCGGCTTTCGTTGTAATAATAGTTTTAGATGGGTGATGCACTAAACAAAGCAACAGTCAGTGGATTGTCGATATACGGAGCCATTGACAACGGTATTTGGCGCAACACCATGGCGGGCTTCGATTAACGCCTCTTTTATTCGTTGATCATGAAGATGGTATTTTTCAGGAAGAGTCTCCACTCCCGCGCAAGTTTCACTAAAGATATATTCATACATGCCTGTCATCATCGCATACCGAGCCTGCATCAGCATATTTGTGGCACCTTTTATTTCGTTTATCGCATTATCATCGTGAGTGTAGAAGGTGGTTGCGAGCATTACCGATATTGCGTGTAGTACGTCGTACTGAACATGGGCAATCAAAACAATCAAATGTTTTTGAGTGAGCTCGATATTGCTCTTCCATGCAAAGCGGATAATGCCACCAAGTAGCAGGCTGAAGAACTCTGGAACGCCCCACTCCATTCCCAGTCCGACCGAGGCTAGCGATTCGAGCACACTAAAGCGCTTATCCCCAGCAACCAGTCGTTGCACCAAAACATTATCGGCAACCGCAGGGATCATTGGTACATCCTGCTGTTTAAACTCAATACCAAGACCGTCAAAGATATGACGATAGAGCACCATGTGAGTCGTTGAATTAAAGATATCCGCCATTGAGGGGTAGGTTTCAATATCATGAGATCCAACCCCGTACTCATCAGCAACCAACTGTGCAAGCGCGATTTGAGTTAATTCAGATACACGTTCATTTAATAATCCGTAAGGTAGATCATTAACCCCTGAGAAGCGGCCGATAGAGAGCGCAACACACTGGCGAGTGTTCTTTACCTGGTTAAAGTACTGTTGGCTAAATCGGACGAGTTGATCCTGGGTGAAATTGCCATTAAAGATGCGAACAAAGAATGGATGTGACCAGACAGGATGCTCCATCACATGATGGTGAAGCTCTTGAAACAGCGATGATAACTCTCCTGCGTTAAATATCGGTAATGAATGGAATTTGTTTGAGGGGTCATCTGCGACCTCATTGCGAAGATTCGCAAAAAAGTTATAAAGCGGAGAATCTTTGCGCTCGATCTCAAGAATGGTTTGGCTGAAGTCGTCACGTTGATCCTCAATAAAGCGAGCAAGCACTTCGTCAGCCGACATTTGCAGAAGTTCAGGCACAGGATGAACTCCATGATTAAGCGTTGGTTGTCCGTTTTCGTCAACCGTAAGCAGGTCACTAAATCGTGTTTCAGTTTTCATTTGATAGAATTAACCGTTAAAAAATATCGCTCTATTGTTGGTCTTTGCGTCAGCCAAATCAAGAAAGAAAAGATTTATACTCAATATTAAAAATATCTAATAATGTAGTAAATACCTATGGAATAAGGTTTGTAACTACTAACTTTTAGCAAAAATTTTGATGATTTATTGACAAATGTCACAATTATTCGGTTTATAGGCTTGAATAATTAGATATTACTAATATGCTTCGTTTTATCTATATGCTGTCAATCAGGAGCACAATATGTGTATTAGAGCAGGTAGTGATGAGTTGGAGTCGGTTAAGAACCTAATGGCGATGAGTTTGACCGCGGTTGTTGCTGAAGCCTTAGAGGTTGATATTGATGAAGTGACTGATTTCTCGTCACTGAAATATGACCTTAAAATGGATGAACAGAAAAAGACTCGCCTGTTAGATCTGGTTGCAGATGTTTTTGATGGTCTGGAATTACAACTTGATGACAACGATACCTTTGCAGATCTGCTAGATAAAGTGGTCATGGTTGAGTTTGAAGGGTATGAAGTCACTGCGATAGGTACCAAGGCCTACCCTGAGTTTAATCAACTTCAGATACCAGCCGCATAGAAAATTGTTTAATGATTATCGGCTCCATTAAGGAGCCGTTTTTATTTGTGGCCTGTTAATTCTAAAGCCATAATAAAATCATCCATCACAAATCCATTACCAATATCCGCAATCACTTCATCGATAATCTCAAAGCCAAAGTGTTGATATGCGTTGATGGTATCTCTGTTATTTCGATTAACTGTTAAGCGTATCTTCGAAACATTCGCATCTATGGCAATTGCAGAAATAAACTCAATTGCTCTGCGCCCAATACCCTGTCCCCGACACTCTTGAACAATATAAAGCTTGCTTAAGAACAGCTCTTCGTCCGCAAGCTTGATACCGGTATAACCCACAGGCTGGTGTTGATCATGAATCAGGTAATAGAGAAACCCCTCTTGATTGATTTGTGATGAAATAGCATCAAACGATTGAAACTTTTCAATCATGTATTCAACCTGTGCCAATCCGATGATTGGAGTGAAATGTTGGTGCCAAATCTTGCTGGCAAGAGTTGCAACCTGTTTGATGTCTGATTGGGTAATGACCTGAGTTAAATTAATCGTTACAGAATTCATGATGGTTTATTTGATTGCGTTTAAAATTGATATCCAAACTGTATAAATGCATTTGAAAGATCGACATTATCAATCTTTAATCTACGGTAGCCTGTATTGACGACTATATTATCAATACTCAGCCTGATACCCGTTGTTGAATCGGTCATGATATCTTGTTCAAAGAAGACAATCCTGGGATCGATATAGAGTGCTACCGAATCATTGATATGGTATCGAAGACCATAACCGAGATTAAAACCAGCGTATTCATTTTTCGCAAAGATAGTCGAAATACCAAATAACAGATGGGTAGAGTAGTTTGATTCCGCTAGATGCTGAATAGAGATCGGTAGATTAAACACAGTGAGTCGATCATTGATCGGTTTTTCAAGATAACCAATATACTCAAGCTCAATGAACCCCTCTTCCTCATAAAAACCAAACTTGAGATTTGAGGCTTGAATATTTTCATCGTTCTCAATGAATAATCCCAAGCTGACTCTCGATTTGAGATGGATTAATTCATTTTCATTTTGATAATACGAGTCAGGTTGATCAGAAACAGGATCAGAGTAACTACTTTCGTTTAGATCAAATGAGATGTTGATAATTAGGTTGATTAGACAGCCGATGACAGTGTCACAATCATCATCAGACGAATAGTGATTTGTTGTTTCAGAATAGTGCTTTGATGATGAATCTTGAGAGAGTCCGCTCTCAAAATCATCAAGTGTGCCAGCAATGCATAGCTGGGCGCTGAGAATGAGTAGCAGGAGAATAGTGAACTTATGCACAGGTTTAATACTGAATCGTAAAGGAGTCATAATCACCCGTATCGATTTCCTGATAATCGATCTCTGTTACGTTTGCGAGCCTTGGTCCATGCCATGCCCATTTGATTAATTCAGAGATACTATCCTCTTCACCTGAGGCGACAATCTCAACATCACCGTTGGTGAGATTTTTGACATAACCAGATAGCTGCAGTTCAGAGGCTTTACTCTGTGTCGCGCCTCGATACCAGACCCCTTGGACTCTTCCCTTAACGATTGCTCTGATAGTTTTCATTGTTTTAAAACCTTGCTTTTTTGAAGGTATGTTGTCACTACATTTATCCGATAGCAATCAATGATTGCGGCTCTAAAGCTGTGTATGATGGTGTTTCTTTAATCACATCTTAACTTAGACAATGGAACATAACGCTCATCCCTATTCACATTTAACTCCTGACCTTGTGTTGGATCTGATTGAGTCTCAAGGCTTTGAAGTAACCGGGTCTCAGTTAGCATTAAATAGTTATGAGAACCGTGTATATCAGGTTGAGCTGACCAGTGGCGAGTTTGTCGTAATTAAGATCTATCGGCCAGAGCGATTGAGTGATGCGTCGATTAAAGAGGAGCATCAATTCCTTTTTGAGTTAAAAGAGGAGGAGATCCCGGTAGTTACCCCTTTGATAGATAGTCGTGGCCACTCACTCTTTATCGAGCAGGGTTTTCGTTTTTCAATCTTCCCAAGAGTTGGTGGACGTTTTCCAGATGTAGACAACCCGGAGGTACTCTACTGGCTCGGTCGTCTGTTAGGTCGTATCCATGCGATTGGTGCAAGGCGGCCTTTTAGTCATCGGGCGCAGATCTCATTCGAGCGAATGGTAATGACTCCTTATCAGTTCTTAATGGCTAACAACTTTATCCCATTGACACATCAGAAGCAGTACCAGATGTTAATGGAGGAGATCATCACAACAGTGACGCAGCAGCTCTCGTCGATGGATCAATTTGATCAGATCCGACTTCATGGCGATTTCCATCCGGGTAATATTCTGCAAAGAGGGGGCGAGATTGCAATTGTCGATACTGACGATTGCGCCATGGGACCAGCAATTCAGGATCTTTGGCTGTTACTCTCTGGTGAGCGTGACCGTGTATCGCAAGAGTTGCTTGAGATTATTGAGGGTTATCAGGAGTTTTACGATTTTAATCATCAGGAGTTGGCGATCATTGAATCGTTAAGAACGATGAGAATTATTCACTATAGCTACTGGCTCGCCAAGCGATGGACAGATCCGGCCTTTCCAATGCATTTTCCGTGGTTTAACACGGAGAACTACTGGGATGACCATATATTGACGTTGCGTGAACAGATAGTTCGACTCAATGAGGCGCCGGTTAAGCTATATCCGTAATGATCTTCTTAGCTTATTGTAAGGAGATTGTCCTTAATATGAATCGACAGTTCGCCATTGATGATTCGAAGACATTCATCGCCGATAATGGATTTACGCCAACCTGATAGCAGCACACTTTTTTGTCCCATAACCAGTTTTTGAAGCTCTTTTTTTGATGCGAGTTGTGTTGTGCTTAACTCGTTCTCAATAGCACGAAGATGCACAACCGCAGAGAGTAATTCAACAATAGCGTTTTGTTGTGGTGTTGTTTTATCAGGAATAGCGACATCTGGCTTGGGGATTGGTTTTTGTGTTGAGGCAGTTTGAATCAGATTCACAATGGCTTCGCCATAACGTCGGACGATGCGTTCATGAAGGCCACGAATGCGTGAAAGGGCTTCAATGTTTTGAGGTAGCATACGAGCAATATCGAGCAGGGTATCGTCTCGCATCAGCCGGTTACGTGGTCGATTCTCTTTAACCGCGATCTCTTCACGCCATTTTGCAAGATGCTGAACCACAGAGAGTTGTTTGCCTTGCAAGCGATTTGATGCCTTAACTTTTAGCCACATCTGTTCTGGATTATTGGTGTAGACCTCAGCTTTTGATAATGTTTCAAAGTCATCCTTTAACCACTCAAGCCGTCCTCTTTTCTGAAGCGCATTCACCATTATTGGGTATATCTGAGCCAGATAGATCACATCATCAGCGGCATAGTTAATCTCTGCCTCACTCAGTGGACGGTGTGACCAGTCCGCACGAGAATGGTTTTTTTCAAGCTTGATATTAAGAAGCCCCTCAACCAGCTTCGCATATCCGATCTGGTCTTGGTATCCGAGTAGTGGCGCCGCGATTTGAGTGTCGAAGATATTCTCCGGTAAAGTCCCCCGCATATTGAAGAAGATCTCAAGATCCTGACGTGAGGCGTGAAGCACCTTGGTGATCTCCGGACGATAGATGAGTTCCAGTAGTGGCTCAATGTTATCGATCTTTAATGGATCTATACATGCACATACCTCATTGGTTCCAATCTGTATTAAGCAGAGTATCGGGTAGTAGGTCGTTTCACGCATGAACTCTGTATCAATGGCAATCCATGGTTCATTAGCGAGTTGATTGCAAAAGTGTGTAAGTGCTTTGTGTGTGTCAATGTACTGTTTTTTCATTTGGTGAGAATAGCGGTTTATGCCAGTGATGTCAGTATGAAGAGGTTTTAACCTATGCATAAAAGGGTTATATTCTTGTAAGAATATAAAAACTACAGACAAGGAGTACATCTAGATGAAACTATTAAAACCATTATCAAAACTAGCTCTGATTACTGGGCTTTTGATTCAATCTCCAGCACAGGCTGTTGACTTTGTCTTTGGCCTCGGACTAAGCGGTGGTGGAGATACGATAATGACCCTGAACTATACTGATGGCACTACAGAGGATATGAATGCAGGTGATGGTGTCGATATCTATGGTGGATTGAGGTTTCCGATATCCGATAGCAGTGGCATTGAAACAAGAATTGGGTATTTCTTTGACTCACCAAGTGTCCAAAATGGTACGGTTGAAACAACACGCACCACAATGGATGCACTACTTTATATTCAGGGAGAGAGGATATACATTGCCGGTGGTTTAACCCGCCACTCGAATATCTCTTTTAGTTGCAATGTTACATCTATATGCAACTCTACTATCGATTTTGAAGATGCAAATGGGTTTAAGGTTGAAATCGGGATGCGTCTAGGGGGAATGACGATTGGTCTTAGAGCAAACCAGATGGATTATACGATTGTAAACGGCGGAACTGGTGATGCCTCTAATGTTGGACTCTTTATCTCCAACTAATTCATAATCCAGAGCCTGTATTTATACAGGCTCTTATTTTATCCATGTCCTGAAGAATGCTGCTGGTGTGATCACCCCAAATCGTGAATAATGCACCCTCGATAAACCAGCATTTAAATGATATCTATGTGGTTCAGAAACCTTCTTATCTACCGTCTCAAATCACCCTTCGAATACAGTACTCAAACACTTCAGGAACATCTTCAACTAGATGCCTTTAGAGATTGTACTGCACTTGAGCACTTCTCCTATGGGTGGGTTCCTCCTTTAGGTAAACGCAGCAGTGAACTGGTACATGCCGCAAGTGGACGGCTTTTGGTTGCGGCTCGCAAGGAGGAGAAGGTATTGCCAGCAGCAGTAATACGCGAAGAGGTTGAGCGTCGCGTTGAGGCGATAGAGATAGCCGAGGCTCGTCCGGTCGGACGCAAACAGCGACAAGATCTTAAAGATGATGTAATCCATGAGTTAATGTCAAAGGCGTTCACGAAATCAAACATTACCTACGCCTATATCGATCCGACTGCACAATTGTTGGTCGTCGACGCTGCAAGTACCAAAAAGGCAGAAGAGCTGATCTCACAATTGCGTCACTCGATTGAGAGGCTATCGCTGGTTCCGATACAGCTTAAGGTTAATCCTGCAATCGTAATGACTCGCTGGTTGAATCGTGATCTATCATCGGGACTATTTGAACCACAGGATGAATGTGAATTAATAGATGGTGCTGAGGATGGCGGCATTGTGCGTTGCCGTCGACAAGATCTCTACTCAGATGAACTACAGGCACACCTGGATGCCGGTAAACAGGTTACCCGCTTATCACTGCTTTGGAATGAACGAATACGCTGTTTAGTCGATAAAGATTTCACAATTCGACGCCTCAAATTTGAAGATATCGTTGGTGAGGAGTTGGAGCGGATGGATAGTGATGATGAGTTAGCTCTTTTTGATGCACAGTTTGCTCTAATGGTGCTGGAGCTAAATGCGTTTATACCCGCAATGATTGAGGCCTTCGGTGGCGAGGATGATAGTTAAAAGCCAATTTAAGTCCGCCTGGTGGCTACCCAATGCTCATTTACAAACCATTTTTCCGGTTCTGTTTAGACCAAAAGCACCCATCGAATTGGAGTGGGAAGAGGTAACACTTCCCGATGGTGATTTTATCGATCTGGTTTGGAGTGGTGATGATGGTAAGCCTGCCGTGATGATTGTTCATGGACTTGAGGGCAGCATCGATTCTCACTACGTCAAAGGGTTGATGAAGGCGATCAATCGTAGCGGATTCCGTGCACTATTTATGCACATGCGAGGGTGTGGTTTGAAACATAACCTTAAACCCTCCAGTTATCACTCAGGACGAACGGAGGATCTTGATGCGGTGATTGACCATGTGGTTGCAAAAACGTCTGCTAAGCTCCACGCGGTGATTGGTTTTTCGCTTGGCGCTAATCTGTTGTTGAAATGGTTAGGAGAGCAGGGCGAGCAACAAAAGGTTAAATCGGCAATTGCGGTTTCAGTTCCGTTTGATCTCAACGATTGTGCGCTGAAATTAGAGAGAGGGTGGTCACGAATCTATCAATCCTATCTTGTAAGACTGTTGCAGAACAAATATCGCGATAAATTTAAAAACCGATCGGCACCACTCGATGTGGATGTGATGAAACTGAATACCTTTCGATTGTTTGATGATCAGATCACCGCACCACTCAATGGTTTTGATAGTGTCGATGACTACTATAGTCGTTGTAGCTGTAAACAGTTTTTAAAATCAAATAAAACACCGACATTAATTATTCATTCTAAAGACGACCCCTTTATGTCTGAGAATGCCATACCAACAGAGGATGACTTATCTAACACCGTTTTGCTGGAGTTAAGCGATAAGGGTGGCCATGTTGGATTTATTGGTGGCAATAATCCATTTAAACCGCACTACTGGCTGGAGTCTCGAATCACCTCTTTTTTATAGCCCCCAACACTTCTTGGTATTGGATAGGGAATGAAGGGATATCATGGTTTTTTCAATGGTTACACAAAGCGATAGATTGTAATCTGTGGTCAATTCATAAAGAGTGATAGACTTGAAATGCCCCGATTAAATATCACATAGGGTGTAACAACGATTAACTGAACACAGCTTAAAGGAATGGGTGATGTCGTTACTGAAAAACAACTTATCTGTTGATCAATTTGTTAAAGCGGGAACAGTTTTTTTAGAACAACCGTCATTAACCAACGCAATGGCGTTTGATGATGCGCGAGTTGCACTGAGAGACTATGTGAATGTTGAGCTAAAAGATGTTGAGATCTCGTCACTGCTGGTAGATCTTGGAATGATGATTCGCCAACATGAAACAGAACAGATCGAATTAACATTTAACCAGATCGTTCAAATGCTCACTAAGCAATTATCACCGGATTAAACTGGAGTAAAGGTAAAGCCTTTTTCTCTAAACAGTTTTAAGCAGGTCTTAGAGGCGGTTTCGTCGTATAGAATACCCATATTCTTCTCAATCTCTTCGAGTGCGGTATCGATTCCTAACCCGGGACGATAAGGTCGATCGCTACTAATGGCCTCAACAACATCAGCAACGGCGACAATCTTTGCTTCAATACAGATTTCGTCACTCTTTAATCCTTGCGGATAACCTGATCCATTCAATCGTTCATGGTGCTGGTATGCAATATTTGCAATTGGCCACAGGAATTCGACACTACTTAGGATCTCATGCCCTGCATCGGTATGCCCTTTGATGAGGTTATACTCCAGTTCAGTAAGTCTACCCGGCTTACTAAGAATCTCAGCGGGAAGCTTAATTTTACCGATATCATGAATAATGGCACCGAGTCTCACACCCTCAATCTGAGAAGGTGTCAGATTCATTTCTGATGCAATCGCGTCTGAGAGTTGAGCTACACGCTGTTGATGGCCTGCGGTATAAGGGTCTCTGATCTCAATGGCTTTAGCAACGGAAGAAATGGTTCCTGTCAAACTCTCCTTTAGGATCGATTCGCTGTGCTTAAGCTGTTTTTCATAGGTTTTGCGCTCTGTGATATCGATCATTGAAGATTGATATCCGATAATTTTTCCTGAGTTGTTAGAGATTGTTGTTGCAAGAGCGTAGGCATTAAAGGTGGTTCCATCCTGTCTGAGTGCTATGAACTCACCTTCCCACATCCCAAAGGTATTAAGCGCATGAATGATATGATCAGACTCCTCTTTATCTTTTATTAAGGCACTAATCTTAATTCCGATTGCATTATCAATAGTATCGAAATGCCATGTAGATACTAAGGCCTCATTAATATGAGTAATGATCAAATTCTTGTCAGAGATACAGATGGCATTGATTGAGTTTTCAAAGGCGAGGTTTTTAAGCAGTAGCTCTGTTTCTATCTTCTTTTTATCTGTAATGTCTTCACCTGAGCTTAATATCCCTGAGATGGTGCCGCCTTTGTCGTACAAGATACTGTTATGCCATGCAATGATACGCTCTTGGCCATCCTTTGTAAGAACAGTGTTTTCATGAAATTCAACGCCCTGTAATTTACCGGATATTAATTGATTAAAGACCTCTTTTATCTCATCAACGCTCTTTTCTGGAATAAAGTTATCAAACCAATTCAGTCCATCCGCCTCTTTTACTGAATATCCCAGAACCTGTGATGTTTTTTGGTTAAAAAGCGTTATGCATCCCTGATTATCTAGAGCGACGATCATCGATCCGACAATATCAAGATAGCGTTGTGCCTTTTTCTTCTCTTGATTGATATGGTTCAGGTGCTCTTTTTGCTCAGTGACATCAGAGACAATTCCTTCAATGGCGATAGGCTCTCCCGATGTATTTTTAACCAAGACGTTGTTTTGATGAATCCATTTAGATTTTCCGGATGGAGTGATAATCCGATAATCGTAGGTATCCGGCATCTTGCCGGCGACCAAATTTTTCCATTGCAGATGGAAGTAATCACTCCAGTCGGGATGCATTAACTCCTGAATCAACAATGGATTTCGATAAAACTCCTCGGGAGATGACTCAAAAATATTGTTACAAGATGGACTCACATATTCATAGATACCATTGGGTATAGACATCCGATAGATAGTATCCGTTGATTTAGAAGCTAAACGGATAAACTGTTGTGTACTATCCTCGAATTGATCATAAATCTGATTACTGATTCGATGAAAGATAAAGAAGGCACCAATGCTCAAAAGAAGCGTTAGGATGAGAATGATCACACCCGCTTTAATAAATGGCGCCTGGATCTCAGTCATATCAATTTTTACAACAAGCCCCATATTGAGATGCTCTACGGGTTCATAAGCGGCCATAACATCGACCCCTCGGTAATCAGGCCCAATAATCCATCCTGATTGTCCAGAGAGTGCCCTTCTCATCGGCTCAGCTTTGTCAGTATTACTCCAGTGAATCGGTGCTGGGATATTTCGGTCTGAAAGTCGATTTTTAATAAGGAATTTGATTTGATCGCCATCTTTTATCGCGAGAGTAAACTCACCTGTTGATCCAAAACTAAATAATTCATGTGCGGTTGTGATCTGTTTTAAAACAACTGAAAAGGCGTCAGAAGGGTGGTCTTTTGTTTCATGATATATGATCGACTCAATCATACGGGTATTGCTTTTCGCCGTATCAATAAGCCGGGTTGTGGTTTGAGAGATATAAGTATCGTATAGAATGACAATTCCACTACCAGAAATGGTAAGCATTGCCGCCAACATTATCAAAACAATGCCGGAAAGTTTATTCTGGATAAGCTCTAATCTGGTCATTGAAACATCCGTTTTTTCTACTTAGCACCAATTGTTTATTGTGATCCATGACATGTCTGAATATTCGAAGCCAATCCGGTGTTTCATCTTAACTGGTTTATGGATTGCCTTTTCAATGTTACAAAATGTATCGGGATACACGAATACCGCCGTCACAAGGGCAGATGGTGCGGTAGATGACGTGTTCAGACGTTCCCTGATTCCTAAGTGTAGGATCTTATTAAAAAAAAACTACGCTATAATCGTCTTTTGTTCTCATTGAGCTTTTCATGATGAAAATCGTTCTACTAATTATTGCATTTCTTATCGGCACGGTTATCACTGCTGTTCAAGCACTGAAGTTTTTAGAGTTAAGACAAAAACGGATAGAGGCACATAAAGATGAACAACGGATTGAACGTGAAAAGAAGCGCCAAAGTATGGAGAAGTAGAAATCCTTAGAGTCGCTAGTGATTAAAGTGAATCTTGTAATGCTGTTACGTAGTTCTCAAGATGATCAAGAATAGTGAGTTTATCCTGATCTTCTTGATGCTCAACTCGTAGCTCTTCGACCATGGTAAAGAATTGCTCAAAGGTAAGTACCTCGTCTCGTCCCTCAACCAGCCGCTCTTTTTTAAATAATTGCCAGCGTAGCTTTTCCAGATCATTCAGTGTTTCAGGATAGTTTCTGGCCTTATATCGGAATAGAAGGGTATCTAGCCGTTCGTCACTGAAATTCCATTGCAGATGTTGTAGCTCCTGAGGCTTGCTCTGTTGTACCTCGGCAATTCTGTGTTTGTCAGATTCATTAAAGAATCCACCATAAAGTGCATGATCTGGATCCTGGTCTTCAGATGTATATCCAGAACTCTCAAACACCTTATTTAAGGTCTTCTCAAGATTCATTGCCTGCTTTAGACGATCAATATGCTGCATACATTGTGGTATATCGATATTTAGACGTTTTGCAGCGGCATCATCCAATACAGACAACGGTGCAATCATTGGTGATTTATTGACATGAACCTGTTTGATCGCCATAGGGGTCTCATCTTCTCCAAGCTCTTCCCATTTGGTATAGAGACGCTCTTTGATCTGCTCAGCGTTCATTGTTAATAGCTGTGTTGGATCAATGCGGAGATCATAAGCAATAACGCTATTGCGATTCTTCGGGTGCATGGCCAGCGGCATCATGATGGAGGTGCAACCTTCATCACGACAAAACATACGAGAGGTATGCACAAACGGTGTTTTGTTTTTTAGATCAATTTGCTGAAGAACAGCCTGCTTTCGGCGTAGATTAAAAAAGAAATCGAACAGCTTTGGTTGCTTCTGACGAATCAACTGTGCCATTGCGATCGTGGCATAGACATCAGAGAGCGCATCATGAGCCTGCTCATGGCCGAGGTTGTTGGCTTTTGCCAACTCTTCGAGTTTAAAACAGGGGCGGCCAGTCTCATAGCTTGGCCAGTTGATGCCGCCGGGTCTTAAGTCGTGGGTTGCACGAACGAGATCAAGAATATCCCAGCGAGAGTTTCCTCGCTGCCATTCGCGGGTGTAGGGATCGAAGAAGTTTCGGTAGAGACCATACCGGGTAAACTCATCATCAAAGCGTATAGTGTTGTAACCGACAGTACAGGTATTGGCTTGTGACATCTGTTGATGGATCTTTGCGAAGAACTCCGCTTCAACAATTCCGTTTTGTTGGCACTGTTGCGGTGTGATTCCTGTGACAAGCGTGGCATACGGGTTTGGGATAATGTCATCTGCCAGCTTCGCAAACCAGTTTAGAGGTTCGTCGATGATATTAAGATCATGATCGGTTCTGATTCCAGCAAACTGAACAACCCGATCACGCTTCGGATCTGTGCCTGTGGTTTCGTAGTCGTACCAAAGAATCGTCTCCTTACCCATATCACCTTACCGTTTATTGTGTCAGTTTAGAGACTACTGCAATTACGGCACTGACTCCAGCATTGCTACTCGGATGAGCGGCGGATATCGTCAATCATTGAGAGGATATCGTTTTTCCATCGCAAAGTTTGATCACTAAACTCGCGGCTTGGTACCAGAACACGGAGTTCGGTTGGATCAATCGTATTGATTAGTGTCTCCTCCTGCTCGGCAAAAATATTAATCTTGAGCGGGAGGTAAGGCATGATTTGGGGATGCTTTTTAACAAGATCACGTATCTCATTCGGCTTTGCAAAAAAGACGATACGATATTTATCGGTGTGATATCCACTGGTGGTCAACCCGATATCAACGCGTTGTATCCGGGATACGGTATACCCATGTTCTCGGATTGTCTCCTGAAGAGCGAGCATTGCTTCTGGAAAGGATTGTGATAAACGCGCCATAATTAACTGCTCTGCCGACACAGAAGATGAGAGCAACAGCATAAAAATCGCCAGTAGTGTTCTCATAGCGTTGCCTCCTCCATGATTGAGTAGTAGATAGAGCTGAGCTCTTCACAAGCACTATCCAGTTCATCATTGTTGTAGACACGGCTTAAAAACTCAGGGTTAATGGCTCTGAGTTTTACAACACCATCTTCTTCGACGACAGTAATCCGGCATGGCATAAACAGTCCGACACGCGGATCGATATTTATCGCTTTATTAACAAACTTAAAGTTGCAGAAGTAGACCATCACCTGTTTGGGGTTCTGTTCATCCAGCGGAAAGAGACCCTCTTCAAAATTCTGTAATCGGATAATCCTGAAATTGACACCTTTCGCGGCGCGCTGGACATTCTTTATGGTGTCTTCAAATGAGTAGGATGACTCCATCTCAATTATCGGTTCATCAACCGTTTTAGGTTTCCAGATTTTGATTCCTTTTTCGAAACCACGAATAAAAGCAACAATGTCGTCAATCTGTTGAGGCTTAAGTTTGGTTGCAAAAGCCGGCATGGGTGTACCTTCACGGCCATGCAGTATCGAAACCTTTATGATCTGATCGCTGGCCGACTTTAAAAAGCCGATGTTATTCAACGCTGGCGCCATAATCTCCAGATCGCGCGGACGTGAGAAGGTAACCCCCGTCCCATGTCCTCCTTCACCGTTTTCACCATGGCATTTTGCACAGTTTAGCTTAAAGAGTAGCGCGCCATGTTTTGCGTCACCATTGACCTTTCCTATGGATTGATAGGCTGGGTTTTGTTTAGAGTCGGGCGCCCAACTACGAATATGATGAATAATGGCATTTATTTGTGCGTCACTTAATCCATTAAAGGTCGGCATAACCCGACCAGGTCTGCCGATTCGAATTGAATTGAAGAGGAACTGATCATCAACACTGCGTAGAAAGCTCTCCAGAGCCAGAGGTACTCCGACACCGCCATGTCCATCAAGACCATGACAGGCACTGCAATACTGAAGGAAAAGCTTCTTACCATCAGGGGCGGCAAGTGTAGGGTTTGAAAACGAGATAACCAGCAGTAATAACAGTGTGTGGATAGATCTTGTCAGTAAATGCATTGAAAAATCCAGAATGGCAGTATGAGTGAATACTAGATTAAACAGGTTCTCATTTCCACCGCTAGCGAGGCTTTAGAATCTTAAACCAGCGCCAGACATTTAAAAGGCTTGCCAATGATGCGGCGACATAGGTCATCGCGGCAGCAAACAGTATCTTCTTAACGGTTTTATGATCAGCGGGTTTGATATAGCCCCCTTCAACGAGGATAGGATAGGCCTTGTGAAAGCTTGCATCCCACTCGACTGGAAAGGTGATTAAATGAACCAACGCAGATGAGGCCAGAACCAGAAATCCGATAATAAATGAAAGATAGGCGATCACCGGTGCATGGGAGATTGCAGTGATTATCGGGATAAACATCATAATGGCGGCACCGCTTTTTTCAGCATAAAAGGCAAATATTGCCAGTCGGGTTCTCCAGCGCAGTCCCGGTTCATCTAATGCGTGTTGGATGGCATGCCCAATCTCATGTGCGGCAATGGCAACGGAGGCAATACTTTTTTGGTTAAAGGTCTGATGACCTAAAGCCACCATCTTTGTTTGAGGGTTGTAGTGATCACCCTTATCTGTCTGCTCAACACCGACACCCTCTAACCCAAGGTGATTTATAAGGTGTAGAGCAAGTTCTCCCCCCGTTCCCGGAATATCGTCCCGAGGTGTAGCGTACTGCTTCATGGTGAGTTTTAGCCATAATTGTGGGCCGAAGAAGAGGGTGAGTAGCAGGAGCAGTAGAAGGAGATAGAGCATTTGTCCGGTGACTACTCTCTCTCTTTTAACACAATATGTGCGATATCATTATCCTGAAGCAGGCGACGAGCCTTATCTAATGCTAAATGATTACTAAAGGGGCCAATACGAACGCGGTGCCAGGTATTGTCACCGTCGATTGTTACAGTTTGAATGGTTGGTTCAAAGTTTAACAACAGTAGTTCAGTTAGACGCCCCTCTGCGTCCTTACGGGTTTTAAACGATCCCACCTGAAGGATGTAGTGCACCTTCTGTTGAACCTGCTCATACTCTAGTTCAGACTCAGGAATCATCACCTCCATTTCTGGAAGGATGTGATAAAAATCGAAGTTCAGCAGGCTTTTCTTATCCTTTTCTGTCTCGGTTTTTACCGGTGCCTTCTTCTCGATCTTAATCGCGGGCTCTTTTTTGGGCGCAGGCGCGACAGGAATCTCTTTACTGTTTTGGAACATAAAAATCGTGACGGTGAAGATCGCACCTACCAAAAGACCAATCAGCATCCATGCCCAACCGGGCAGGTGTTTTTGTTTCTTGGCAGTACGACGAGGTACCGCCTTTTTTCCAACCTTCCGTGCCTGAGCCATTATCTACATCTTCTCCGGCGCACTAACACCAAGTAGCGTCAGGCCATTTGATATCACCTGTCTAACTGCACTACTTAAGGTTAAACGGGCATCACGTAGATTGGCATCATCCACAATAAACTGATGAGCGTTGTAGTAGGTGTGGAAGTCGTTTGCAAGATCACGCAGATAGTGTGCAATCGCGTGTGGCTCATGATGAGTGGCTGCGTTCGATACCACTTCGGGATAGCGAGATAACGAGGTAACTATCGCCTCTTCATGTGATGTTGTCAGTAACGCCAGGTGTGCTAGGCCGTTATCAAGGTCAAACGTTTTTTCCTGCTCCTGAAGTTGGCGCATCACACTACAAACACGGGCATGTGCATACTGAATATAGTAGACCGGATTATCGCTGCTTTGTGATTTTGCCAGATCCAGATCAAAGTCCATATGCTGCTCACATTTACGCATAACATAGAAGAAGCGCGCCGCATCTGTACCTACCTCATCACGTAACTCACGAAGGGTGACAAACTGACCGGAGCGGGTCGACATCTGTACCTTTTCGCCGCCGCGATAGAGCACTGCAAATTGAACAAGTAGTACATCAAGTTGATCCGGATTATCGCCAAGCGCGGTTAATGCTGCTTTAACGCGGGGAACATAGCCGTGATGATCCGCACCCCAGACATCAATCACCCGATCAAACCCACGTTCAAGCTTCTCCATGTGGTAGGCGATATCCGATGCAAAGTAGGTTTTGATTCCATTATCACGAACCACGACCCGATCCTTCTCATCACCAAAGTCGGTTGAGCGGAACCAGAGTGCACCATTCTCTTCATAGATGTGACCAGCGTTTTGCAAACGCTCGATAGCACGATCTACCGCACCACTCTCAACCAGCGAGCGCTCTGAGTACCAGTTTTCGTAGGTGACACCAAACTCACCAAGATCCTGGCGAATATCGTTAAGAATGGTGTTGAGACCGGCATCAAATACAACACGGTAGTTGGTGACCCCAAGCAGTGTTTTAGCGCGTTCGATCAGGGCATCAATGTGCAGTTCTTTATCGCCGCCATTTGGCTCATCGGCAGGGATCGCCTCAAATAGATCGTTGGCCGCATGGCGGAACTTATCGCCATACTCTCGGTGAAGTGTTGCCGCGATATCCCAGATATAGTCCCCCTGATATCCGTTCGAAGGGAAGGTGATCGTTTCACCACACAGGTCAAGGTATCGCAGCCAGACGCTGGTTCCTAGAATATCCATCTGGCGCCCAGCATCATTGACATAGTATTCACGGTGAACTTCGTAACCAGCAGCTTCAAGAAGATCTGCCACGGTTGCACCGTAGGCAGCACCTCGGCCGTGCCCGACATGCAGAGGGCCTGTTGGGTTGGCAGAAACAAACTCAACCTGCACCTTCTTCCCAACCCCGATATTGGAGCGCCCATACGCCACTCCCTCACCTATGATTTGGGTGATAACACTCATTCTTGCATTATCGGCAATGAAGAAGTTGATAAATCCAGGGCCAGCAATCTCTACTTTTAGAATCGACTCGTTTGCAGGGAGTGCAGCTACAATCTTCTCGGCGAGATCACGCGGCTTTGATCGCGCCTGTTTTGATAACACCATTGCGATATTTGTTGCAAAGTCACCATGAGTCTTATCGCGTGTACGTTCGATTCCCGGCAACACTTCTGGTGTTGATTCAAAGGTGTTCTCTGCCGTGAGTTGATCTAGTGCCCGCAGGATGAGTTGTTGAAGAGTTTCTTTCAAGTTGGTTGCCTTATGCTTCAGATGTCGATAAGCGTCGCATTTTACGGGGTTTGCGGGTTCGAGTCACTTTGCTAATTAATCTATCGAAGATCGACACATCTTCGAAAAAGGTTAGTGATGGCAATAGTGGTTCAACAGGTAGTTGACGGTTTCTGTGACGCCTTTGGGTTCAACGGGTTTTGACCTTCCCCGTTCAAGTAATGAGTCGATGTGCACAAGGAGCGTTCCATCCCTGAGCTGTTGTTCACTAATCTCCTGACAATGGATATTCCGCTGCATCCATTCAATGATGTAGGGTTGTTCCGGCCAATCGGGACGAGCGATGTAAAGCATCGGTGTGCCGACAGCGGCGACCTCGGTAGTGGTTCCATAGCCGGGTTTTGTAATGATTAAATCGACAGAGGCGATCAGATCTGGCTGAGCCATCGGAATCGATTCAAAATTGGTGACGTTTTGACGCTGAATATGCCAGCCTTGCGGCACCAGAAAGTGGAGATCATCACGCTGATCCCATTGATCGATCTGACAGTGGTAATCGATCCCCCCTAACGAGGTGAGGATTAACTTTTTATTGGCGTCGATCCCAAGGTGCTTAACCAGTTCATCACGACGATTCTGACCAACGGTAGCAACGGTGCCGACATTTACGCGGTTGTTGAAATCGTCCATCGGCATCGTTGGTTCAGGACAAATAAAGCTATCGGCACTGTTATAGGCATTCAGGATCTGCTGCTGGATGTGTGGTTGTTTACAATAGAAGCGTGAGATGTCATACCAATTGAGGCATGAGAATCCAACGGCTGCAATTCCTGCCTTCTTTGCCGCAGCCAGTGTGAGATAGGGCGCATTGGCAAAGATAAGATCGGGATTGATCTGCCTTAGTTCTTGAGCAACGCGATCGACGCGCTGATCCCAGTCATGATGAAACTGACGATAGCGATGACAGCTCTGCTCGACATCCACAACCAACGAGTTGGATTGCACCATTCCAAAATCGTCTGCGGTGGTATCAATCGTAAACTCCCCCTCAATTCGGCGACGGATTATCGCGTGTGGCAAGGTGGTGCGGATGCTGAGTTTTAGATTTGGTAGTTTTTGACGCAATGCATTGAGGATAGGGGCAACCATTGCCAGATGACCAAAGCCATGAGGTGAGATGACGGCCAGCAGATGTCGCATGATTATTCGCTGCGCGTAAACATCAGATCCCAAACTCCGTGACCGAGCCGATGTCCACGCGCTTCAAACTTGGTCAGTGGGCGCTCACTTGGCCTTGGAATGTAGCTGCCTTGGGTCGACAGGTTCTTATAACCTGTCGAGTGCGTCATTACCTCCAGCATCTGCTCGGCATAGTTTTCCCAGTCGGTTGCCATGTGCAGGATGCCACCGATTTTGAGCTTTTGTCGAATCTGTTGTGCCCACATTTCAGAAACAATGCGCCGTTTATGGTGACGTTTTTTATGCCACGGATCGGGGAAGAAGAGTTGTACCCTATCCAAAGCATCATCAGGGATCATCTGTTGCAGTACCAGAACGGCGTCATCATTGATCACACGAATATTGGTCAGAGACTCCTCAGCAATGCGATGAAGCAGACGGCCAACTCCAGGACGATGAACCTCGATTCCAATGAAGTTTCGATCCGGTTCAGCCTTTGCCATCATGATCATCGATTCGCCATTGCCAAAACCAATCTCAAGGGTTGTGGGATGATCATTTGCAAAGAGAGTGAACAGGTCGAGTTTTTTGGGGATGAGATCAATTCCGAATGAAGACCACAACGCATCAATCGCACGTTGTTGTCCAGGAGTTAAGCGACCCTCTCGTTTAACAAACGAGCGAATGCGGCGTTGATGTGGAGAGTGTTCAGACATCGAATGTTGAGATTCACCAAAAGTCGCAAAGGCACAAAACGATCCGTTGTGCCTTTGCGAAAGATCTATCGATTAAAAGAATGTGCCATCAATGGGTGATGAGGCGCTTGCGTAGAGTTTGCGTGGCATACGACCAGCAAGATAGGCCTCACGTCCGGCTTCAATCGCCTTCTTCATCGCGGAGGCCATCAATACCGGATCTTTTGCCGCAGCAATCGCGGTATTCATCAGCACGCCATCACAGCCCAATTCCATCGCAATTGCCGCATCAGAGGCAGTCCCGACACCAGCATCTACAAGGATGGGGACATTGGCATTCTCTAGAATAATCCGAATATTGTGTGGGTTTCGAATTCCAAGACCAGAACCAATCGGTGCTGCAAGCGGCATCACAGCAACACAGCCCATCTCTTCCAAACGCTTTGCAATAATGGGATCATCGGTGGTGTAGACCATCACCTTAAAGCCATCCTGAATCAGAACCTCAGCGGCCTTTAGTGTTTCGGTAATATCCGGGAACAGGGTCTTCTGGTCGCCCAATACTTCAAGCTTAACAAGATCGTGTCCATCCAGAAGTTCGCGTGCAAGGCGGCAGGTACGGATCGCGTCTTCAGCATTAAAGCAGCCTGCTGTATTTGGTAGGATGGTGTATTTCTCGGGCGGAAGAACATCCAGTAGATTGGGTTCATCTGGATTTTGACCAATATTACTGCGGCGGATTGCGACCGTTACAATCTCTGCGCCGGCAGCCTCTGTGGCTAAGCGGGTCTGTTCAAGATCCGCATATTTACCGGTGCCGGTAAGTAGGCGTGATTTGTACTGTTTTCCGGCAATAATGAGTGGTGAGTCATTTTGAGACATATAAATACCTTGAGATTGGGTTAGCGTTTTTAGTCTGACCACCACCGATGGCATGAACTAGTTCAACGGTGTCATCGGGATTAAAACGGTGTTGTTCATAGGTTGAGCGAGGCACAATCTCTCCATTGGCTTCCATCGCAATGCGACGACCAGCCAATCCAAGTTGCTCGATTAATTGAGCAGCTGTACAAGCTTCAGGGACTTCAGTTTTTTCACCGTTTAAATAAATATTCATTGGCTCTCTATTGAAAAATTTAGCGACGACACACTGGTGATGGATAAGGGGAGAGATTGTAGCCGATGCCATGATCGGATTAAACGCTGTTTTTATTAGGTGATTACTGAATCTGTCAGTAGCGGACAAAAAAGCAGGGTTAATAGTTGAGAAATCTGTGTAGTTATTCACAACACCCGATTATGGCTTTTTGCAAATCGATGAAGGCGGTGCTTCGCAAACGAGGCAAGTGGTGCTTAATCATAACTTGTTGAATTCATTAAGATGTTTTGTCCGGTAAAAAAAATAGGCAATCTGACACTAATGGCGATGGATTGCGGCCGCTAGGGCGCTACACCCATTGTTTCCACACACTTATCCACAGTTTGTGTGGATAAATGACAAAAGTGTTACAGCTCAATCACTTAGCAATAACGGCTACTGTTTTTTGTTAATAGCGGTCAGTTGCTGATCGCTCTAGAAACGAATTAACTCCCATTGAACCAACTCAGCATCTTCTAGATGGTTGCGTCTGGTCTCAAGACTGCCATCGTGATCGCTGTCGATCAGGTAGTAAGGGTAGCCGTACTTCGGGGTGATCTTGACCATAACAACGACACCGTTTTTCCGAAACTCTTCAATCACGCTATTGTGTTTCTTGGTGATGGTAACCTCCATATCCAGATCATCAGATACCGGCGTCTCGCTCAGGGCGATGGTTGGTGAAAGGAGTAGAGCGAGCAGGATTGGTGTCAATCGTTTTCTCATAATCTGTTCCGGTTGTTGGTTTATATTCAATGAAACAGGCGTCATTCTGGTTTCATGTTGCTTCTGATATAACTTTAGCAGAGCTTAATGCGAGAGAGTGTTATATTTCTACAAACTATTTCTAAAAGTGACCAACCGAATGATGTCTCAGCAAAAAAACCGATTGATCTTAATTGACGGCTCTTCATATCTCTATCGTGCATTTCATGCGATGCCCTCCTTAACCAACTCCAAAGGGAGCCATACCGGCGCTGTTTATGGCGTCATCAATATGATACGTCGAATGCTTGAGACAGAGAATCCAGAATATATCGCCGTGGTGTTTGATGCCAAAGGGAAAACCTTTAGGAATGATCTCTATTCACAGTACAAGGCAAATCGACCACCAATGCCGGATGATTTGCGCTCTCAAATTGAGCCGATACATCAGATCATCGCCGCGATGGGATTGCCGATCATCACGATTGAAGGGGTCGAGGCGGATGATGTGATCGGAACACTTGCAAACAAAGTAATTGCACATGATCTAAAGGTTCTGATTTCGACTGGCGATAAGGATATGGCTCAACTGGTGAATGAGGATGTCACACTCATTAATACAATGACCAATACGCAGATGGATATTGAGGGTGTAAAGGATAAATTCGGTGTTCCGGCTGAGCGGATTATCGACTATCTGGCGCTGATGGGTGACACCTCCGATAATGTTCCTGGCATTCCGAAAGTGGGACCGAAAACCGCAGTAAAATGGCTGCATGAATATGGCGATCTCGATAATCTGATTGCCAATGCCGAAAAGATTGGTGGCAAGGTTGGTGAGAATCTACGCGAGAATCTTCAACAGCTTGCCTTGGCAAGGGAGTTAGTGACGATAAAATGCGACGTGGCTATGGATACCTCTTTGGAGAGTCTCACCCGTAAAGCGGTTGATACCCAGGAGTTGCAGCGACTCTTTAGTGAGTTGGAGTTTAAAAGCTGGCTTCGGGAGGTGATTGATAAACCGATGTCAGAAGCGCCAATTCAGGAGACAAAGGCAAAGGCAGAGTATGTCACGATTACCGAGTTGGCAGATTTTGAACAGTGGATCGAGCGGTTAAAGCGTTCGGAGTTGATGGCATTCGATACCGAAACCACCAGCCTCAACTATATGGATGCGTTGATTGTCGGCGTATCGTTTGCAATAGATGATCGCGTTGCGGCTTATGTTCCGGTTGCTCACTGTTATGCTGGAGTCACAACACAACTTTCACGAGATATCGTTCTTGAAGGCTTGCGCCCTCTGTTGGAGTCCGAGACGATTTTGAAGGTCGGGCAGAATCTGAAATATGATGCCCATGTTTTGCAAAATCATGGCATTACCCTTCGCGGCATTGCTCATGACACCATGCTCGAATCCTATGTGCTTGATAGCACCGCCTCCCGCCACGACATGGATTCACTCGCATTGAAGTATTTAGGGCGAAGTACGATCAAATATGAGGATGTGGCTGGCAAAGGGGCAAAACAGATCTCCTTTGCCGAGGTACGTCTGGAAGAGGCCGGCCCCTATGCGGCCGAAGATGCAGAGATTACCTGGTTGCTACATCAGGAGCTTTGGGGACGGCTTCAGCAATATCCCGAACTGACAAAGCTTTACCAGACCATGGAGATGCCACTACTTCGGGTGATCCAGAAGATGGAGCGTATCGGGGTCTATGTTGATGGCGCGATGTTACAGCAGCAGAGTCATGAGCTTGAACAACGACTACGCGAGATCGAATCACAGGCGTATGCCGAAGCTGGAGAGTCGTTTAATCTCGGTTCACCGAAGCAGATTCAGGCGATTTTGTTTGAAAAGCTGGAGTTACCGGTGATCAAAAAGACCCCAAAAGGACAACCTTCAACAGCCGAAGATGTGCTTCAGGAGTTGGCCACGGATTATGAACTACCCCGGTTGATTCTCGATCATCGCTCTATGGCGAAATTAAAATCGACCTATACCGATAAATTGCCGCTGATGATTCATCCTGATAGCGGACGAGTCCATACCTCCTATCACCAGGCGGTTGCGGCAACGGGACGTTTCTCATCTTCAGATCCAAATCTTCAAAATATTCCGGTACGCACACCAGAGGGGCGACGGATCCGACAGGCATTTCTCGCCGCTGATGGCTATGTGATGCTTGCTGCGGATTACTCTCAGATCGAGCTGAGGATTATGGCTCACCTTTCAGGTGATGAAGGATTGCTCAAGGCCTTTGCAGAAGGAGAAGATATTCATCGGGTCACTGCTGCGGAGGTTTTTGAGGTTAGTCTATCGGAAGTGACTTCGGAGCAGCGACGAAGTGCAAAAGCGATCAACTTCGGGCTTATCTATGGCATGTCTGCCTTTGGTCTGGCGAAACAGCTTGGTATTGATCGCGGTTCGGCACAGAACTATATCAACCTCTATTTTGAACGCTATCCAGGGGTAAAGGCGTATATGGATCAAGCTCGGGAGTTTGCCAAAGAGCATGGATATGTCGAAACCTTTTTTGGACGGCGCTTACATGTGCCGGATATTCGATCGAGCAATATGCAGCGTCGACAATATGCAGAACGCACCGCAATTAATGCGCCGATGCAGGGAACCGCGGCAGATATCATTAAACGTGCGATGCTGGCTGTCGATGAGTGGATAGAAACAGAGCAGCCTGAGGTAAAGATGATTATGCAGGTTCATGATGAACTGGTGTTTGAGATTAAAGAGGGGCATGAAAGAGACTCTGCACAGAAGATCGCTGATCTGATGTCTTCAGCCGCTAGGCTTGATGTTCCTCTGGTTGTTGATATCGGGCTGGGTAAAAATTGGGATGAAGCACATTAAATAACGGGAACATGACTAAAAGTAAAAAAAGTTTAAATCTTTATGAACTTATTGTTTTATGCAGAGTCATAGCCTGTAATTACCACATTGATGTGAAAACTACCTACCCCCATAGGTAGCAGTTTGACGAACGCTTTCCTCCTAAGCGTCGAACTTAATAAGTTACCCCGAACACTCCCCTGTTCGGGGTTTTTTATTAGGGCTTGTTGGTCTTTCATATTCACCACTGTTGCAGCGCCAAAATGCGTCAACCAAGGCACGAAGAGCGATATTTGGTTGCTCCAAATGAGCGATAAGTAACACAGGATGACGCATTTTGGGGCGCAACCCAAAGGGACGGGACGATTTTTCCGCCCAATGGCGTGGCCTGCAGGACGCAGGTCAGGGGCGTGAGCAGGAGCGGAAGCTTTATCAGTCGTTTATTTGGAATAACCAAATTACACTCCTT
>JBNKZU010000046.1:0-7511 GCA_050301795.1 Thiohalomonadaceae bacterium | reverse complement strand
TGCCTGCAAAGTAGAAAAAATATATGAGCAAAAAGATTGATAATAAAGATGAGCCAAATGATCTTGATATAACGGACGATGATACGTTTATCGATGATCAGGAAGAGCTTGAAGAAAATATTGATGATGGGGATGAGGAATCAGACAAGACGCGTATCGCATTCGAAACAGGTGATATTCCTGAGGCAAAGCTCGATGCGACTCGAATCTACTTAAGCGAAATCGGCTTTTCGCCGCTGTTATCTGCTGAAGAGGAGGTCTATTTCTCTCGTCTTTCACTTAAAGGCGATGAGGCTGCCCGTCAGCGAATGATTGAAAGTAACCTTCGCTTGGTGGTGAAGATTGCCCGCCGATATCTCAATCGAGGTCTGGCACTATTGGATTTAATCGAAGAAGGGAATCTCGGACTAATCCGCGCAGTAGAGAAGTTTGATCCTGAAAGAGGATTCCGGTTTTCGACCTATGCAACATGGTGGATACGTCAGACCATCGAACGGGCGTTAATGAATCAAACACGCACAATTCGACTTCCTATCCATGTTGTTAAAGAGATCAATGTCTATCTACGAGCGGCTCGTCACCTATCTCAAACACTCGATCATGAGCCATCGGCAGAGGAGATTGCCGACAAACTCGACAAACCCATAAGTGAGGTTAAGCGTATGCTTGGCCTGAATGAGCGGGTAACTTCAGTTGATGTTCCTATGGGTAAAGATGGCGACAGGTCACTACTTGATGCCATCCCTGATGAGAACATGCTGGAGCCGTCAGAGCTTCTTCAAAGTGATGATATTAAAGATCATATCGATGAGTGGCTGAATAAACTGACCGACAAGCAACGAGAAGTAGTTGAGCGACGATTCGGACTGCATGGTTACGATATCTCAACTTTAGAAGAGGTCGGCGAATCGATCGGCGTGACCCGTGAGCGAGTAAGGCAGATACAGATTGAGGCGCTAAAACGCTTAAAGGTGATCCTTGAGAGTCAAGGATACACCGGAGATGTTGTTTAAGCCTTTAGCATAATTGCTGCGGCGACATTTCGGCCTTCACCACAGAGAATATTGTAGGTACGGCAGGCGGCATGGCTATCCATCACTTCATATCCTATCCCAGCCTCAATCAGTGGTTTTAGTGTTTCGGCTGATGGGAAATTGGTCTGTGCTCCTGTTCCGATAATCACAACCTCAAGGTTTTCCAAAGCTGTGACCTTAGAGAGTTGATCGGGTGTTAGTTGCTCAGAGGGATCTGCCTGCCATGCAACATCAAGGCTTTTGGGTGTAATGATAAAACTGCTGTTGACGACCACATGCCCGTCTTGATTAACCACAGTAAACGCACGTGGATTGGGCGCGGCGATAATGACTTCAGAACCCTCAATAGCGTGGATATAGAAGCGATGTTGATCATTTTCTTGTGAGAACCTCACAAATCCTCCAATTATTAGATGTTTACCCCATGGAGCTAATTGACAGCTTAGGGTCTGCTCAGTAATGTTAGCAGTTTTTGCAGCCACGCATAAACGACGTTGTCACAGGACTAAAAAGTGATCGAAGATTTCCCGAGAATAAAGCGCTTACCACCTTATGTTTTTAATATTGTTAATCAGTTAAAGGCGGAAGCGAGAGCGCGAGGCGAGGACATTATCGATTTTGGGATGGGTAACCCGGATCAACCGACACCTCAACATATCGTTGACAAACTCAAGGAGACCGCGGATCGGGGAGATACCCATCGCTATTCACTCTCCAAGGGGATTCCACGGTTACGTCGGGCTATCTGTAACTGGTACAAAACAAAGTACGATGTTGATCTCGACCATGAAAGCGAAGCGATCGTTACGATTGGTTCAAAAGAGGGATTGGCGCATTTGGCATTGGCAACCGTGGGTCCTGGTGATGCCATCCTGGTTCCCAATCCGGCCTATCCCATCCATCCGTATGGCTTTGTGATTGCTGGTGCAGATATCCGCCATGTACCCATGACTCCTGATGTCGATTTCTTTGGTGAGTTAGAGAAGGCGATCAAGGACTCATGGCCAAAGCCCAAGATGTTGGTGATCAACTTCCCTGGTAACCCGACAGCGCAGTGTGTAGAGCTCGATTTCTTTGAGAAGGTCGTTGAGATCGCCATAGAGCATAAGATTTGGGTAGTTCACGATATCGCTTATGCTGAGATCGTCTTTGATGGCTATAAGGCACCATCAATTCTACAGGTTGAGGGCGCAAAAGATGTTGCTGTTGAGTTCTACTCGCTCTCCAAAACCTATAACATGCCTGGCTGGCGAGTCGGCTTTATGGTGGGTAATCCATCATTGGTCGGTGCATTGGCTCGAATGAAATCCTATCTCGATTACGGGATGTTTACTCCGATTCAGGTCGCTGCGATTGCCGCGCTTGAGGGACCACAGGAGTGTGTTGAAGAGATCCGCGATATGTATCAGCGTCGGCGAGATGTGCTTTGTGAAGGCCTGTGTCATATTGGCTGGCATGTCGAAAAACCTAAAGCCACAATGTTTGTCTGGGCGCAGATCCCTGAGCAGTATCGCTCTATGGGCTCTCTGGAATTCTCTAAGAAGGTGTTAAAAGAGGCGAGGGTTGCGGTCTCTCCTGGTATCGGTTTTGGTGAATATGGTGATGATCATGTTCGTTTTAGCTTGATCGAAAATGAACACCGAACGCGTCAAGCACTACGCGGGCTTAAAGAGATGTTTCGAAAAGATGGTGTCGATTCGAAGCAGTAATTGAATAAATGGTATCGATTTTGATGCCATCGCGTATGAAGAAGCACACCTGTTAACAGTGCTTGTTTTTTTTATCCGAATTTAGGAGTAGAAGGTTGAAACCTGTAAAAGTCGGTATTCTAGGGTTGGGCACTGTTGGTGGTGGTACGGTGAATGTTCTTAAACGCAACGCTGACGAGATCAGCCGCAGAGCGGGATGTTCGATTGAGATCGCAATGGCATCAGCTCGAGATATCACCAAAACGCGGATATGTGACACCACAGGAATTGAGCTCACTACCGATTCAAGCGAGCTTGTCGCCAACCCTGAAATCGATATCGTCGTTGAGCTTATTGGTGGCGATACTTTGGCGCGTGACCTCGTAATGCGAGCGATTGCCAATGGCAAACACGTTGTGACGGCAAACAAGGCGCTTATCGCTAAGCATGGCAATGA
Source organism: Thiohalomonadaceae bacterium (assembly GCA_050301795.1). Classification (GTDB taxonomy): domain Bacteria; phylum Pseudomonadota; class Gammaproteobacteria; order Thiohalomonadales; family Thiohalomonadaceae; genus JBNKZU01. Next base: position 4,332 of record JBNKZU010000046.1, on the reverse strand, counting down.
GATTTTCCAGGCAGCACATAAAAATGGTGTGATAGTCGCATTTGAAGCGGCGGTTGCCGGTGGTATTCCGATCATTAAATCGATCCGGGAAGGTCTCGCAGGTAATACCATTAGCTGGCTTGCTGGCATTATCAATGGAACGGGTAATTTTATTCTGACCGAGATGCGTGATAAGGGTCGTGATTTTGATGATGTGCTGGCCGAAGCTCAACGACTAGGCTACGCCGAAGCCGATCCGACGTTTGATGTTGAGGGGATCGATGCCGCGCACAAACTTACCATCCTGGCATCCATCGCCTTTGGAATTCCGCTCCAGTTTAAAAAAGCATACACCGAAGGGATTACCAATATCACACGGGAAGATGTGCAATATGCCGAAGAGTTAGGGTATCGCATCAAACATTTGGGTCTGTCGCGCCGTACTGAAAACGGCATTGAACTACGAGTCCATCCAACCTTGATTCCAGAGAAGAGATTGATTGCCAATGTTGATGGTGTCATGAATGCTGTTCTGGTTTATGGCGATGCTGTCGGTCCCACACTCTATTATGGTGCTGGTGCAGGTGCCGATGCGACTGCCTCTGCCGTTATCGCGGATATTGTTGATGTTGCCCGTGCACTGACATCAAATGTGGAGCAACGGGTTCCTTACCTTGCCTTCCAGCATGATGCGATGGATGACACACAAATACTGCCGATTGAGGAGGTTAGCACCTCCTACTACCTGCGTATGGGGGTTGATGATCATCCAGGTGTACTTGCAGATATCACCTCTATTCTCAGTAAACTGGGCATCTCGATCGAGGCGGTGATTCAAAAGGCTGCTGTCAAACAGAGCCATATCGCTCAACTCATCATGCTGACACATCAAGTGAAAGAGCAGTTGATGAATGAGGCGATTGCCCAAATCGAAAATCTTGAAGCGGTAGAGGGATCTGTCACGCGTATACGAATGGAACCTTTAGGATAATCGTATTAACAACTCATAAATATTGTTAATTGTTTGTTCAATAGGTTTTATTGCCGCATAAAATGTAGGGTTATAACCTACTAAATAGCTCAGGAATATTCAGCTTCAGTTCATTTTTTGTGACTAAAGTCATATTCTCACAAAATAAATGGAACACATTTCATTTATTCAGAGGTCTTTTTCTCCTCAACTTGTGAGTGGATCGATAGATGTTAGAGATCAGAATCGTCGCTTAAATGTGGGGGCATTTAAGGTTTAGATGACTGATTCAACAATGAACTATGGGGCTAGATCCTTGTTGAATTCAGTAATCATCGGCGATTCGTTTCTCTAAAATTTTGATTCATAAAATGTTGTATTGTTTTGTACCCAAAGATCGTTCATATCTTTGATTAATGGGATGCCGGTGGGGGCTGGCATCCCATACTTTTTGTTCTCAATCGCATTTTTACGTGTTCTAATTCATCTTTTTCCTGACATCGGTTCGTAATGCGATCAACTAACACGCTTCATCTTTTAGTGCCCACCTCAGGCGCCATCACTTTTGAAGATCAGCATAAGCCAGTTCATTCAACACTCGATTATATTTTTGCACGCTCATCGCGAACCAAAGAAAAACATCACGGGAAGCAAATGTTGTTTGATGCTCTGGGACTTAACCAGAGCGAGATCCCAGCAGGATCGTTGCTTCAGCTCTCAAAACACCCCGCAAATTCGAATGACGCACTCTACTGCGCTGATCCTGTAACGCTGATCGCAAATCGTGATGATCTGATGCTTTATTGTGTCGATAACATCCAACAAGATGAGGCTCAGGCTCTGGTCGATGGCTTTAATGCCCTGTTTATCGAAGATGGTTTAAGCCTGGAGGCGATTGATGCACATCATTGGCTCTTAAAATCGAATCGGGTTCTCGCTTTGTCAACAACCCCGACTGAGTTAGTTGATGGCCGATCCATTGCCAAGCACCTGCCCCGAGGAGACGATGCGTTATGGTGGCGAAGGTTGCTGGCAGAGGTTGAGATGTATTTCTACACACATCCGGTTAATCAAGACCGACAGCAAAAAGGATTACCTGTCATTAGTAGTTTCTGGTTATGGGGCGGAGGAGAGTTGGCGCCTTATTCAATATCCGATTCTGGTGAGACCTTGATTGTCAGTAATAGTCCATTTGCCCAAGGTATTGCCCAATGGTGTGGCGCGGCTATTCACGCGATCCCCAAAAGGCTTGATGATCTCGATCTGAAATCTAAAACCGTGATCTTTTATGAATCGATCTATCAGGCGATAAATCGTGGTTCTCACTCAGATCTTGAGGCAGCGATTAACGATCTTGAACACAATGTTTTAAAACCGGCGCTGGAACGTCTCAATCGCGGTGAACTCAATGAATTGGTATTACAAATCGGTCACCATCAATGCAACTATACTCGACTAAGAGGGGTGCGCTTTTGGCGACGTGCACCATTTAAATGGAATGAGTGAATCGTTTAGGATCGCCAGAAGAGAAGGTGCGCCAATCAGTGATGAGTTTTCATCAATTGACCCGATCCTTGCCCATGTTCTGGCACATCGGGGACTATCATCAGCCTCAGAGTGTTGTTTGCAAACGAGCGATCTTCTCCCTTTTGATTCACTAAAAGATATCGACAAGGCGGTAAAGCTCCTTGTTCAGACGATTGAGTCAGACGGGAAGATACTCATTGTCGGTGATTATGATGCCGATGGAGCAACGAGTACCGCACTGCTAATGCGTGCCTTTAAGCAGTTGAGATACCCCCATATTGATTACCTGATCCCGAATCGATTTGATGATGGTTATGGTCTTTCTGCATCAATCGTGCAAAAGATAGTCGAGCAGGCACCCGATCTGTTAATCACCGTAGATAATGGCATAAGCAGTATTGAGGGCGTGGCCGTTGCAAAACAGGCTGGCATAAAGGTTTTAATAACCGACCACCACCTTCCCGGCGAGCAGCTTCCTGATGCCGATGCGATTGTGAATCCCAATCAACCGGAATGTCCGTTTCCATCAAAACATCTGGCTGGGGTGGGTGTGGCATTCTATTTAATGGCGGCTCTTAGATCCTGTTTGCGTAAGCAGAGTTGGTTTGAGAAACAGAGCCTACCGGATCTCAATATTACCCAGCTTCTGGATTTGGTTGCGCTTGGCACGGTTGCTGATGTCGTTAGATTGGATAAAAACAATCGCATTCTGGTGCAGCAGGGGATCAATCGAATTAGAGCCGGTAAAGGCTGCGTCGGGATTAATGCGCTGTGTGAGGTGGCAAAACGATCACCGTCGACACTTGTCTCTCAGGATCTCGGTTTTGGCATTGCTCCACGGCTGAATGCTGCTGGAAGGATCGAGAATATGGGTCTTGGGATTGATCTGCTCCGTTGTGAAGATATCGAAGAGGCGCGTCGACTTGCGTTGGAGTTAGACCAGCTTAACCATATTCGCCGCGACATTGAGCAGGGAATGCGTCAAGAGGCGATCCAAATGACTCGTCGTATGGATCTAAGTCGTCACTCACCAATGATCGGCGTGACGATCTACGATCCTGATTGGCATGAAGGAATCATTGGCATTGTGGCATCACGCATTCGTGAAAGGATCAATCGTCCTGTGATTGTCATGACAGATAGTGATGACAGAATGTTACGTGGTTCTGGACGCTCAATTTCCGGATTTAATCTTCGCGATGCACTGCATGAAATCTCAATTGAATACCCGAAGATGCTACAGCGTTTTGGTGGACACGCAATGGCGGCTGGATTAACCATCAAGCCAGAGGATCTAACACAGTTCCAAGAGGCGTTTAATAGAATCTGCCATAAAAACATCGATGAGACACAACTGATTCAGCACTACGATAGTGATGGTGAGCTAACCCCTGACGAATTAACGGTAGAGCGAATTGCACATCTAAAAATGGCGTATCCGTGGGGGCAAGGTTTTGATGCGCCTCAGTTTGATGGGCGATTTATTTTGGAGCAGTTCCGCTGGGTCGGGGGCAGTCATTTAAAGATGACGCTACTCTGGGAGCATAGCGGAGATACGGTCGAAGCCATCTTTTTCTACGCTGCGGATAAGCAATACCAACCTGAAACAGGGATGGTTGAGATGGTCTACCAGGCAGATATCAATGAGTGGAATGGTCTACAGAGTATTCAGTTTCGGGTGATTGCAATTCGTAACCTTACTAGGGCCTGTTGATCTTTCATCTTCGACACTGCCGGAGACGATTTTATCGTCCAATAAGGCAGAAGGAGTGTAATTTGGTTATTCCAAATAAACGACTGATAAAGCTTCCGCTCCTGCTCACGCCCCTGACCTGCGTCCTGCAGGCCACGCCATT
>JBNKZU010000045.1:0-19944 GCA_050301795.1 Thiohalomonadaceae bacterium | reverse complement strand
GAGGGAGTAAATATTTTGCGAAAGCTGGTTTTTAGTATATTGGCAATCCTGCTATGGATGCCGGTTACTTCTAATGCTATGGGACTTGGTGGTGTACAGATCCACTCGGCTCTTAACCAGATACTCGATGCTGAAATTGAGATTCTTTCTGCTTCTGAAGAGGAGCTTTCCTCTCTCTCCATTAAGCTTGCCTCCTATGAGACCTTTGCTCGTGTCGGTATTGACAGACCCGCGATCCTGCTGAAATTACGCTTTAGTGTTAAAAAGAACAGTAGTGGCTCTGACGTCATTGCAATTACATCACGTGAAACCATTCGTGAGCCCTTCCTCGATTTCATTATTGAAGCCAACTGGCGTGCAGGTCGCATTCTGCGTGAATATACTCTTTTGCTCGATCCACCTGAGCTGGCAAAAGCTAAAACAAACGTACAAACCAGTCGTAACCCATTTGCTGACGCTTCTCCCCAAAGAACCGATAATCGGGTAAATCGGGAAAACTCTGCACCACAGCCAATGAACATGGCTGAGACGACGGCTCCTTCCAGAGCTGCAAGTCCACAATCACAACGGACAACAACTCAACCACAGCGAACCGCACAACGCTCTTATCAGCAGGGCGATATGGTCTACGGTCCAATCACTGATGGTGACACGCTTTGGAGTATTGCGAATCAGATGCGTCCGAATCGTCAGGTCTCTGTATATCAGGTTATGAGAGGTCTCTATTCAGAGAACCCTGACGCTTTTATCAATAACAATATAAATCGACTCCGTAAAGGTTCGGTATTGCGAATTGATGATCCTGAATCGCTGGTTCAAGTCGATCGTACACAGGCTCGTCTTGATGTAACGCGGTTGATGGAACAACCAATTGATACCAGCATTGATCCCGACAAGGCCTTTAAGTCGATGGCCTCAACCGTATCTCCAGAAGTGATCGGTTCTGATATCGCCTCAACAACACGTCCAAATCTGAAATTGGTGACCCCGGATGAGGGTGGTAAAGACACCGCGTCGTCCAGTGCTGGTGATGGTGTCTCCAATCAGGGATTAAGAAAAGAGCTGATGCTGGCGCTTGAAATCTCTGAGGCTCAACGTCAGGAGAATGTTGAACTCAAGCAACGCATGATCGAGCTACAGAAACAACTCGATGCATTACAGCGTTTAGTCTCACTAAAGGATAATGATCTCGCGCAACTGCAGTCGCAACTCTCAGGAGATGAAACTCAACCGGTAATCGCTCCTACTGAGGCAGTGAAGAAAGAGGCTGAACAGATTGCTGTAGAAGAGAAGCCCGTTGCTGAAAAACCTGTTGATGAGTTAAAGGTTGAAGACACTAATAAAGTTGAAAAGGTTGCTGTACCGGCCAAAGCCGATGAAAAACCTGCTGAGCCGGAAAAAGTAGTCGCCACTGCCGAGGCTCCAAAAAAGGAGGTTCCTCCTAAAAAGATCTCTCCTAAGAAATTTGTACCACCTCCACCTGAGCCAACAATTCTGGATATGATCCTTGATAACCAGATCTATCTTATCGCTGGTGGTTCAACGCTTATTCTCATTATGATTCTCGGACTTATTATTGTTCGCAGACGTAAGAAAGGGTTCCAGGAGAGTATCCTTACTGGCGGCACATCATCCATGTTAAGTGCAAAAGGTGATGCCGGACCAGACACCTCATTCTTAAGCGACCTCGCAATTAGTGGCATGGGTGCTGGTGGCTTCCCGTCGGATGATGGTGAAGTAGATCCTCTCACTGAGGCTGATGTTTATATGGCTTACGGCCGTAACCAGCAGGCAGAGGAGCTACTTAAGAGTGCAATCGCTTCAAAACCTGAGCGTCTTGATTACAGTCAGAAACTCCTTGAAGTCTATTTTAATACAAAAAATCGCGAACAATTTGAAACACATGTCAACGAAGTCGCTGAGCATCTGCAAAAAGATGATGATATCTGGAAGAAGGTTGTTGCAATGGGGCATCAGATTGCGCCTGAGCATCCTCTCTTTATTGAAGCGCCAGAAGGTGTTGAACTGCCAGAGACTGGATTCATTAGTGATGAGTCAGGTGCAGACGGTGATGTGCTCGATATCGGTCTTGACCTCGATGAACTATCAGCAGAGATGGAGTCTGAAGGTAGTGAAATGGAGTTTGATCTTGGTGTCGACTTCTCTGAGCTTGATGACATTCTGGGCGATGGTGATGCCTCGGATGATATTGATCTTGATTTAGGTGGTGACTCGAAGGAAGAGCCGAGTGATGATGACTTCGATCTCGGTTTGGATGAGCACGACGATTCATCTACAGATTTTGATCTTGACCTTGATGCTGAATCAGGCGACTCCACTGATGAGTCCATAGCAGATGATTTCTCCCTCGGCGATATCGGTAGTGAATCTGAACAGAGCATAGAATTAGATCTGGATTCAACGGTCGCTGATTTTGGTGAAGACGCATTGGATTTGACGTTACCTGATCTAGAACTTGACGCTTCTGGTGATGATTCACTGGATCTATCGCTTGATAGCGATGGTGTCGAAGCTCTCGATGAGCTTTCACTGGATGATGGCACCGCAACAGAATCAGATGAAATATCATTCGACGACGAACTCCCTGATTTATCGCTTGATGAAGAACAGATCGTTGAGCATGAGACACCTCCTGAGATTACTGAGACTCAAGGTGAAGACTCATTGGATGGTGAGTCAGAATATGATGTTGCTGACGAAGAGCTGGTTAGTGATGACGATGACGAGGACGACGATGATGTTGAATTTAACCTTGATATCGACGAATCGTCACTTCCAAGCTTGGATAGTTCATTAGATATCGATGCAGAACTTGATCATGCGCTTCTTGATCTTCAAAACGAAGAGAGTGCTTCTTCTGATGAAACACAGGATGCTGAGTTGATTGATGAATCAATCGCGTCTGATGAAATCGATGAAACGCTCTCATTTGATAATGACGAAGATAGTATCTCCACCACTTTTGAAGATGAGTTGTCTCTGACCGATACAGAAGATGACGAAGAAAGCTTCGAACCTTCCACTGAAGATGAGTTGCCTCTAACTGATACCGATGATGAATCACTTGGATTGGAGGAAGAGGTCACTGATGTTGATGATTTAGAACCAGTGGCTTTATCTCTTGATGATGATTTTGGTGTTGAAGATGCCAGCTCAGACGATAGCGAAGATCTGGCTGAGGATAGTTTTGAGTTTGAAGATTCAGGACTCACACTTGAAGTTGATGACACAACCTCCACCAAAGATGCGTTGTTTGGCTTGGTCGATGATGCAGAAACCCCGGATATTTCTGAGTCTGGAGTAGAAACAGAATTTACAGTTGATGATTCTGAGTTGAGTCTGGATGAAACTCAGCCTGATGAGATGGCTTTAGAATTAGCGACAGACACTCAGGATGATGAGATCGATCTTGAAATGTCAGTCGATGAACTGCCGATTCAAGACGATGAAGAACCGGATCAAAGTGAATCAGATGATGATTCTTTGTTTGATATGTCAGATTTGGAAGAGGTTGTCGATTTTGAGATTGTCTCAGCAACTGAAGATGACTCATCTGAGGATAGCGGCGAATTCTCTATAGATGATATGGCACTGGAGTCATCTGAATCTGAAGAAATTACCTCAGAACTTGATCTATTAGTCCAGGACGTTGATGAAGAGACAAGCGAAGAGGATAGCGCCCTTTCAATTGATGAACTCACTATTGAATCGGATGATGAGTCAATAACCGAAGACCTTGAAGAGATCGCTATTGAAGAGTCCAGTGACGAATCAACAGATGAGATCGGTATTGACAGCCTTGAGATCGATGATGCTGATAGTCTTGATGACTTCAGCATTGAGTTTGATACCAATACAGAAAATGACGATGATTTTGGCGAACTCTCGACTGAATCACTAACAGAAGATGATGATATCGGTTTTGAGCTATCAACAAATGGCGATGGACATGATCAGGAGTTTGAAGATGCACTCTCAGATCTTGAGTCACTGATTGGTGATGATAGAGAAATCAGCATTGATGATGATAGTGAGTCAGATGTTATCTCTGTTGAGGATGAGATTGGTACCAAGCTTGATCTGGCGAAGGCCTACATTGATATGGGTGACGCAGAAAGTGCTCGCGGTATGCTCAATGAAGTGGTTGAGCAGGGTGATGAAAGCCAACAACAGCAGGCTCAGTCACTGTTAGACGACATAAAATAGTTATTTCTTCATCGAACCGGTATGCGTATTGCGCTTGGAATTGAGTATGACGGCTCCGGTTTTTGCGGCTGGCAGTTTCAGAAACACTCACCGAACACGATCCAACAATCTGTAGAAGCAGCAGTATCTAAGGTCGCAAACGAACCAATAACCACTATCTGTGCAGGTCGAACCGATGCAGGGGTTCATGCAACAGCACAGGTACTCCATTTTGATACAAACGCAACGCGTACACCTCGTCAGTGGGTTTACGGTATTAATACCCATTTACCGAATAGCGTCGTAATTTTGTGGGCACAGCAGGTATCTGACGAGTTCCACGCCCGATTTAAAGCGCTTCGTAGAAGCTATCGATATGTGATCAACGTCAGGGAGGTCAGGCCAAGCCTTCTCTCTAAGCGGGTCACATGGTCATATCGTGATCTTGATGCTGATCGTATGCATCAAGCGGCTCAGTATCTGATTGGTGAGCACGACTTTACCTCGTATCGAACCGTGGCATGTCAGGCAAAAAGTCCGGTTCGAGACCTATATCGGTGTGATGTCACAAGGGAGGGTGATTTTATCTTTATTGATGTTGAAGCTAATGGCTTTTTACATCATATGGTACGAAACATTGCCGGAGTCTTAATGAAAATTGGTGCAAATGAGGCGGAAATTGGTTGGAGTAAAGAGGTGTTGGAGGCGCGTGATCGTACAAAAGGTGGAATAACAGCACCTGCTTACGGTTTATACCTCAATTCAATCACCTATCCTGATGAGTTTTCCATTCCAAATCTTTCGTCAAAACCTGTGGTCTGGTAACCTCCCACCTTCGATGAAAACACCACAATTACAGCGCACAAGAGTTAAAATTTGCGGCATTACAACCACAGAGGCTGCCCAATGGGTTGTCGATGCAGGTGCGGATGCCATCGGGTTAGTGTTTTATCCGCCAAGCCCAAGAGATGTATCCATTATTGATGCAAGCAGGATTACAAAAGCGTTACCACCATTTGTTCAAAGTGTCGGACTGTTTGTTAATGCGGAGCGTGCGTTGGTGGAGCAGGTATTAGCGGATGTACCGTTGTCGATGCTCCAGTTTCATGGTGATGAGGATGAAGCGTACTGCAACTCTTTTGGTCGACCATATATGAAGGCGATCCGAGTAAAAGCTGAGAGTGATCTACAAGCGATTGCTGAAAAGTATCAATCTGCCTCTGGACTATTGCTGGATTCATACCAGCAAGGTAATCCCGGCGGAACAGGGCATACTTTTAATTGGTCACAGATACCAGAATCGTTGCCATTACCGGTAGTATTAGCCGGAGGTTTAAACGCCGAAAATGTTGGTGATGCCATTCGTACAGTTCACCCCTACGCAGTTGATGTTAGTAGTGGTGTAGAGATAGAAAAAGGGGTGAAATCCCCTGAAAAGATAGTCGCATTCATGCGCGGAGTTAAAGAATCTAATGAGTGAAAAGCTGAAACTTTCACAACTACCGGACGATCGGGGTCACTTTGGTCCCTACGGTGGATTATTTGTTGCAGAGACCCTGATGGGGCCACTAAAAGAGTTACGTCAGGCGTATGAGCGTTATCGTAATGACCCTGATTTTCTCAAGGAGCTTGAGTTTGATCTTCGACAGTTTGTTGGTCGGCCAACACCACTGTTTTTTGCAGAGCAGTGGAGTAAAAAGCTTGGTGGCGCAAAGATCTATCTAAAACGGGAAGACCTCAATCATACGGGTGCACATAAGGTTAATAACACCGTTGGTCAGGCTTTATTGGCAAAACGGATGGGTAAGACTCGGATTATTGCAGAGACTGGCGCGGGTCAACATGGCGTTGCCTCAGCGACTGTGGCTGCACGACTCGGTTTGGAGTGTGTGGTCTATATGGGAGCTGAGGATATCGAACGCCAGAAGATCAACGTCTATCGTATGAAACTGCTTGGTGCCACAGTTGTTCCTGTTACCTCAGGCTCAAAAACCTTGAAGGATGCGCTAAACGAAGCGATGCGTGACTGGGTTACCAATATTGATAATACCTTCTACATCATCGGTACCGTTGCGGGGCCACACCCCTATCCGGCGATGGTTAGGGATTTTCAGGCGGTGATCGGCACTGAGGCTCGTGAGCAGATTATGGAACACGAAGGTCGACTACCCGATGCAATCATTGCCTGTGTCGGTGGTGGTTCTAACGCCATGGGACTGTTTTATCCATTTCTGGATGATGAATCTGTGGCGATCTACGGGGTTGAGGCTGCGGGAGATGGTATGGATACTGGACGACATGCTGCGCCTTTATGTGCGGGTACTCCCGGTGTCTTACACGGTAATCGTACCTATTTAATGGAAGACCCTGATGGTCAAATCATCGAGACACACTCAATCTCAGCTGGTCTGGACTATCCTGGTGTTGGCCCTGAACACTCATGGCTTAAAGATTGTGGTCGTGCCAATTACGTCGCAGTCACTGATGATGAGGCCTTAGCTGCATTTCATGATCTCACCAAAACGGAAGGCATTATGCCGGCGTTAGAGTCGAGTCATGCTCTGGCTTATACCATGAAGAAGGCTCCAACCATGTCATCGGATGAAATCCTGGTGGTTAACCTATCAGGACGTGGTGATAAAGATATTCACACAGTCGCAGCGATCGAGGGGATTGAGGTATGAGTCGTTTAGCGGGTTGTTTTGAACAGTTAAAGGCCGAAGGTAAAAAGGCGTTAATTCCGTTTATCACGGCTGGAGATCCACATCCAGATCTAACCGTGAAGATAATGCATACATTGGTTAAAGCGGGTGCAAATATTCTCGAACTCGGTGTGCCGTTTTCTGATCCGATGGCTGATGGTCCTGTGATTCAAAAGGCGAGTGAAAGAGCCCTGGAACACCATGTTTCTCTGCGTAATGTGCTCGATATGGTTAAGGTATTTCGACAGCAGGATAATCAAACCCCAGTGATACTCATGGGATATCTCAATCCTGTTGAAGTCATGGGCTATGAAACCTTTGCAAAAGAGGCAAATGCAGCCGGAGTTGATGGTGTGCTAACGGTTGATTTGCCGCCGGAAGAGGCTGTTGATGTGGTTCCTGTATTTAAGCACTACGATCTGGATCCCATCTTTCTGATTGCGCCGACAACTGAGGAGAGCCGCATTACACTGATCTGCGATCAGGCAAGTGGTTTTGTCTACTATGTTTCGGTAAAGGGTATCACCGGCGCAGGCAATCTCGATACTGATGATGTGGCAAAGAAAATTGAATTGATTCGAACAAAAACCGATCTGCCTGTTGGGGTTGGATTCGGTATCAAAGATGGTGCTTCTGCGGCACGAGTCGGCGCTGTTGCTGATGCAGTCGTGGTGGGAAGTGCTTTAGTGAAAATTATTGAGTCGAATCAAAATGAGGAAAACGATCTCCTAAATCAGGTAGAATTGTTTATTACCGAATTGAGAACCGCGATTGACTGAAGGTTGGTTATAAGCCGCAGTTGAGAATATCCGGGGGAAAAACGTATGAGTTGGTTACAAAAATTTCTGCCTTCACAGATTAGAACTGAGGGCGGTAATAAAAAGAATGTTCCAGAAGGTATATGGGCAAAATGTGATAGCTGTAATGCAGTGCTATATCGTGCTGAGTTAGAGCGTAATCTTGAGGTCTGTCCAAAGTGTTCTCATCACATGAGAATTACTGCAAGAAAACGACTTGAGGCACTACTGGATAAAGAGCCACGTATCGAGATTGGCGAAAACCTTGAACCTGTGGATTATCTGAAATTTAAGGATAGTAAACGGTATAAGGATCGCATCAATGCAGCGCAAAAGGCGACCGAAGAGAAAGATGCACTCGTTGTATTATCGGGTCAAATTCACGGTGTTCCGGTTGTGGCTGCGGCATTTGAATTCCGGTTTATGGGTGGTTCAATGGGTTCGGTTGTGGGCGAGCGTTTTGTTCGTGCTGCGAATGAGGCCATTAAGCATCGAATTCCACTCATCTGTTTCTCGGCAAGTGGTGGTGCTCGTATGCAGGAGGCACTTTTCTCATTAATGCAGATGTCTAAAACCTCTGCAGTTATCGCAAAGATGAATGATATAGGCGTTCCCTTTATCTCGGTTATGACTGATCCGACGATGGGTGGTGTCTCTGCGAGCCTTGCAATGCTCGGTGATATCAATATTGCAGAGCCTAACGCATTAATTGGTTTTGCCGGTCCCCGAGTGATAGAGCAAACCGTCCGAGAAACGCTGCCTGAAGGCTTTCAACGCAGTGAGTTTCTGTTGGAAAAAGGGGCGATCGATATCATTATGGATCGTCGGGATATGCGGAAGAAGCTTGCAAGCATTCTAACTATGCTTACCAATCAGCCTATTCCGAAGGCATCCTAAACAGCAATACCAGACGACATTGAACCAAGAAAAGTTTGAGACACTGGAGCAATGGCTCCAGTGGCAAGAGAAGCTCCATCCTAAAACGATTGATCTTGGCCTGGAGCGACCCGCTAGAGTTTTACAGCGTTTAAGTCTCCCTGAAACTTCTCACCAAATTTTCACCGTTGCAGGAACCAATGGCAAAGGCTCAACTGTCGCTTTTCTTGAGGCGATCTATCTCGCTGCTGGTTATCGGGTCGGAGCCTATACCTCCCCACATATCGTTAAATATAACGAACGCATTCGTATTAATGGTGAAGAGGTCTACGAACAGGAGATCTGTGACTCATTTGAGCGCATTAATCGTGTGCGTAAAGAGATCTCGTTAAGTTATTTTGAATTCGGTACCCTAGCTGCGATCGATATCTTCAGTCGTCATACACTTGATGTTGTCATTCTTGAGGTAGGACTTGGTGGACGACTTGATGCGGTTAATATTATTGATCCAAACGTGGCGGTGATTACTCCAGTGGATATTGATCATACCGATTGGTTAGGTCATGACCGGGAGAGCATCGCAATTGAGAAGGCTGGCATCATGCGCCAGGGTAGACCTGTCGTATGTAGTGATCCCAACCCGACAGAATCAATATCCACATCAGCACGTGCACTTAATGCGCAACTGTTTCAACTGGGTCGTGATTACACACCTCATTTCGATAATGGCCATTGGTGCTTCATGCACAATCAAGCGCAGATTTGGTCTGAGCTGCCAATGCCAAGACTTAAAGGACAGCGCCAGATTGAGAACTGTAGTGGAGCATTAATGGCGATAAAGGTGCTGGAGTCGAAGCTACCAGTCTCTGAGCAGAGTATTGCCGAAGGGATTAAAAACGCTCATGTGACAGGACGGTTTCAAATCATCAATGAATCACCGTTAATCCTGATTGATGTTGCTCACAATCTGCAATCAACAAAATTCCTGGCTGAGAACCTTATGCAACTGACGTGTGAGGGTAAACGAATCGCCGTGGTTGCAATGTTAAACGACAAGGATCAATATGCGGTCATCAATGAATTAAAGCCTTTGATCGATCAATGGCATATTGCGCCACTGAATGTGCCCAGGGGCGGTGATCTCTCTCCCTTACAGCAGGTGTTTGAATCATTGGCAATTCATCAGTTAGAGGGTCATTCTGATGTTACTGAAGCATACATCACTGCAAAACAGAGTATGCAATCACAGGATCAATTGATCATCTTTGGTTCATTTTATACAGTAGCCGCTGTATTGGGATTAATAGAGAGCCAGCGAGGCAACCCCTTTTATGAGTGAACATCTAAAACAGCGAATTGTAGGAGCCGTGGTTCTGATATCGCTTGCGGTTATTTTCTTACCTATGTTGCTTGACGGCGCAGGGCAGAAGCGGGACAGCTTTGAAGAGAATCCGATCCCGGAAAAGCCCGATTTTAATTTCAAACCACTTGAGATCCCACTCAATCCTGTCAGAGCGGAAAGTAAACCGGCTCGTGTGATTGAACATAAAAATCAGACCCAAGTGGTCGTAACGAAAAACGAGAGTTCGCCGGAACAACCCTCCACAGCGCAGAGCTTGACGCCTCTGCCACCACCATCGGAAGAGGGTGATCGCCTTATAGACGCATGGATTGTGCAGGTTGGTAGTTTCTCCAGTGTTGATAATGCTTTTGCGCTTAGAGATAAGCTGCGATCAAAAAAGTTAAACGCCTTTGTTGATGAGGTTACTAGTGGTGATGGCAAACACTTCTATCGAGTCAGAGTCGGCCCCTACAAACTCCGCCTTGAAGCCGATGCAGCTCAAAATCTTATCCATGAAAATCATAAGATTAGCGGTAAGGTGATGAAGCACCCTTAATTGAGAGCCTATCTAAGAGTGACCGTAAGAGATAAAAAGCATTTTTACGATAAATATGTCACTAATATTTCTGAAATACCCGTTGCTCTGATAGAATCGCACACTGTTTTTGATACACCTGTTCAATTAAACAGATGCACAGGAGAGGCCATTGCCGGTCGAACAGCTAACGCTTAACTGGGTTGATTTCGCTATATTGTTGATTATCGCTATTTCGGTAGCGATCAGTCTTATCCGCGGCTTTACAAAAGAGGCTTTATCGCTTGCCGGATGGGTCTTGTCTGGCTGGGTCGGTTTAACCTATGCCGATAGAGTCCAGCCCTATCTATTGGACTACATTGAAGTACCTTCGATTCGCTATCTTGTGGCGATGATTTCCCTCTTTATTGCGACGCTTTTTGCCGCTGCTTTTGTCAATTACCTTATCTCTCAGGTCGTGAAAAAGAGTGGGCTTAGTGGAACAGATCGGATGGTCGGGGTGTTGTTCGGGGTTGCGCGCGGTGCGGTGATTATTGCGTTGTTGGTGATGTTTGGAGGTATGACGGCACTACCCGCAGATCCATGGTGGCAGGAGTCGTCGTTGCTTCACTATTTTGAGCAGATGGCGGTGTATATCCGCGAACTCCTTCCAGAGGATTTTGCTCACAATATCAATTTTACTAAGGTTTAATTCTTTGCCTTTGCTGGCAAATCAGAGGTTTTTCGCAAATGTGCGGCATTATTGGTTTAGTTTCCAAATCACCTGTTAATCAGGCTCTTTATGATGGTTTAACTGTCCTGCAACACCGTGGGCAGGATGCGGCGGGTATCATGACTTGTGAAAATAACAAGCTCTATCTGCGCAAAGATAATGGCTTGGTTAAGGATGTATTTCGTGCCCGTCACATGTTAAACCTGCGTGGGAATATGGGGATAGGTCATGTGCGTTATCCAACTGCTGGATGTTCATCCTCAGCCGAGGCACAGCCATTCTACACCAACTCACCTTTTGGTATTGCTTTGGCGCACAACGGTAATTTAACGAATACCACACAACTACAACAGGCTATCTTTCAGGAAGATCTACGCCACGTTAATACAACCTCTGATTCAGAAGTACTGTTAAATGTGTTTGCCCATCAGTTACAAAAACAGGGCAAGCTAAATATTAATGAGAGCGATATCTTTAAAGCGGTTAGTGATGTTCATAAACGGATTAAAGGTGGCTATGCCGTTGTTTTAATGATTATCGGATATGGCATTGTTGCTTTTCGAGATCCTTTTGGTATACGACCACTCATGATTGGTCGGCGCCAAACCGATGCCGGTGATGAATACATGGTCGCCTCAGAAAGTGTTGCGGTTGATGCGCTGGGTTTTGAGCGTTTTCGTGATGTTGAACCTGGTGAAGCCGTATTTATCGACAGTGATGGTAATCTCTACTCACAGCAATGTGCTAAAAATCCAGTCTATGCGCCGTGTATCTTTGAATACGTCTACTTTGCACGTCCTGACTCCATTATTGATGGCATCTCGGTATATAAAGCACGAATGCGTATGGGTGAAACCCTCGCGCATAAGATTTTAGAGAAGTTTCCTGATCATGATATTGATGTGGTTATCCCGATCCCTGATACAAGCCGTACCTCAGCACTAGAGTTGGCACAAGCGATAGAGGTACCTTACCGTGAAGGTTTTGTTAAGAATCGCTATATCGGTCGTACCTTTATTATGCCGGGTCAGACACAACGCAAGAAGTCTGTGCGCCAAAAATTGAATGCGATTAAGCTCGAGTTCAAGGGCAAGAATGTCTTATTGGTAGACGACTCAATCGTTCGTGGTACGACCTCGAAACAGATCATCCAGATGGCGCGTGAATCAGGTGCTAAGAAGGTCTATTTTGCTTCTGCTGCTCCTCCGGTTCGATACCCTAATGTTTATGGTATCGATATGCCCTCATCCAATGAGTTGATCGGTTACGGACGTAATGAGGATGAGATCGCAAAGGCGATTGGTGCAGATCGTCTCTTTTATCAAGAGCTGGATGATCTGAAAAAATCTGTTCTCTATAAAAAGGGGAAGAAGGTCAAGATGTTTGAAGCATCGGTTTTTGATGGAAAATACATTACAGGCGATATCGATAAGGCCTACTTCGACCACCTCGAATCAATTCGAAGTGATGCTGTTAAGTCGGAAAAAGAGAAAGAACAGGCGATTATTGAGATGCACAACCAATAATTAATTGACAATGGGTTATGGATTCCATAGCCTTTGATCTGCGTCGATTTGAGAACTCAGCTTGCGGACGCATTATAAATTCGGCTAAAGAGGGGTAAGACCTGCTTTTAGCCATTGCTAAGCGGGTTTTTTTTCGTCTAAAAAAGAGTAGCAGTAATGAATAATTGGGATGAGTCAGGTTTAG
The DNA here is from genome assembly GCA_050301795.1 of Thiohalomonadaceae bacterium. GTDB lineage: Bacteria > Pseudomonadota > Gammaproteobacteria > Thiohalomonadales > Thiohalomonadaceae > JBNKZU01. The sequence continues at coordinate 7,064 of JBNKZU010000045.1, read as the reverse complement.
AAACAATCGCTATTCGTGCCGGAATACACCGTACGAATGAAGGGGAGCATAGTGAACCTATCTTTCCGACATCCAGCTTTACCTTTAAATCTGCGGCACAAGCGGCTGAGCGTTTCAGTGGTCAGCAAGAGGGAAACATCTATTCCAGGTTTACTAATCCAACCGTTAGCGCATTTGAAGAGCGCTTGGCAGCAATGGAGGGGGGTGAGCGTTGTGTTGCAACCAGTTCAGGTATGGCTGCAATTCTTTCTACCTGCCTCGGACTACTAAAGGCAGGAGACCATATTGTCTCATCACGTTCCATCTTCGGTTCAACTACGATGTTATTTAATAACATCTTTTCAAAGTTTGATATCTCAACGACCTATGTTGATTTGAGTGATTATCAAGGATGGGAATCCTCGATCCTCTCAAGCACGAAGATCCTGTTTCTGGAAACACCGTCAAACCCATTGGCCGAGGTCGTTGATATTACTCGCTTGGCAAAACTGGCAAAATCGAAGGGTGTATTGCTGGTTGTTGATAACTGTTTATCGACACCTGCACTTCAGCGTCCACTTAAACTAGGTGCTGATATCGTGATCCACTCTGCAACAAAATATCTGGATGGGCAGGGTCGTGCTGTTGGTGGTGCGGTTGTTGGTGGTCATGAGCTGCTTGAGCCGGTTTATGGTTTTTTAAGAACGGCCGGTCCAACGATGAGTCCGTTTAATGCGTGGATCTTTCTCAAGGGTTTAGAGACATTACAACTACGTATGGAGCGTCACTGTCAAAGCGCATTAAAGGTTGCGCAATGGCTTGAGCAACAACCGACTGTATCCAGAGTCTACTATCCTGGATTAGCGAGTCATCCCCATCACAAACTCGCAAGCGAGCAGCAGAAAGGTTTTGGTGGTATTGTTGCATTCGAAGTGAATGGTGGTCGCGATGCTGCATGGCATGTTGTTGATAGCACCCGTATGATCTCAATCACTGCAAATCTCGGTGATACCAAATCGACAATTACACACCCGGCAACGACCACTCATGGTCGACTTAGTGATGATGAGCGACGCTCATCAGGTATAGGAGAAGGAATGCTTAGAGTATCGGTAGGTCTTGAAGATCCAGTGGATATTATTAATGACCTAAAACGCGGTTTGGGTCAGTAGTGTCTGCTGCAAGGAAGCTATTATTAGATCTCTTTCATAGTGCCTTATTGTCTGTAAATGGAGAGCAGTGCGTAAAAAGTGCATTAGCTCAAATAAAATTCAAACAACCTGTTGCGATCGTTGCTGTCGGAAAGGCCGCAATGGCGATGGCAACGGGAGCCTACAATACCTTAGGTGATAAAACCTATGATGGACTGGTAATCACAAAAAATGGATATAGCGATCACAACCCACGTGATTGGCCGTTTGAGGTAATTGAAAGCAGTCACCCAATTCCAGATGCTACATCAATTGCTGCGGGTCATCGTTTAATCGAATTTATCAGCAAGCTGCCGAATAAGTGCGATCTTCTATTATTAATCTCAGGTGGAACCTCGTCACTTGTTGAGTCGCTTCCTGAATCGTTTACCAAGTCTGATCTGGCACAATTAAACACGACATTGCTCTCTTCTGGTTATGCTATCGAAACCATTAATCTGTTTCGTAAGCGTTCATCCTTAATCAAAGGGGGAAGATTAGCCAAGTTCATTAAAGGTAGGCGAACGGAGGTGCTGTTGATCTCTGATGTTCCTGATAATGAGATAAAGACCATTGGATCAGGAATGACCGTGCACCATTCCAAGAAAGAGTTAGCGCTTGATTCTGAAGAGTATTCCGAGTTAATCAAACTCTCACCAGAGATATCGCCATTAGCCTATAAACCAAGCTTTAAGAGTATTGCGCATCGAATCATTGCAGATAACGCAATGGCGATCGAATCGATTGAAAGGCGACTCGAAAAAGCCGGCATCCCTTACTATAGGCAGCAATCGCCTATTCAAGGTGACGTTATTAAGGTGAGCCATCATCTCTTTGAAACCGTAATAACAGGGGAGGATGGTGTCTATATCTGGGGTGGCGAAACCACGGTTAAGCTTCCTGATAATCCGGGACGAGGGGGAAGGTGCCAAACATTGGCGTTATCTATCGCAGTTGCGATCGAGATGGAGCCTCGGATAACTTTTTTGGCGTGTGGTACAGATGGTAGTGATGGAACTGGCATGGATGCAGGTGCGATAGTTGATGGTAAAACAATCTATCGTGGTGAAGTCGAAGGCGAAGACCCATTAATCTCAATTCTACTTGCTGATTCAGGAGAGTTTCTTGAACAAAGCGGGGATCTGATCCAAACAGGTCCAACCGGAACTAATGTGATGGATTTGATGATCGCAATCAAAGGAGATGAGGCAATGTGCCAAAAGTGGCTTAGTCAAATCCGCAATCATCTCCATAGTGTATTGTGATCTCTTGTCCCGGTTTAATCGTACGCAGAGCATAAAGTTCCAAGCCATCAAACTCAGCACAAGGTTTGTTGTTATGATTGATATAGCGAAGCAGGTTTTTACCATTGCACCCAATCCACTCGCCATCACCTTCATCAACCCATAAAACATACATTCCATTCTTTTTTGTTTTCGGTCCATGATAGCTTCCAAGATAGGTGCCTTTTGAGATCATCTTTTTTGCAAAAAGGCCTTTGCCGTGAATTTTTGAATCTTCTACATAAAATAGCTTTTTTAACGCCTTATCATCAGTCATCATAGATACCATTGTTAAATCAGGGTAATTCAATAACATGAGTATAAACCGCTTCTTTGATCAGGTTAAAGTATCTCTTGATACAAATGATCCCGATGAGAAGGTGATTTTAGTTCATCGGCTTGCCAATCAACTGCGTAAAGGTGAGTTGATGTTTTATCATAACGATGAGGTGATGCCGATCACTGATCCGGGCAGGCCGCAAAAACCGGAACTCGTTAAACCAAAGGATCTTCCTCAGCGCAAACCCAACACCGCAGAAGGAAGAGCCATTCTATTTCATGCAATAACTCATATTGAGTTTAATGCAATCAATCTTGCGCTTGATGCGGCCTACCGTTTTAGAAACATGCCAGACGATTTCTATGCAGACTGGATTCAAGTCGCAGAGGAGGAGGCCTATCACTTTACATTGATGCGCGCTCATCTTCGTATGACTGGCTACGATTATGGTAGCTTTCCTGCACACAATGGTTTGTGGGAGATGGCGCAAAAGACCGCGTTTGATCCGATTGTTCGAATGGCACTGGTGCCGAGATGTCTTGAAGCAAGGGGGCTTGACGTCAATCCTATGATAAAGCAGAAGTTGCAATCAGTAGGTGATGAAAATGGTGCAACACTGCTTGATATTATTCTGCATGATGAGGTTGGGCATGTTGCGATAGGTGATCGTTGGTTTCGATATCTATGTAAACAGCGGAATATCAATTTTGAGCAGAAATATCAGGAACTTCTTGATGAGTATATGATGACACCACTTCGCCCGCCTTTTCATTTTCAAGCACGCAAACAGGCTGGGTTTAGTGAAGCTGAAATTAGTTATTTAGAAGGGATTGGTTAATTTAGATTCGTTACACCATTTTCTGGGTGGATAGGGTTGAAGTTGTGAAGAGCTATTTAATTCCGATTATCTACCACATCAACAAACTGACCCTTTGCGTCACTGAAAAGAAGGATGTTGCCTTTTTCAGTCTTCCAGTCACCTAGCACATATCGTGTTTTGTTCCCGAAATGATGGATGTTCTGTTTGTGAGTGTGCCCGTGTATCAGAATATCAACCTGAAACCGTTCAAGGGTTGATTCAACGGTTTGCTGATTAACATCAAGATCGCTATAGCGCTTTTTTGCGATCTCATCTTTACTCTTTTGACGCAGTTGTTCAGCAAAGGCAATCCGTTCGTTAGCACCTTTTGATAAAAACTCCTTTTTCCACTCATCTGTACGGATAGTGTTATAGAGATTCAGATAATCTGAATCATCACTACACAGTAGATCGCCATGAGTAATGAGTACCCTTGAGCCGTCGATTTCAATAACACTATCGTTATCAATCAAGCGACAGCCACATTGCTCAACAAAGTCAGTACCAATTAAGAAATCTCGGTTGCCATGCATAATTGCGATATCAAGTCCTTTTGTACTGGCACTGGATAGCGCATCAATCACCGGTTGATAGCCATGGTCATAGGCATCATCACCAATCCAGTATTCAAAAAGATCGCCCAATATATAGAGGCTCGACATCTTGGGTGGGTTGGCAAGCATCTGAGTAAACAGCCGCATGATCTGCGGCTGTTGTGGTGTCAGATGTAAGTCGGCGATAAAACCGACAACTTGCTGATTCATCGTGTGGTATTACTCAACGATCTCAGCCGATTCAATAATGACATCCTCTTCAGGCACATCTGAATGGTATCCGGCATTGCCAGTTGGAACAGCTTTGATCTTTTCAACCACATCCATACCATCAGTGACTTCACCGAAAACGGCATAACCCCATCCATCAGGCGTTTTGCTTGAGTGATCAAGGAAGGTGTTGTTGCTTACATTGATAAAGAATTGTGCAGAGGCTGAATGCGGATCCATTGTACGTGCCATTGCGATGGTTCCAACCTTGTTTGAAAGTCCATTATCGGCTTCGTTTTGAATCGACTCACGGGTTGGTTTCTCCTGCATTCCCGAAGTCATGCCACCGCCTTGAATCATAAAACCGTTAATCACGCGGTGAAAGATCGTGCCATCATAAAACCCATCACGAACATACTGTTTAAAGTTTGCCGCAGTTATCGGAGCTTTTTCATGATCCAGTTCAATGGAGATGGTGCCGAAGTTGGTGTTTAATTTAATCATTATTTATCCTGATTTGGTTTATGTAATGAGATTACTGGGGAATACGTTTTACTGATTTAATGACCACCTGAGTCTCTGGAACATCGCGGTAGCCTTTAAACGAACCGGTTTTGACCGATTTTATCTTTTTAATCACATCCATTCCTCGAACAACGCGCCCAAAGACCGCATAACCCCAACCACGTAAGGTTTTTTCCCGATAGTCGAGTGAGGTGTTGTTTTTCACATTAATGAAGAATTGGGATGTGGCAGAGTGGGGGTCGCTGGTACGCGCCATTGCAACCATTCCGACATTATTTCTCAGCATGTTATCGGCTTCGTTAATGATGGGTTTTTCGGTCTCTTTCTTTTCAAAATCGGTTGTAAAACCACCACCCTGAATCATGAACCCATCAATCACACGGTGAAAGATGGTGCCATTATAGAAACCTGAATCCACATACTTAAGAAAATTGGCAACACTGACAGGAGCCTTGTCGGCAAAAAGCACTATGGTGATATTACCCATAGAGGTTTCCATCTCGACTCTTGGATTTTTAGTGTCGCTGGCATGAGATACCGAAACGATGGCAAATGTCACAACGAGGATCTTTAAAAAGTGCTTAATCATACGAATTCCATAGATTTTGTCAGAAAGTGCTAATGATAAAGGTTAGCGCGAGGATAAAAAAGGGATTGCGTGAAATGATGCCGATGATCTACAGATTTACACTCAACCGATTAATACAGAATTATTCAATGTTGTGACTTTATTGTTATAGGCACAATCGTTTACCATTCCCTCCTTGTTAAAGGAACGCCAATAAAGAAATCAGATGACCTACACGCACGATCTAAAAGTTCATAACTCGCTAACTAAACGCAAAGAGCAATTCAAACCCATCGATCCTGAAAATGTTCGTATGTATGTTTGTGGAATGACAGTCTATGACTATTGCCATATTGGACATGCTCGTGTGTTAGTGGTCTTTGACCTCATATATCGTTATTTGATGAAGATCTATGGTAAGGCGCATGTGACCTACATTCGCAATGTTACCGATATCGACGACAAGATCATCGCCCGCGCCAATGAGAATGGTGAAGGGTTTGAGGCGCTGACTCAGCGCTATATCGAGTTTATGGAGGAGGATGCCCACAAGCTGGGGGTGCTTGAGCCGAATGATCAGCCCAGAGCGACAAAGCACATGGATGAGATCATTGAGATGATAGCCAATCTGATCACCAACGGTTACGCGTATCAGGCTAAAAATGGCGATGTCTATTACGATGTCAGTCAATTCGAACCCTACGGCCAGCTTTCGGGTAAAAACCCAGACGAACTACGCTCAGGTGAGCGTGTCGCAGTTGATCCTAATAAGGATGACCCACTCGACTTTGTGCTTTGGAAATCCGCAAAACCAGGCGAGCCTTACTGGAGTTCACCGTGGGGTAATGGTCGACCAGGTTGGCATATTGAGTGTTCAGCGATGTCGACCCAGTGTCTTGGTAACCATTTTGATATTCATGGTGGCGGACGCGATCTTCAGTTTCCGCATCATGAGAATGAGATTGCCCAATCACAAGGGGCAACCGGATGTGGTTTTGTAAACTACTGGCTTCATAACGGCTTTGTCCGTGTTGATGATGAGAAGATGTCCAAATCGTTGGGCAACTTCTTTACCATTCGTGAGGTTCTGGAAAAGTATGACGCCGAGGTGATTCGATACTTTATTCTGACCAGTCACTACCGCAGCCCATTAAACTATTCAGATAAACATCTCGACCATGCCAAAGGGGCACTCACTACACTTTATAATGCACTTCGTGATATCGATAGCGCAGGAGAGGCGCAAGGTGAGCGTTTTGACAAATATCGTGAGCAACTCTATCGATCAATGGACGATGATTTTAATACCGCAGAGGCGCTGGCACTCCTGTTTGAACTGGCTCATCAAATCAACCGCTATCGCACTGAGAATCCTGAAGAAGCCGCTGCTTTTGCCGCTTTGCTAAAGGAGTTTGGAGAGCTGCTAGGGTTACTCCAGCGTGATCCTGAGGCATTTCTCAAAGGTGGCGAAGGGGGTGATGACGATGCCGAGATAGATCAGCTCATTATTGACCGCAACCAGGCCAGAGCAGATAAAAACTGGGCGGAAGCGGATCGAATTCGTGACGAACTACAGTCACGAGGCATTGTTCTGGAAGATAGCGCAGGAAACACAA
>JBNKZU010000044.1:0-24321 GCA_050301795.1 Thiohalomonadaceae bacterium | reverse complement strand
AACTGATAGAAGAACGTACCAAGCCTGGAACAATCATCTGTGATAACGGGACAGAGTTTACCAGTAAGGCCATGTTTTTCTGGAGTAAAGAGACGAGAGTCAGGCTTGGTTTTATCCAGCCAGGAAAGCCCACACAGAACGCCATTGTTGAAAGCCTGAATGGGAAGTTTAGAAACGAATGCCTAAACCAGCATTGGTTTAGAACACTTGAAGAAGCACGGTATGAAATCGAGCAGTGGCGACAGCACTACAACCATGTCAGACCGCATAGCTCTTTGGGATATTTACCACCTGTTGAATTTGCGAAACAGGCGGCTTAAAGTTGAATGAATCTCATCAAAGGATTGGTGCTAAAGATGGGGAAAGGTCAAGGTCAAGGTCATTAATAAAATTTTCATAGTGGAATTATTTTTCCCTAAAAAGACTTTTAATGAAGCTAAACATTCTAATGCTTTGTCTTGTTGCAGTCATTGATTCACGCGCCTTTGCAACTTGTTTCCGCATAAAAGCAACGTCACTATTGGCAATAGCTAATCTCAAATCCCATTGATGCAACTTATCAAAAACGAGCCCCATCTCCCACTCTCTCACGAGCTCTGCTTCACGTTCAAAACATGAAGGGACAATTATCGGAAGACCAGCCTCTAAATAAGAGTGGAATTTTGCATGTACATGATTTCGAAAATGAACATCAGAGAATAATTGATAATTTTCAGGACGTTCAGCATTAATAAGACCAAAATCATATTGACTTAATACGTGTTGGACTTCATTAAAACCAACAGAGGCATGAAGATGAAACCATGGATTATTTTTTGATTCCTGATGATAGTCTGGATAGCTATATTCATGCATTGGGCTTGGATACATATGCAAATGGATCTGCGCTTTGGCAAAACAAGATGCGTAAGGAGTAAAACAGGGATAGGAAGTGGCAGGATCAGCGCCTAAAGAAAACAGAGCTCCTGCATAAGCAATACTCCAGCCACTTACTTTTTTTGGACTACCATGACTAACAACAGGTTGGAATAGTTCAGGTGAACAACAATCTTCTAATACTTCAGTTGGTGTAGATACACCATTTTCTTTAAATAGTTCGACTAATTCCCCACTTCGAGCAATAACTCCATCAGCATTTCTGAAACAACGCTCTTCAGCGGCAACTTCCGATTGAGATAACCATGCACCGTCTACTGGTAACTCCAATTGTTGAAAATAGGACTGAGACCATGCTGAATCATGATGGTCTATTATCAGTGGTACTGACAAATCCATTTCCAACAACAATTCTCCCTGACGCGCAGGCTGTACAGAAGCAATCACAGCAACAACATTGTGACGCTTAATTAAACGTTTTACTTTACTGGGAATTGATGTCACCTGTAACCAGGGATGAATCTCAACAAAGGCCTTTTTTTGATATGGGTAATCAAAGGCATTTGCTACCAGAATTGATTGAACTCCCTGGCTTCGCAAACTCATGGCGTGATTATGAAAGCGGGTGCGGGCTGTTCGACGCACAAAAATAATTGTTGGAGTACCAGGGTTAGCCCGGCTTGAAAAAGGTTCACCAATTAAACAGCTTATCCATGAGTTTGCCAACTTAGCGATAACTCGTTTACGTTCCCACAGGTAACTTATCGTTTTCCCTATACCATCAAACACTCTAAGACACCTTAAGCAGAGCACGACCTACAAGGTTGGCTTTCATGTCTTCAAGGGCTTTGTTGATCTGATCCAGGCTGTAACGGTGGGTAATAAGTTTTTCCAGCGGCATTTTTCCCTGAAGATAGAGTTCAGCATATAGCGGAATGTCTTCATCAGGATTACTGTCTCCTCCCCAACTCCCTTCAATCCGTTTACCACAAATCATATCAAACGGATCAAGACACACCTTTTCTCCAGATGCCGGATGACTAGCAAACACACAATATCCACCACCCTTCCTTACAGAGTTAAAAGCCTGCTCAATGGTGTGAGCCAAACCAGCTGATTCCACTGCAAACTCTGTACCGAGATCATTAGTAAGAACTCGTATCGCCGCAACAGGATCTTCATTTTTTGCATTAACTGTGTGAGTGGCTCCGAATTCTGTAGCCTGTTTCAACTTATCATCTGAGACATCCACAGCAATTATAGGATTACATTGATGAACCTTTGCTGCCATTAATGCGCTAAGCCCAATCCCTCCAACACCATATACCACAAGACTACTACCTGCTGGGGGTTTGAGGGTATTTGTAACGATACCTGCCCCAGTCATTACAGCACATCCAAAGAGACTGGCTATATCAAGAGGGATATCTTTTGGTATTGCTACACAGCGGTTTTCACTAACAACAGAGTATTCATTGAATGTAGTTACAGCACCTGAATTTATAGTTAATTCCCCGCACTGGTACTTTGCACCAGATGCCTGCAGGCCTTTACTTTTAATCCATGTTAATACTACCGGATCACCTGGTTTAACTTTTGTAACACCAGGCCCAATATCAACGACTGTTGCGCTTGCCTCATGCCCAAGAAGGTGTGGTAACCATGGATCATCACCACGTTTACCTGAAACTTCCATCAATTGACTATGACATACCCCCGTATAGTGAATACGTGTCAGAACCTGACCCGTTTCCAGGGCGGGTAATTCGATACCATCCATCACTTCTAGGGGCTGACCTGTCTGTACTAAAACGGCTGCTTTCATAATTATGGAATGAACCAGTAATAGTCACCGCTATAACCCGCTTCATCAAAAAATGATTTCCATTCATCAACGTGCATGTAGGTCAGTGCGGTAAGGTTCCAGGCATCCATACGAGTTTTTTCTTCATCATCACGATAGGCATCAACAGTGATAAAGCTATTTCCACGACTTACCCGCTCAATTTCCTGAAGTGCTTGCTTACATTCATCACGCACAAGGTTGTGAACGGTGGTAACGGAGATAACCAGATCAAATGAGTTGTCTTCGAATGGAAGCTCTTTAGCATCGGCAACCTGCAAAAATGGCCTTACCTCTTCTTTACCGTTATCAATGGCATATTGTGAGATATCAATACCAACCACCTCAATATCTGGAATTAATTCCCTGAAATCATGCAACATAAATCCTTTACCACAACCTACATCCAGAATACGACTGCCCGGTCCAAGCCCATAATGTTTCTGAAAGTCCGGCACTACCGGTTGCCAGAAACGTGGGTTGTAATGATAGCCCCCATAACCTGTTTTACGATCCCCGTCAAAAAACTCCTTACCAAATTGACGCGCTATACGACGGTCTTCTTCACTTTTTTCCTCAACTCTTTTGGTTAAATCCCGTTTTGTTTGAGGATAGTTAGCCATTAAATTAATTTCAGTACCCATAGAACCCTTACTTATCTCCGATGATATAAAATCGTTGTTTTTACAATGGATTGAATCAGATATAGACATTTGCTATTGTTTTTCTCCTATTAAGGAGTAACTTAACATAAAATGCTAAATTCTCACTATAAAAACTATTCTTCAAAACTACAAAATGTACTTGAAACTCAGGACTGGTTCCCTGTAGCTCAGCTAGGTAAAGAATTACAAAATGCATGGGCACATAATAAGCAGGTTTTCATCTGCGGTAATGGTGGAAGTGCTGCAAACGCAATCCACATTGCAAATGATTTAATGTATGGAGCTGCTGGAAAAAGTGGTATTGGCTTACGTGTTCACTCACTACCTGCAAACCAGGCAGTTATAACCTGTTTTGCTAATGATGTTAGTTATGAACATATATTTTCCCAACAGTTAAAAATATTAGCTGATGCGGGTGACCTGCTCATAGTATTATCAGGGAGTGGTAACTCACCAAATATACTAGCTGCACTAGAAGTGGCGAAAAAGCTAAATATACGAAGTCATGCCATATTAGGCTACTCTGGCGGCAAAGCGTTAAGTATGGCTGATAATATCATCCACTTCGCTATTAACGATATGCAAATTGCTGAAAATTGCCAACAGGTAGTAGGTCATATGCTTATGCAATGGTTAGCAACAAATGGACGTGGAGAGGCAGATAATACCAAATGACAGTTGAGCAAAAGCGAATCCTGATTATAGGTAGTAACTCTTTTTCAGGTGCTCATCTAATTGACCATGCACTAAACAGTGGCTTTTTTGTGACCGCTGTAAGCCGTTCCCAGGAACTTTCTAGTACTTTTCTACCATATAAAAAGCAGCCACCACAAATTCTCATCGAACGCTTCCAATTTCATCAACTGGATATTAATAATGACCTGGATGAGTTAATTGCTGTTATTGTGTCATTTCGTCCCGCTTATATTGTTAATTTTGCCGCTCAAGGTATGGTGGCAGAAAGCTGGTTACATCCAGAACAGTGGTTTCAGACTAATCTTGTTGCCCATGTTATGCTGCATGAGCATATCCGAAACATGAGTTTTCTAAAAAGATATGTACAAGTTTCCACTCCTGAGGTCTATGGCTCCTGTTCAGGTGAGGTTGATGAAGCGACTCCATATAACCCCTCCACTCCTTATGCCGTTTCCAAAGCAGCGTGTGATATGAGCCTTAGTGCATATTACAAACAATATGATTTTCCAGTTGTAACAACTCGTGCAGCAAACGTATTTGGTCCTAGCCAACAACTATACCGAATTGTACCCAAAACCATTCTGGCAATTAAAAAAGGCAAAAAACTACCTTTACATGGCGGTGGATATTCAAAACGCTCATTTATCCATATTAGCGATGTAGTAGAAGCAACTCTTTCTATTGTCCAACATGGCTTATCCGGTCATATATATCATCTTGCAACAGACAAACTTATTTCGATTCGAGAGCTAATACATTTAATCTGTAAAGAAATGAATGCTGATTTTGAAGAACTGGTATCAATCACAGATGATCGTCCTGGTAAAGATGATGCATACATCCTTAATTGCAATAAAATTAATAATGAACTTAATTGGAGACCGCGGCGTCAACTTATTGATGGGATCCGGGATACTATTTCCTGGATAAATGAAAACTGGGAAGAAATCTCTGCAATTGAACCAGTCTATGTACATAAGATCTAAGTGATATAATTTTTAAAATGTCTTTAAAATCAAAAGATCTTTTTTATCAAATGTTAAGGATACGACTAGTAGAAGAAGCAATTGCTAATCGCTATTCTGAACAGGAGATGCGTTGTCCAACACATCTATCCATAGGTCAGGAAGCTAATGCTGTAGCAGTCTGTGACTCTTTGACACATTCGGATCTTGCAGTAAGTACTCATAGAGCACATGCCCACTACTTGGCCAAAGGTGGCAGTCTTAAAAGCCTTATCGCTGAACTTTATGGCAAATCAGATGGTTGTAGTAGTGGTAAAGGCGGTTCGATGCATTTGATCGACCAGTCAGTTGGCTTTATGGGAAGCACTGCTATTGTTGGAGGAACTATACCGTTAGGCGCTGGGCTGGCACTCTCATTGCAGCAACAAAAAAAACATGATATCGCCTGTCTATTTGTAGGTGACGGTGCTACTGAGGAAGGTGTTTTTTATGAAACAGTCAATTTTGCTGCTGTAAAAAAACTACCTCTTTTAATTGTCTGCGAAAACAATCTCTACTCAGTCTATTCCCCACTTTCAGTTCGGCAGCCAGCAGGACGGAAGATTGTAGATATGGTTAAAGCGATCGGTATATCTGGATTTGGTTACGATGGAAACGATGTAATGGAACTACATGAACTTTGCCAGCAATCAATTGATTCTATCCGTAAAGGTAAAGGACCACAATTTATTGAAATCTCAACATATCGCTGGAGAGAGCACTGCGGCCCTAACTTTGATAACCATCTTCCTTACCGAACTGAAAAAGAATATCAAAAATGGCAGGATCGAGATCCGGTTAAATATTTACAAAACTCATTGCTAAACAGTCAACAACTTAATGATAAACATCTGTCTAAAATGCTTGAAGAGATTAACAGTGAGATTAATGAAGCTTTTATTTTTGCTCATAATTCTCCATTTCCAAATAAAGATAAGTTAGACACCGATATCTACAAAAACTCAGTTGAACGAGACGATATTCAATGGGCCGAACTCTAAGCTATTCCGAAGCAATTAACGAAGCATTACACCAGATAATGCTAAAGGAACCAAAATTACTTTGCTTTGGGCTGGGTGTAGATGATCCAATGAGAATTTTTGGAACTACTGCAGGATTAAAAGAATTTTTTGGCTCTGACCGAGTTTTTGATATGCCTACTTCTGAAAATGGCATGACAGGAGTAGCTATTGGAGCAGCACTGAATGGAAATCCTGTAATAATGGTACACCAGAGATTTGATTTTTTTTTGCTGGCAATGGATCAATTAATCAATAATGCAGCAAAATGGCATTATATGTTTGGAGGACGTAATTCAGTTCCAATTACTATCCGGCTTATTGTTGGACAAGGCTGGGGACAAGGTCCTACCCATTCTCAGAGCTTACATTCATGGCTAGGACATATTCCCGGCTTAAAAGTAGTGATGCCAACTAACCCTCGTGATGCCAAGGGAATGCTGATAGCGGCTATTCTAGATCCTAATCCTGTAATTTTTATTGAACACCGATGGTTACATGCCACCACTGAGAATGTCCCTGAAATCCCATACAGATTACCTCTTGAACAATGTCGTATATTATCAGAAGGAAGAGATTTAACGCTCGTCTCAACCTCCTTTTTGACAGTTGAATCCATGCATGCATGTAAATATCTTCGAGAGCACAATATCCACTGTGAACATATTGATCTCCGGTCTATTAATCCGATTGACTGGTCTTCAATCATTAAGTCAGTACGCAAAACTGGTTCACTACTAGTCGCTGATAGTGCCCATTTAACAGGATCCATCGCTGCAGAAGTCGTCGCTAAAGTTTGTGAAAACTGTTTTCACGAACTAAAACACCCCCCTGCTCGCATAGCTCTGCCAGATATACCTACCCCGACTAGTCATGCTTTAACTCGTGATTACTACCCAAGAGCTGAACAAATCGCAGATGCTGTGGCAAAACTACTTGGTAAACATATTGATACATCACCACTAATAAAAGCACGCAGAAACCCTCCTGATATACCCGGTAATTGGTTTAAGGGACCATTTTGATCATGTCAGATAAATCATTAACTCTTTTAACTGGTGAACGAGGAGAAATTGGTTCTTTTATTAATACTCACTTCGAACAGTTAGGTATTCCTGTCATGGGATATGAAAAATACTGTGCCAATCCTGAGAAATATGGCTCCCCAGGTCGTTTAATACATCTCGCCGCACGAACATCAATTACTCCACCTAACAAATTAATCTGTTCTAACATTAATTATCTAAGTGATGTAATAAATACATGTACTCGTCTTAGAATAAAAGAATTTATTTTCTTTTCTTCTGCATCAGTATATGGACAGGCAGATAGTGAAAGTGTTAACGAAAGTTCACCAATAGACACTAGTAATCTATATGCTGTATCTAAACTGTTTGGAGAAAGATTGCTTGCATCATCAACCGATATCAATAGCCTCTGCTTACGTATACCAGGCGTACTGGAATTACGAAAAAACAGTAACTTTATTAGTCGTACTTTTAATTTATTACAAAACAATCGCGAAATAGAGATACAGAATGGTCAACGTATTTTCAACCATTGTCTTCCACTACCTGTACTCGCCAAATTTCTTGTGAACGTAAAACTAAAAGATGGGCATGATATAATTAACCTAGCAGCACCACGTGAATTAACCTTAATATCTATTTTGGAGTTCGTGCGTAAACAGTTACTATCAAATTCAATTATTCACGATACAGGGGATTATACGCCTTTTTTTAATCTCTCCATTGATAAGGCAATATGCAATTATGGCTTTGATTCTGGTAACTTATACTCAGAATTAAAACAATGGTGCCAAAATCGGCAAAACTTTCAGCAACCAAGTGAACACTCATGAGCGACCAACATAATATTGATAGCCATAAGCTAATATATCATCCTGAACGAGTGGCTCAGTGGTTAGATGCAAAGGATGATTGGGAAAAGGCCAAACACCTCTATCCAATTTATGTTGAAATATCCCCGATTGGCGCATGTAACCATCGCTGTACATTCTGTTCAGTTGACTATTTAGGATATAAAACACGTAGCCTTGATGAGAAGATGTTACAGAGCCGTTTAACAGAAATGTCTGGATTAGGAATAAAAAGTGTCATGTTTGCCGGCGAAGGTGAACCTGCGTTATGGAAACCTTTGCCTGATATTCTTGAGCATTGCAGTGCTGTAGGAATTGATAGCTCACTAACAACCAATATGGTTCCATTTACAAAGAAAAATACTGATTCATTTGTAAGAAACTGTTCGTGGATCAAAACCAGTATTAATGCTGGTACCTCAAAAAATTATGCTCGAATTCATCAAACCAGAGAAGGTGATTTTGATCTTGTTCTCAACAACTTTCGTTTAGCCATCGAAAGTCGAGAAAGGCAAGGATCCAACTGTACTATAGGAGGACAGATCCTGCTTCTTCCTGAGAATGTTGATGAAGTGATTATACTTGCCAAAATATTAAAAGAGATTGGTGTTGACTATCTGGTTGTAAAACCATATACCCAAAGCCTTTACGGCCTATCTCATATATACGAAGGATTAACCTATGAGCAATATAACTTTCTTGAAGAACAATTAACCACACTCAATAATAAAAACTTTAGTGTGGTATACCGCAAACAAACAATGGCAAATCTAGAAGAAAACACCAGAAGTTATGAGCGCTGTTATGCAACTCCATTTTTCTGGGCATATATCATGTCTTCAGGTGATCTCTACGGTTGTAGTGCTTTTCTTGGAAACGATACTTTTTGTTATGGAGACCTTAATCAAAACAGTTTTAAATCTCTATGGCAAGGAGAGTTGAGGCATACAAATTTTAGCTACATAAAAAACGAACTGGATATCAGTAACTGCCGTATTAACTGCCGTATGGATGCAATCAACCGCTATCTGAAAAATCTTGATTTCCCGGAGCCTCATGTCAACTTCATCTAACCCCCCTCAGTTACATAATGATTCACTAGCTATTATAACTGAATTGTTTAATCGGCTAGATAATAGTAAACGTCTTGTATTTGTTTCTGGTAACTTTAACGTGCTACACCCTGGTCATCAAAGACTTCTAAAATATGCATCGGAATGTGGTGACTATCTGCTCGTTGGTGTAAATGCTGATGATAGTGAGGGTTGTTTCATTCCTGAGGAGTTCAGATTAGACGGTGTAGCAGCAACAAGTTATGTTGATCAAGCATTTATTTTGCGTGATTCCCCACAAAATTTTATTGCACATTTACAACCTGACATCGTTGTAAAAGGTGCTGAACATGAACAGAGGCTTAATCCTGAACAAATAATTTTAGATTCTTATGGTGGAAAATTACTGTTTTCTTCAGGTGAAGTCCGTTTTGCCTCTCTAGATTTGCTACGTCATAAGTTTACTGAACTGGACTTAAGTGATATCGCTCAACCAGTTGAATTTCTCAAAAGACATCAAATTCATTATGAAGAAGTGTTAACTACCCTGAATAATATCAAACAACTCAAAGTAGTGGTTATCGGTGATCTCATTGTTGATGAGTATATTACCTGTGATGCGCTTGGCATGTCTCAGGAAGATCCTACTCTGGTTGTCAGTCCAGTAGTCTCAGATCGTTTTGTGGGTGGAGCGGGTATTGTCGCTGCCCATAGTCGAAGTCTGGGAGCAGATGTGAATCTCTTCTCAGTAACCGGTCTTGATGATGTGGCTAATTTCACTAAATCAATGTTGGATGATTACGGTGTAACTGCAAACCTTCTTGTAGATGAAACACGTCCAACAACATTAAAACAACGGTTTCGCGCTGCAGAAAAAACACTATTACGTGTTAATCACTTACAGCAAACACCCATTCGTAAAGAAATCCAGCAAAAAATACTTGAAATAATAAAACCTGCAATTGAAAAGGCTGATCTACTTATCTTTTCTGATTTCAATTATGGTTGTTTACCGCAAACCTTGGTTGACCAGATTATTGTTCATTGCAAAGAGAATGATGTAATGATGGTAGCAGACAGCCAATCCTCGTCCCAAATGGGAGATATTTCACGTTTTCATGATATGACAATTCTCACCCCGACAGAACGTGAAGCCAGATTAGCAATGAGAAATTTCACTGACGGACTTATTGTACTATCAGAATCGTTAAGAAAGAGGAGTAATTCAAAACATGTCTTACTTACATTAGGTGCTGAAGGTTTACTGGTTCACGCAGAGGACAAAAGTCAACTCAGTGGTTATGTTAATGATAAGCTTCCAGCGTTAAACAACTCGGCACAAGATGTTTCAGGTGCAGGAGATTCATTGCTTACAGGAGCAGCACTCTCATTGGCTACAGGTAGCAATATTTGGATAGCAGCATATTTAGGTGCAATAGCTGCTGCATGCCAAGTCGGAAGAGTGGGTAATATTCCACTTAAAACAAATGAAATCAGAAATGAGATCTGTAAATAACTCATCAATTCCAGCTATTCTGCTCGCAGCGGGGGTCGGTTCCAGGCTTGCTCCATTTACTGAATACCTACCAAAATGTCTAATGCCTGTCCGCGGAAAGCCACTAATTGACATTTGGTTATGCCAACTTCGGCAGGCCGACATTGGGCCAATCCTTATAAATACGCACCATCATGTATTACTTATTAAGAAACATTTAGAAAATATCAGTGCTGATATAGAGCTGGTATATGAGAACGAATTACTTAATACTGGTGGCACAGTACTCGCAAATAAAAATTTTATCGGAAATTCACCATTACTCCTAGCTCACGCTGATAATCTTTCTCTTTGTAATTATAAGGATTTTTTAAGAGCTCATTTTGATCGCCCACCCCACTGCTTAATTACCATGATGACGTTTATAACTGATGCGCCACATAGTTGTGGAATTGTTGAGTTAGATACTCACGGAGTTGTTCAGGCGTTTCATGAGAAAACTAAAAATCCACCAGGTAAACTAGCTAATGGAGCTGTTTATATCCTCGAGCCTGAGGTAATAGAGTATTTAGAAAGTCTGGGTAAAAACACAATTGATTTCAGTCTTGAAGTATTGCCTCATTTTATTGGCCACATCCATACTTACCAAAACACAGTATATCATCGTGATATTGGTACTAAAGAAAGCTTACTAAAAGCACAAACTGAAGCGCCAATCATGAAGCCATGTTTCCCAAATCATAATAAAACTATATCGATAGAAC
Source organism: Thiohalomonadaceae bacterium (assembly GCA_050301795.1). Lineage (GTDB taxonomy): Bacteria > Pseudomonadota > Gammaproteobacteria > Thiohalomonadales > Thiohalomonadaceae > JBNKZU01. The sequence goes on along the minus strand of JBNKZU010000044.1, from coordinate 13,028 downwards.
AGTTGCACCAAGACATTATTACATTTAGTAATAATATATTTACAGATTAATTGGTACTGTTACCTGTTCGTTTTTCATTTTCGACACTGACGGAGACGCTTTTGGGCATAACAGCAATGGCGAATATGAGAGCGCAACAGGCCTTAACATTTAATGAACTACTTTAGCCCTAACACATCCTGCATATCATAACTCCCCTTCCCTTTTTCGCTTAACCATTGCGCAGCTCTGACTGCCCCTTTAGCAAAGGTCATTCGACTAGAAGCTTTATGTGTAATTTCTATCCGTTCGCCAATATCTGCAAACATAACGGTATGTTCTCCAACGATATCACCAGCTCGGATCGTCTCAAATCCGATAGTTTGCCGATCTCTTTCACCTGTTCTTCCCTCACGTCCATAAACTGCGCACTCTTTTAGATCCCGTCCAAGTGCATTGGCTACCGATTCACCCATAGCCAGTGCGGTACCAGAGGGCGCATCAATTTTATGTCGATGGTGTGCTTCTATCACTTCGATATCAACACTGTCACCAAGGACTCGTGCTGCCATATCCAATAGCTTCAGGCACAGATTAACGCCGACACTCATATTTGGCGCAAAAACAACACCAATTTCTTTTCCAGCTTCTGTGACTAGCTGCTTCTGTTCATCGCTAAGTCCAGTTGTTCCAATGACGATAGAGCGTCCGGCTGCACGACAGATCGAGAGGTTGTGGATGGTAACTTCAGGTAATGTAAATTCGATTAATACATCAAAATCATTCGTTACAGCAGCCAGATCATCAACGATGGCTACGCCACATTTTCCAACTCCTGCAACTTCACCTGCATCAGCACCGATCATAGTGCTCTGCGGCCGTTCAACAGCAGCACCAAGTACTACCCCTTCGGTCTGATGAATAGCATCAATAATATTTCGCCCCATTCTTCCAGCGGCACCTGTAACTGCAACTCGTATCATTTTTGATCTAACCTTATCTATTTAATCGCAGAATTAGCCCTATTCACTTTACCAACAAGCATAAAGTTTAATCCTCTTTTATCGGGTATTCTGTTGTTGTTCTAATTTCTCAGGGTAACGGATAAACAAAAAAAAGCCAGTGAAAATCACTGGCTCGTCGATATCGTTTGAAATTATTAATGTTTCATATCTTCAAAGAATTTTTTTACCCCATCAAGCCAAGAGGAGTGTTTGGGACTATGATCGTCACCATTTTTCATGGTCTCTTCAAGTTCAAGCAGGAGCTCTTTCTGTCGTGCAGTCAGTTGTACCGGGGTTTCGACTACAACACGACACAACAGATCACCCACAGCACCGCCACGAACCGATTTGACACCTTTACCTCGCAGCCTGAAAAGCTTGCCTGTCTGACTCTCCGCAGGGATCTTCAGCTTAACCTTTCCATTAAGTGTTGGCACATCCAGCTCACCACCTAACGCTGCGGTCACAATGCTGATCGGAACCTCACAGTAAAGATCATTGCCTTCACGCTGGAAGATCTTGTGTTCACGGATATGCATCTCAACATAGAGATCACCAGAAGGTCCACCATGCTCTCCAGCTTCCCCTTCACCCGTAAGTCGTACCCGATCTCCATTATCAACTCCAGCGGGGACTTTAACAGATAGTGTTTTGTGCTTCTGAACTCGTCCCTGCCCATGACATGTATTACATGGGTCTTTAATGATCTGTCCTGTGCCTCGACAATGTGGGCAAGTTTGCTGAACCGAGAAAAAGCCCTGTTGCATACGAACTTGACCCTGCCCCTGACAGGTGCCACAAGTTTGCGGTTGAGAGCCCTCTTTTGCGCCACTGCCACCACAGGTATCACACTTAACCCAGGTAGGAATCCGAATCTTAACCGTGGTTCCGTTAACGGCATCTTCAAGACTTAGCTCCAGGTTGTAACGTAGATCTGCGCCGCGCTGAACCCGGGATCCGCCACCACCGCCACGAAATCCACCGCCGCCGCCAAAGATATCGCCAAATACATCACCAAAGATGTCACTGAAATTACCACCACCATTAAAACCACCGCCACCAACCGAATGATCAACACCTGCATGGCCGAATTGATCATAGGCAGTACGTTTCTGGGGATCTGAGAGAACTTCGTAGGCTTCTTTAGCCTCTTTAAAACTCTCCTCTGCCTCTTTATTGTCGGGGTTACGATCTGGATGATATTTCATCGCCAACTTCTTAAAGGCTTTTTTTATCTCAGCCTCTGTCGCGTTGCGTTTTACACCCAGAACTTCGTAATAATCTCGTTTAGACATTGTGACTTTCGGTCTCTTTTAATTGCTGTGTCTTTAACGCAGAACGACAGACACTATTGTGTCTGTCGATTCCGCAGCGATAAAGCAAGTCTGATGCTGCTAATTACTTCTTATCGTCAACTTCTTCAAACTCGGCATCGACAACATCATCCGCAGGTGCAGACTGTTCAGCAGCGCCAGCATCTGCACTCTGTTCAGCAGAGTGTTTGGTATAAAGCTTCTCGGCCATCTTGCCGGAAACATCGGTTAATGCCTTGGTTTTGGCTTCAATATCGTCCTTATCTTCACTCTTCATTGCCTCTTCGAGATCTTTGATAGCCGCTTCAATGGCCTCCTTCTCAGAGGCATCAATATCATCACCAATCTCATTAAGTGACTTTTTGGTCGCATGAATCATGGTATCGGCTTGATTCCGAGCGCTAACCAGTTCCTGGAACTTTCTATCTTCATCAGCATGAGCTTCGGCATCCTTTACCATCTTTTCGACCTCTTCATCAGACAGGCCTGAAGATGCCTTAATCACGATATTCTGCTCTTTTCCTGTACCTTTATCTTTTGCCGACACATTGAGAATACCGTTGGCATCAATATCAAAGGTAACCTCGATTTGAGGCACGCCACGTGGTGCTGGCGGAATATCCGACAAATCAAAACGACCCAGTGACTTATTCGCCGCCGCCTGCTCGCGCTCACCCTGTAACACATGAACCGTTACGGCTGTCTGGTTGTCATCTGCTGTTGAGAAGACCTGATTCGCTTTTGTCGGAATGGTGGTGTTTTTGTCAATCAATTTGGTCATGACGCCACCCATGGTCTCAATACCAAGTGATAGCGGGGTAACATCAAGAAGCAGGACGTCTTTAACATCACCACCTAACACTCCACCTTGGATTGCAGCACCAACCGCTACGGCTTCATCAGGGTTCACATCCTTACGTGGCTCTTTTCCAAAGATCGATTTAACTGCGGACTGAACCTTGGGCATACGGCTTTGACCACCGACGAGAATCACATCATCAATATCGCTAGCTGAAAGTCCCGCATCCTTTAATGCAGTACGGCATGGTGCAATAGAGCGATCAATCAAATCTTCAACCAATGATTCAAGCTTTGCGCGGTTGACCTTGATGTTTAAGTGTTTTGGGCCACTGGCATCCGCAGTGATATAAGGCAGATTCACCTCAGTCTGACTGCTTGATGACAGCTCAATCTTCGCCTTCTCAGCAGCCTCTTTCAGACGTTGTAGTGCCAGTGGATCATTATGCAGATCAACACCCTGCTCTTTCTTGAATTCATCTGAGAGATAATCAATCAGACGCATATCGAAGTCTTCGCCACCAAGGAAGGTATCACCATTGGTTGAAAGCACCTCAAACTGATGTTCACCATCGATCTCGGTGATCTCAATAATCGAGATATCGAAGGTACCACCGCCAAGGTCATAAACCGCAATGGTGCGGTCACCGCTTTGCTTGTCCATACCAAAGGCGAGTGCTGCCGCAGTTGGTTCATTGATAATCCGTTTAACATCTAGTCCAGCGATCTTACCGGCATCTTTAGTAGCCTGGCGCTGGGAATCGTTAAAGTAAGCAGGAACAGTAATTACCGCCTCTGTCACCTCTTCACCTAGATAGTCTTCGGCAGTCTTCTTCATCTTCTGAAGAACCTTGGCTGATATCTCAGGAGCAGCCATCTTCTTGCCCTTTACTTCAACCCAGGCATCACCGTTATCTGCCTTAACGATCTTATAAGGAACAAGTTTGATATCTTTCTGAACCGCTTCCTCTTCAAAACGACGCCCAATCAGACGCTTAATCGCAAAGAGGGTGTTCTCAGGGTTGGTAACCGCCTGACGTTTTGCCGACTGACCAACTAATACCTCATCATCATCTTTGCTATAGGCGATAATTGAAGGTGTGGTGCGATCACCCTCGCTGTTTTCGATAACACGAGGTTTGCCACCTTCCATTACCGCAACACATGAGTTTGTAGTACCCAAGTCGATTCCAATAATTTTGCCCATTTTCTAAATCTCCAAATATCTCTGGCCCGCTGGCCTAAATTATGACTACGGCTTAAGTGCGGGCGCCTAAAAACAATTCAATAGTTATTTACTGACGATCACCATAGCTGGACGAATCAATCGTTCATTGAGGGTGTAACCCTTCTGCATTACCGCAATCACCGTATTTGATTTGTGCTCGGCCGACTCCTGCATTGTCATGGCCTGATGTAACTCAGGATTAAACGGTTGATCGACCGGATTGATCTCAATAATCCCAAATTTCTCTAATACGCCAGAGAGCATCTTTAGGGTTAGCTCGGTACCTTCACGAAGCTTGTCGCTACTTCCATCCTCGCTCGCAGCGGCCAGTCCTAATTCAAGACTATCCTTAACCGGCAACAACTCATTGGCGAACTTCTCAAGCCCGAACTTATGTGCATTTTCAATATCACGCGTAGAGCGGCGACGTGCATTTTCGAGTTCAGCTTGTAACCGTACAACCTGATCCCAGTGCTGATCCGCCTTTGCGCGCGCATCTTCGAGCAGAAGCTGTAAATCACCTTCTGTATTCTGATCAGAATTAGATTCATTGCTTGAATCGATATCCTCTGTGGCTTTGCTCTCATCTGGAAATTCGAGTCGCTCTTCTTCAAGAACTGATTCTTCAGCGATCGCATCCTCATCAGCGGGATGAGTCTTCTCACTCATATCTTTTAACTCCGATAGTTCAAATTGGTTAGTACGTTATTAAGCCTGACGCCCTATGTGGGGGTTACTTCATTTGATTCAATGCCGAACTTAGCAATTGAGCCGTGACATCAACAATGGGGATCACTTTATCGTATGACATGCGGGTTGGGCCGATCACACCAAGGACACCAACGGTTGATCCGTCGACTGTATAGGGTGAGGTAACAACACTGCAATCTCCCAACACATCATATCCTGACTCATGACCGATGAAGATCTGTACACCCTGCGCTGAAATTGACTGATCGAGCAGATGAAGTAGATCCTGTTTTTGGGTAAAGGCATCAAAGAGTTGACGCAGTCGATTAATATCGGTCATTTCCTGATAGTTCATCAGGTTTGTCTGCCCAGCCATAACGTAATCTGACTGATATCTCGGCTCAATGACCTGTTGTGCCATTTCGATTGCAGAGCTCATCACCTTGTTCATGTGAACGCGAGCCTCATCCATTGCAGTTAACAATCGTGCACGAATCTCATTAATACTGTGTCCAGCGTAGGTTTGGTTAAGATAATTGGCTGCCTGCTCCAACTCTGAGCGGGTGTAATTCTTACTGGTATGGATGATCTGGTTCTGCACATCCTTCTTATTGGTAACCATAATCACCAGAACCTTACGATCTGAGAGCGGAAGGAACTCAATCTGGCGTAGAGAGACATGCTCAATTCGTGGAATCATCACCACACCGGCCATAGAGGTGATCTCTGAAAGCTGAGCCGAGGCGCTATTGATCAACTCATTCGGATCTCTGGATTGAAGGATAGGATGTTCAATCAGTGATAATTGAGATCGCTTTAAGGGTTTAACATGAAGCAGCTTATCGACAAAGAGTCGATAGCCTTTATCTGTCGGTATTCGCCCTGCGGAGGTGTGCGGGGATTTAATGAGACCAAGTTCTTCAAGATCTGCCATCACATTACGGATAGAGGCAGGACTGAGATCGATCTTTGACTGTTTTGCAAGTGTCGTCGAACCAACAGGCTGACCATCTGCGATATAGTGCTCAACAAGCACTTTTAGCAGCATCTGGCCTCTTTCATTTAAAACCGGTTCGCTCATCGTTTTCGATTCTCAAAAATCATCGGGGATTTAGCACTCTAACGCTGTGAGTGCCAGAGGCGAAATTATCCATGCTCATCTGAGCGTGTCAAGGACGATAGTGATTTACCAGGTATGTTAAATCTTCACTTAAAATCATTAAATATTGGCATCGTAGCGATAGAAGAGTGTGATGGTTCGTGGTAACTTTTTACCCGTTGAGGAGAAGTAGATGATCACTAAATTTAAAACCATCGGCATTATCGGAAAATTCGCAGCGACCTCGGTTGAAGAAACCCTGTGTAGTCTTGGAAATTTTCTGTTAAAACAAGGCGCTGATGTCTATCTTGATGAAACCACTGCGGAAGTCTGGCCCGGACATCCTCTAAAAGCAGCAAGCCGTGATGAGATGGGGCAAAAATGTGATCTCGTTATTGTTGTTGGTGGCGATGGGACATTTCTGGGTGTCGCGCGTTCACTCGCTGAATATGACAATGTGGCACTACTTGGCCTAAACCTTGGTCATCTCGGTTTTTTAACCGATATTTCACCCGACGAGATGGAGACAAGGCTCACCGAGATCCTCAGAGGTAAATATATTGAAGAGGATCGGTTTCTACTAAATGCCAAGGTACTGCGCAACGACGAAGTCATCAGCAATAACGACGCCTTTAATGATGTAGTCGTACACAAAGCCGATGTTGCTCGGATGATCGAGATTGATGTCTATGTTAATGAAACACAAATCACCACCTTGCATTCAGATGGTCTGATCATCTCTACACCTACTGGCTCAACGGCTTATGCCCTCTCCGGCGGCGGACCATTAGTCGAGCCAGAGCTTAATGCGATCATCCTCGTCCCAATCTGCCCTCATACCATGAGCCACCGTCCGATTGTGATTGATGGCAACTCAGTCGTTGATGTCGTTATTAAAGGCGAGAGCACTGGTCAGGCACAACTGACCTGTGATGGGCAATTGGGTACAACACTGAAGTATGGAGATCGCCTGATCGTCAGCAAGAAGCCCCATATTGTTAGAATGATCCACCCAACGGATCACAACCACTTCCAAATTCTCCGCAACAAGCTTGGTTGGGGCTAACCACTAAGAGCCTCATATCGATGTTATCCCAATTACAGATCAGTAATTATGTCATTGTTGAGTCACTCGACCTTGAGTTTGATGGCGGTATGTCTGTCCTCAGCGGTGAAACAGGTGCAGGCAAATCGATTCTACTCGGGGCGCTAGGACTCGTTTTAGGAGATCGCGCCGATAGCGCCCATGTTCTTCCGGGACACACACGAGCGGAGATCGCCGCCTCTTTCATGATTGATGGTTGCCCATCACTTAAGGCATGGCTGGAAGAGAACGAACTTGAGGCCGATAACGAGTGCATCCTTCGTCGAACGGTAAGTAGTGATGGACGATCCCGCGGCTATATTAATGGTCAACCTGTTCCGTTAACCTCACTAAAATCGGTCGGCGAACAACTGGTTGAACTCCATGGTCAACATGCCCATCACTCGCTACTAAAAAGCGATGCTCAACGCATTATGCTTGATAACTATGCGGGACATCAGGATGAGGTGGATCAAATCTCTGAAATCTATAAGCGACGTAAAGCCCTAAAACAACAATTAAATCAATTGTTAGAACAACAACGGGAGAGCACCGAACTTGAAACCCTGCTGGGTTTTCAGATAGAGGAACTGGAACAACTCAACCTCACCGAGGGTGAATGGGAACATCTGGAGCAGGAGCATAGCCGCACTGCCAATATTCAGACATTGAAAAAAGGGTGTCAGCAGTTACAGGCATTGCTGGGGGATGAGGATGAAGAGTCGATTCTCTCACAGCTTAATCGTGCACAACGCGAACTATCGTCACTTATTCAGCTTGATTCGTCACTCACCTCCTCAAACACCATGCTTGAAGAGGCGTCGATCCAGATCCACGAAACCTTAACTGAAGTCCGGCACTACCTCGACTCACTGGATAGCGATCCAGAACGGTTGGCACAATTAGAAGAGCGGATATCCAGCGCCTACAATCTTGCACGCAAACACCGAATACAACCTGCACAGTTACCAGAACATCTAAACACACTTAATCATCGTCTTAAGGCGATCGGTGATACCGATCAGCAGATCGCCGATATCTCAAAAGAACTGGACGACTTAAATAGCCGCTATCAAACCCTGTCACAAAAGATCTCGATGCAGCGTAAAGCAGCGGCACAACGGCTGGATGTTGAGGTTACTAAGAATATGCACCAGCTAGGAATTGGCGAAGGAGAGTTCACCATTGCTTTTGATGAGGGCTCTGAATGCAGTCATGGGATGGATGATATTCAGTTTATGATTAAAACCAATCCAGGGCAGCCGTTTCGTCCGTTAGCAAAGATCGCCTCTGGCGGTGAGCTATCACGCATCAGTCTCTCAATTCAGGTCATTCTTGCAACTCGTTCTGGTGTCCCGACCCTTATATTTGATGAGGTTGACGTTGGTATTGGCGGCAAAACCGCAGATAAGGTGGGCAGAGCATTACGCCAACTGGGGCAAAGCTGTCAGGTCATCTGTGTAACCCATCAGCCTCAGGTTGCTGCCCAGGCAAACCATCACTTTCAGATCACAAAACAGAGCACAGATGCACAGAGTCGAACTCAGGTTATTAAACTCGATCCTGAAGCGCGAGTTCATGAGATCGCCCGCATGTCCAGCGGTATCGAGATTACCGAACAGACACTCAACCATGCCAGAGAGATGATAAACAGCGTGTAGCGCTTGGTGTTGAACTTCGATCATCGAAGTTGGTCATATCTCCGCAATCAGTTATGATTGCCACCACTTTTGACAAGCCAAAACAATGATGAAAAAAATCGTACTACTTCTCAGCGCTTTAATGCTCATAGCCTGCACCCACAAGATTGTGATTCAACAGGGAAATGTCATTACACAATCACAGTTTGATTCTCTGGAAAAGGGAATGAGCAAAGAGGATGTTAGAACTGTTCTCGGAAGTCCAATGCTGGAGGATCCGTTTCATCACAATCGTTGGGACTATCCATTTACGCTGGATAAAGAGGGGAAAAGAGTTAAGAGTAGTCGGATCACTCTCACCTTTAAGGATGGGCAGCTATCTACAATTGAGAAGATCGGCACACTGCCAACATCACCATTAGTCGAATAATCAGACTACTCTGAATCACCACCACCACGTTTCATCTTCTTTCCTGCTGCGGCACGCTGCTTTCGCACCTCTTTAGGATCAGCAATCAGCGGTCGGTAGATCTCTACCCGATCAAGCTCGCGTAGCACCGTATCAGCAGGAACGGTTTTTGCGAAGATCCCGATATCAGAATTGGCGATATCAATTTCAGGAAAGCGTTCGAGGATTCCAGATTTTTGAATAGCGGCCTCTGCTGTAATCCCGACCTCACCTTCAACCTCAAGAATAACCTGCTCACTATTGGTGGCATAAGCCACTTCAACTTTTATCATTTTCCGTAGATCTCGACTGCACGTTTACTAAAAGAATCGACCAATGTATTGGCGATTTGATTAAAAATCGGTCCGATCGCAAGACCAATTAGTTTACTGGAAAACTCATACTGTAGATCCAGTGTTACCTTAGATGCCGTTTCATTCAATGTTTGAAACCGCCAGAAGCCTTCAAGGTGTTTAAAAGGCCCCTGCTCCAACCGCATCTCAATCATCTTGTTCTGCTGGATACGGTTCAATGTTGTAAATGACTTTTGTAGTGCACCATGGGCAATCTCAACCGTGGCTCTGATCTCATCACCATTTGTTGATAAAACTTTGGAACGACGACACCAAGGTAAGAATTGATGATAGCTATCAACATCATTGACCAACTCAAACATCTGCTGTGCGCTATAAGAGACCAAAGCGCTTTTATTGACGATAGGCACGTTCTATTCCCAGTTTAGACAATACCAATGGCATTAAGGAAGACAATAATGACTGCGATTGGTGTGATATAACGCACCAAGAAAAGCCATAGTTTAAACACAACATCTTTAATTGCCAGTTCTTCAACAACACTTGAACGTGTCATCCGCCATGCGGCAAAGATCGCAATAAACAGCCCACCAAGCGGCAACATAATATTTGCCGTTAGATAATCAAGCAGATCAAAGAATGTTTTACCAAAGAGTTGGTATTTTTCTCCAGACCAGATATTGAAAGAGAAGATGGTTCCGATACCAATCAACCAAGTGATAATGCCGGATGCGACAGATGCCTTCACCCGATTCATACCCCGGTTTTCAACAAGCCAGGCAACCATTGGCTCGATTAATGAGATAGAAGAGGACCAGGCTGCAAAAACCAAGAGCAAGAAGAATAGTGAACCAAAGAAAGTGCCACCCGGCATGTGCCCAAACGCAATCGGCAATGTCTGAAAGATAAGCCCGGGGCCAGAGCCTGGAGCAAGATCATTTGCAAACACGATCGGAAATATCGCCATTCCCGCCATCAGTGCAACCAGCGTATCTGCTAAAGCTATGAGGATAGAGGCTTTGGCAATAGAGGCCGATTTAGGAAGATAGGAGCCATAAACCATAATCGCGCCCATACCAAGGCTTAAGGTAAAGAAGGCGTGCCCCATTGCAATCAAAACACCATTACCATTAATCTTGGAAAAATCAGGGCTGAAGAGAAACGAAACACCTTTCATAAAATAGTCAGTATTCATCGCATAACCGACCAGAATTACCAGCAGAACAAAAAGCGTTGGCATTAAAAACCGAACCGCCTTTTCAAGGCCACCTTTTACCCCGCGAGCAACCACAGTCATCGTCATCACCATAAAAATGGTATGCCATGCGAGCATACGTTCTGGATCGGAGACCAGATCACTAAAGATGGTACCAACGCCATCAGCAGTCACATTCACAAAAACAAAGGAGACCGAACGGAAGAAGTAGGCAACCGCCCAACCGGCAATAACACTGTAGTAAGAGAGGATCAAAAATCCGGCGATCACACCGGCAACCCCTAAAAGCTTCCACAACGAAGAGACCTGACTCTCTTCGGCAAGATGCATCATGGTATTGATAGGGCTACGACGACCACGTCGACCCAGCATAATCTCAGCCATCATGATCGGAATACCGATCACCGCAATGCAGACCAGATAGATCAGAACAAACGCACCACCACCATTCTCACCAGTGATATAAGGAAACTTCCAGATATTACCGAGGCCGACAGCCGAACCGGTCGCCGCAAGAATGAACGCCCAGCGGTTTGACCACTGACCGTGGATGGATTCACGTTTTTCACTCATATTCTTATTGTCCCCTCCCCATTTGTGGCATCTATTGTCTTTGAAAATGGTAAATGGTACAACCGCACGCCTTTAATAGTGTCACAACGAAAGATAGACCGTATAATCGCGCCCATGGCAAAAAAACCGAAAAGCAAAAAGAGTTCAAGCACCATCGCTGCCAATAAAAAGGCGCGGTTTGACTACTTTATTGAAGAGAATTTTGAAGCGGGGATTGTGCTCGAAGGCTGGGAAGTTAAAAGTCTGCGAGAGGGCAAGCTTCAAATTGTTGACTCCTATGTCTTCATTAAAAATGGAGAGGCGTGGATCACCAATGCGCTTATCACCCCACTCCTTACTGCATCAACACATATTAAGCCTGAGCAGAATCGCATCCGAAAGCTACTGCTTCATCGCCACCAGATCGACAAGATGTTAGGAGCAGTTGAACGCAAAGGCTACACACTGGTCGCACTCTCGTTCTACTGGAGCAAAGGAAAGGTGAAAGTGGATGTAGGCCTTGCCAAAGGCAAACAGGATCACGATAAACGCCAAACCTCAAAAGATCGCGACTGGAAACGCGAAAAGCAGCGCATTCTTAAACACGGGTGAATACTCACCACGGAGACACGGAGTACACAGAGAAAGCCTGAACGAGTCCGTGCTCTCAATAGCTCCGTAGTTTATTTACCTACCATTACATCTGTTCCTCAACTATAATCCTGCCTCCTTCATAGCAAGGCTGCCAGTGAACTTATTTATAAAACAACTGACAGATAAAACCTGGGGGCGACCTGGGTGAAAAACGGTTGCTCATAGGGCAAGAAAATATCACTAAATGTGATATTTTCAGTTTTGAACGGGAGTACATAGATGTACGACCTGGACTTTTAAACGAAGCAGGATAGCGCAGCTTAAAAGCGACGTGAGTCGAAGCCAGTAATAAAGCTGGTTAACGACAACAATTACAAAGACGTAATTGCATGGAAATACTTGGGGGCGACCTGGGTGAAAAACGATTGCCCATAGGGCAAGAAAATATCACTAAATGTGATATTTTCAGTTTTGAACGGGAGTACATAGATGTATGACCTGGACTTGTAAGCGAAGCAGGATAGCGCAGCTTAAAAGCGACGTGAGTCGAAGCCAGAAATAAAGCTGGTTAACGACAACAATTACAAAGACGTAATTGCATGGAAATATTTGGGGGCGACCTGGCTTCGACGTGGGTTGCGAAACTTTCTGGTGCATGTCGAGTGGCAGAAACTCGTAAATCAGCTGCAAACATTTAGTTGCCAACGACGACAACTACGCACTCGCTGCTTAATACCCAGTAGGGTGCCATCTGACCGGGGCCGTGCTTGTGCGCCCGGAGTCCTTCGGGACTACAGGTGTCATTTCTCACAAGATCGCGATGAAGTTTGTTCAGGATGGATTCGCTAAAACTTTACTGAACTCGCCATCAGTTGGCTCTGCCTGTCGGGTTGCTGCTGGTTAAAACAATAGACAGAATAAGCATGTAGAGCCGAAGGCAGAGGACTTGCGGACGCGGGTTCGATTCCCGCCGCCTCCACCAAACACAAAAGGCTACCCTGAAAAGGGTGGCCTTTTTTTGTTTGTGGCAGTGGTGTGGATGAGAAACCGTGTAAAGGGTTCGATAACG
>JBNKZU010000043.1:0-93327 GCA_050301795.1 Thiohalomonadaceae bacterium | reverse complement strand
AGGGTTAACCGATGACAGATATTTGCTCCTGCAATATCTGCATTTCCACCATCCATGGCGGTCAATGTCTAGTGGCCCTATCTCAGCTCAATGGATTGAGATAGAAGACAGGCAGCAGTGAGACTGCAATAAGAGACCCTCTAGGTGTGCGCCCGCAGGAAGTACCCTTGGGGTATTTGCTGTAAACGATTCTATTTAACAGCAACGATGACAGATGAAGTAATCGAGTTTGTTAATCGATTTAACTCGGTCACCAGATTTGATGACTGAATTGTTTAGTAATGCCTATTGACGGGGAGAAGGCTCATATGTGTTAGGGCTGTTCAACGGCACTGATATGATCTCCAAACAACGAAGGATTGCGCATAAGCTCTAAGAAAACATGCTTGTTTTCAGGAGACCAACCCGAGCTTTGAGCGGCTTTGACCGCAGCCTTTGCGACCTCTGCTTCAACCATGTGTGGCCGCCGAAGAATAAACCAAAAGTTGAACACTTTATGCTCATGCGGCCACTCCCCAGTGGCTGCCGCATAAAGATGTAGTGCGTCCGCAAGGAAGAATGTATGTAGTTCTGGATCAAATTTAAGTAATTCGTGAGCGTCACTTTTTGCATGTTTGAAATAATTGAATTCTTTATTGAATCGCTCTATTCGCCCTTTGCCGTACTCCCGTATCGCTCTCTCATTTTTAATCATGCTTTTTGTGCGGCCAGTGAGGTCATGAAGTACCTGGTGTGCCGCAAGTACGAGCGTATGTATGGCGATAGGGCTACGCCCCTCAAAGTAAAGCGATATCGCCTCACGCAGCTGAGCTTGGGCTACTTCAACCTTTGAGACTTCTACTATGGACACGCTTTCTGCTGTCATCTTGTAAGCCCTAACGGCTAAGCTCACCCGACGAAAACCGCATCGCGGTTTTTGGTCGGGTGAAGCACTGTGTTAGGCCATGAATTAGTAAATTCAATTCGATATTTCTTCAGATGTCTTGAACTCAATAGCTTAATTATTCATATACTATGAGAGATGGGCGTTCTATCCATTAATGAGGACAAACTCTATTGGCGACATTAATTACATTGATAAATATAGGAATACACGCATTTATTATTTTCGGACATGAGGCGTGAACCATAATAGGTAATATAGCATCGCTCATTATTTGGTACTTTCAAGTTCATACCGATTTTCATTGTTGTTTCATCCCGCTTTCCCTTATGCGAGATCGCCGTATATGGGTAGTTGCATTTATCATCTCCCCAGCTCTCTTGTATGCTTGAAATAGTAATAACACCATTTCCACTTATTCCAATGGAATCTTTGTCGCGAAGAGCAAATTTTTCGCCCGGTTGGATTTGGACTAAGCTATTGGGGACTAAAAGCTTGCTCGTAGGTGTTCTTTTTGTTTTTCCGTCCTTTATGTTGTACACAATTCCGATAGTGCCAAGGACGCAGTCATTGTAAATTTTTCTTGCTTCAAGTCGCAGGCCTTCATCATCGAAAGATTTCAAAAAAGCATCCTCACTTTTGGAGACAGCTAAATCTCCTTCACCTGAGAGAACTTTTCCGAAGAAGCGATTGATGCCACCTTCAATTTTTCCTCTGAACTCAACGCTCGCACCACTTGAGCATAGAACAGCTAACGCCCTCAACTCCTCTGGAAGATTTCTTTCTTCAGCTTGGGCAGTAGATGAAAATAATGCAACACACAATGCCGCGACGAATAATTTCATGATAAATCTCCATTTGCTTTGTCTTTATTTAGAGTGTTTCAAACTTCGTTCTGGCCTAACAGTAGGAATAGCAGGCAACACGTAGATCAGTAAAAACAGGTACTGTGCCTCCTATCCAGATTAGTTAATGGTAGATATTTGAAGGGTGATTAAAAACTTTCCCTGTCAAATATGATTAATAACAATAACTTATCACTCTGCTTTAAAATTATCCACTCTCTTTGTGATTGATATTTGAATGACAAAAACAGGCAATTGACCTGACAATCATTTACCAAACCACCTTTTAAAGCTATATCTCCACAAAGGAGAGCTAATGGAGAACTTTTGTGTATCATATTAAGGAAAAATCCCCTTTCTTAAGGAGGGTTTCTCAGATATTGCGAGTTAAACATTACGCATATAGAACTGAACAAACATATATTGGCTGGATAAAACATTTCATCATTTTTCATAATAAACGACACCCAGATGAGATGGGAGAAAATGAAGTTGCAGCGTTCTTAACATACTTAAGCATTCATAGAAATGTCTCTCCTAAAACACAGTCACAAGCACTAAATGCTTTAGTATTTTTTATACAAATATGTTTTAGAAAAACCTCTCGGTACTATCAATGGTATTGTTCGATCAAAAAAGAAATCAAAAGTACCAACTGTTTTGACGACATCTGAAGTAGATGAAATTCTTCAACATTTAACTGGAATTCATTGGCTTATTGCATGTTTACTTTATGGTTCTGGCTTACGCTTAATTGAGTGTATGCGATTGAGAATCTACGATATTGATATGATCGCTTATCCATCACTATTCACAATGGAAAAGGTAATAAAGATCGTATTGTTACTTTAGCCAGCAAACTGGTTACACCTTTAAACGACCAAATTGCTATTGTTAAAGCTATTCATAACAGAGATTTACTTGAAGGCTTTGGTGAAGTTTTCTCCCTTACGCCTTAGCTCGAAAATATAAAGGTGCTGCAAAAGAGTTGGGGTGGCAATACCTGTTCCCAGCAACTAAACGAAGTATTGATCCAATGAGTAACGTCATTAGAAGGCATCACTTAGATGAAACTACTGTACGTAAAGCTGTTAAGTCTGCCACTAGAAAAGCTGGGATTAATAAACGAGTAAGCTGCCATACCTTCAGACACTCTTTTGCCACTCACTTATTGGAACGTGGTGCTGATATCAGAACGGTTCAGGAACAACTTGGGCATAGTGATGTTAAAACAACAGAAATTCATCGTTCCTTTACATCCTGTAACCACGATACTTGTTCATCCTGAACATCGTATACGCATGTATTAGGACGGGGAGGTTCTTCAGTAATAAGCCCATTAGATCTGACTATTTCTGTTTGATCTCTTTTTTCGCTACCAATTAGCCCCTGTTATAGCGAGGGGAACGATAATTGAAACTATTCACTCCAGACCTCTGGATTTCGTCTCTATTGCAATGACGGGGGCTTATGGTTTATTTCTTTTTATGTACGGTTGCTTCCATCTGTTCGATGCTGATGTGACGCACATCCTTGCCCATAACCAAATAGATGACATATTCACAGATATTGCTACAGTGATCGCCAATCCTCTCCAGTGCGCGTGCTGCCCACATCACATCTAATACTCGGGTAATTGTGCGCGGATCTTCCATCATGTAGGTTATGAGCTGTCGCATCACTGAGCGATACTCCTGATCATTTTGTGAATCCATCTGTGTCACTTCAAAAGCTGACTCTGCATCCATTCGTGCAAAGGCATCAAGCGCGCCATTCAACATTTTTCGCACCCCATTGGCAAGGTGGTTTAGCTCAACATAATTGCCTTGTGTACTCTGATTTGAGCTAAGGTTAACTGCCATGCGCCCGATGCGTTCGGCTTGATCGCCAATTCGTTCTAAATCGGCGATGGTTTTAATGACGGCAACAATCAGTCGTAAATCACTAGCGGCGGGTTGGCGTCTTGCCAGGATTCGGCTGCACTCTTCATCTATCGACACCTCGGCACCGTTCACACGATGGTCGTTTTCAGCGACGTTCTCACCGAGCTGGGCATCGCCCTCTTCTAATGCCTTAATCGCATCAGCAAGCTGCTGCTCGACCAGTCCACCCATAATCATCACGCGGTTACGGATATCCTCCAGCTCGGCATTGAACTGTTGTGAGATGTGTTGACTAATTGTGCTTTTATCCATGATGTCGTTCTCTACTGTAATTAACCGTAACGGCCGGTAATGTAATCTTCGGTCTGTTTTTTATCTGGATTGGTAAAGAGTGTATCGGTATCTCCAAACTCAATCAGCTGTCCCATATACATAAATGCAGTATAGTCCGATACGCGTGCTGCCTGCTGCATGTTATGGGTAACAATAATAATGGTGTATTTATCTTTTAACTCGTAGATCAGCTCTTCAATCTTTAAGGTTGAGATCGGATCTAGCGCCGAGGCAGGCTCATCCAGCAATAACACTTCTGGCTCGATGGCAATCGCCCGTGCAATAACCAGACGCTGCTGCTGACCACCAGAAAGCCCGAGCGCATTATCATGTAGTCGATCTTTGACTTCGTCCCACAGAGCGGCACCGCGCAATGATTTTTCGACCACATCATCAAGTACCCGGCGATTGTTTTCACCCTGAATTCGCAGGCCATAAGCGACATTTTCGTAGATCGATTTTGGAAACGGGTTTGGTTTTTGGAACACCATTCCGACCTTTCGGCGTAGCTGGGCAACATTCACATCTCGGCGATAGATGTCTTCGCCTTCAAGCAGAATACTGCCTTGAATCGATGCGCTTTCAACCAGATCATTCATTCGGTTAAAGCAGCGCAGCAGTGTTGATTTTCCGCAACCACTCGGGCCGATAAAGGCAGAGACGCGCTTGTCAGGAATCACCATATTAATATTGGTCAGCGCCTGTTTATCACCATAAAAGAGATTGAGGTCTTTAACCTCTATCGTGATACGCTCATCCTCTATTCGTAGATGCGTTGGCTCGCGGTCAAGCGCGCTAATATCAATCGCATGGGTTGGTGTTGTCATAGTTATTGCTCTAGGTTTTTGTATTTTTCACGGAGATGATTGCGAATATAGATCGCAACAATATTCAACAGCACAATAATCACAACCAGCAGTAGTGCTGTTGCATAAACCAGCGGCCGTGCTGCCTCAACATTCGGGCTTTGGAATCCAACATCGTAGATATGGAATCCAAGATGCATAAACTTTCGGTCTAAATGGAGGAATGGCGCATTTCCATCCAGTGGCAGTGATGGTGCCAGTTTAACAACCCCAACCAGCATCAGCGGAGCGACCTCGCCCGCTGCACGTGCGATGGCTAATATCAGACCTGTCATCATCGCTGGGCTTGCCATGGGTAACACGGTACGCCATAAGGTTTCAGCTTTTGTGGCACCGAGCGCCAGACTTCCTTCACGGATCGAACGCGGGATACGGGAAAGCCCCTCCTCTGTCGAAACGATCACCACTGGCACGGTAAGTATTGCAAGGGTTAACGATGACCAGAGTATGCCAGGTGTTCCAAAGGTGGGGGCAGGTGCTGCCTCCGGGAAGAATAGCTGATCAATGCTCCCCCCTAAAAAGTAGACAAAAAACCCAAGCCCAAATACACCATAAACAATGGATGGCACACCCGCGAGGTTGTTCACCGCTATACGGATCAGACGGGTTAATGGCCCCTGTGTTGCATACTCTCGAAGATAGACCGCTGCAACCACACCAAACGGTGTAACCATCACCGACATCATCATCACCATTAATACTGTGCCAAAGATCGCAGGAAAGATGCCACCTTCGGTATTTGCTTCACGCGGGTCATTGCTAACAAAATCGTACATTTTGCAAAAGTAGAAGCCCAGTTTTTCGAGCACCGACATATCATTCGGCTGATATGCGAGCACTATCTGGGAGAGCGGGATCTCAACCTGACTACCATCCATAATCTCTGCAATCAGTGTGTCGCGTCGAATCTCGGTGTATCGCTTCTCCAGCTCTTTTTGAAGGACAGCATACTTTTTATCCAGCGCTTCTCGCTTTGTCGCGATCTCTTGATATCGGGGATCATCCGCGGCTGCATCATCCAGCTCCAGGCCTCTGGTTTTGAGACGCAGTTGCTCCATTTGGTAGTTGATTGCTCCGATATCGTTCTGTTCAATATCCTTTATGAGATCATGAAGTTCGCCAGTACGTTCAAGGCGCTGCTGTAGTGCATCCCATACGGTGTCATGAGTTGAAACCGATTTTCCGTTTTCTCGTATTTCAATCGGATATCCATAAAAATTACCCCACTCATATCGCTCAAGCACCATTAAGCCTTTGGGTGTTTGCTGCGAATTAAGGCCATTTTCAAGAACCCAACGGAAATCGATTCCGAGCTTGTCGCGGTTGCCTGTTTTAATTAGCAGGCGTGAAACTGTCTTGCCCTCGGTATTCTTTAGGCTTGAATCAATACGTTCCAGTGGAACAACTTCGCGCTCATGTATCTCGCCGACCAATCGATAGCTTGAGCCATCCTTATCGTGGTAGGTGGTATCTATCACGGATGACGGCCAGAAGTGACCAAGTCCGCGAACAGCTATCAAAGTCAGCAAGGCGACAACCATCAAAACGCTAATACTTACCGCTGCCGCATTGAGCCAGATCCAGGGCATTCCACTGTTGAACCACTTCTTCATCAATCAGGTTCCTATAGCGAGCTATACTTGGCACGCAGACGGTGTCTGACTATTTCGGCCAAGGTGTTAAAGACAAATGTAAACAAGAACAGTACAAACGCAGCAAGGAAGAGAATGCGATAATGGGTACTATTGAGCTCGGACTCCGGCATCTCAACAGCAATATTTGCGGCTAAAGTACGCATTCCTTCGAAGATACTGAAATCCATCACCGGCGTATTTCCGGTCGCCATCAATACGATCATGGTTTCACCTACGGCACGCCCCATGCCAATCATGACGGCTGAAAAGATACCGGGACTTGCAGTGAGAATAATGACACGAACCAGTGTCTGCCAAGGTGTTGCGCCCAGCGCAAGCGAGCCGAGGGTCAGATGTTTTGGAACACTGAATATGGCATCCTCAGCGATTGAGAAGATGGTTGGAATCACCGCAAATCCCATTGCCAGACCAACAACTAATGAGTTGCGCTGATCAAAACCGATACCGAGTTCAGATAGCATCCATCCACGCATATCTCCGTTAAACAGCCACTGCTCCAGCGGGATGCTCAGCGCCATACTCAACCACGCGGTTATACCGATAACCGGGATCAGCATCAACGCCTCCCAGCCATCCGGGATTCGGTTGCGTATTGTTGAAGGCAGAATCCACCAAAGATAACTGCACACAAGAATGATAATCGGCGAGACTATCAATAGTGAGAAGATCCCAGGCAGATGTGTCTCGATCAACGGTGCTAACCACAATCCAGCCAAAAATCCAAGAATGACGGTTGGTAGTGCCTCCATGATTTCAATCGTCGGCTTAACCACTTTACGCATCTGTGGTGCCATGAAATAGGCGGTATAGATCGCGCCAAAGATGGCCAAAGGCGCGGCAAACAACATGGCATAAAAGGCTGCTTTTAATGTTCCAAACGCAAGCGGTGTTAAACTGAATTTCGGCTCAAAATCATTGCTCGCCGATGAGGATTGCCAGATATACTCCGGTTTTTGATACCCTTCGTAGTGCACCTCTGACCATAGTGAAGACCATGAAATCTCAGGGTGTTCATTATGAATAGACCATAGATAGAGCATTCCACTGGAATCTATCGCTGCGAGCGCATCAGATCGCGGTGAGTTAATCAGCATCTTCACCGGCTGCGCTTCACTTGCATTAAAACTCAGCACCTCACGATGTGCGGTGGTGTGATAGATAGTGACCTCACCATTTTGGTGACCGACTAAAAAGCCTTTACGCCCTATTTCAATATCGGAGGATGTCACTTCGGAGGTATCGCCCTGGAAATCTCTGATCTTCTCTAGGCGGGCGTCGTTTTCTGTCCGTAGTAAAAACCACTGCTCGGCCATACCATTTGAAAGAATCGAGAGCAGTGAATTGCCACCAATCAAAAATCGTAGTTGATTAACAAGAACGCCATTGCTGCTGATCTGTTGATCAGGGAACTGCTTTATTTCATCAAGGTAGCGAACATTGTAGTGGCTGATTCGGCCATCGCTTGCTGCCAGATAGAGGTGTTCATGCATTGTATCGAGCGCAATGTGCTCTGTTCCTGCAAAGTTGTCGATTTCTGTGGCTTCGCTTTCGAGCGTGACCTCATCATCAACAAATGACTCTTCTTTAGTAAATCGAATCAGGTGTACCCGATCATCATTGGTAATCGCAACGACTGAGATCTGTTCATCATTATCACGATAGACCAGACGTTTGATTGATTCGGTATCATCGCTGATCGATTGCGCTTCGCGGCCATAAGGATAGGCCAACTGAAACTCGGTGATGCGCTCTTCGCCTTCATAATGAATCAAAAAGCGGTGCCTGAGCAGCATTAGCGTTCCGTCATTAAATGCAACGGCGACGTACCCTGGCTTACTCTCATCTTTAGCAATCGCGCTAATGCCGGATTCACTATTGGTGATCATGTCGCGTTGAACAGTGGTGCCGTCGGCAACCTTAAAGAAGATCACCTCACCGTTACGATGATAACGAACCCCGAACTCAGCGCGCTCATCCATATCGACATGCAAAAGGGTGTTGCTCTGTTCGAGCTGATAGCTGTTAAACAGCTTGGCTTGTGCCGGAATAAATAGCGGGTAGACCACATAAAGCAGGTAAAAGAAGATCAGAAGAATGGCCGCAATGACGCTGATACCGCCGATTGTTACACCATAATTAGCGAGCCGATCTTTCTGCAATCGCCATTTTTCGCGTGAAGTCAGAGATTTAATAACCTGCATTATCCTATCTATATGATAAGTTTAGTTGGTCGCAACAATACGCTGCAATTATGACACTATTGTTACACTTGCTGACTTTTAGAGGGGCTCTGTAATAATATGATTTTGAGATAAAAAAAGGGCTACGCTAAGCGCAGCCCTTCGTTTTTCAGGAGTTGATTACTTCAGTTGATTGAGATACTTCTTAACCACTTTTTCAGGCAATGGGATGTAGCCATCTTTAATCACAACCTGTTGACCTGTTTGTGACAACACCATCTTCAAAAACTCTTTCTCAAGCGGTGCCAATGACTTACCTGGGTGTTTATTGACATAAACGTAGAGGAAACGGCTTAAGGGGTATTTTTTATTCACTGCGTTCTCTGGTGTTGCAGGAATAAAGGCTTCACCCGCTTTTTTGGCCAAAGGTACGGCTCGAACCCCAGAAGTCTTATAGCCCACACCTGAATAGCCGATACCGTTAAGTGAGCTGGAAACCGACTGCACTACAGACGCAGATCCGGGTTGCTCATTTACCGTATTCTTGTAATCACCTTTACACAGCGCCTTTTTCTTGAAGTAGCCGTAGGTGCCAGAAACTGAGTTACGTCCATAGAGCTGGATCTTCTGTCCACCAAGTGAACCATCCAGACCAACCTGTCCCCATGTGGTGATATCTTCTTTATTGCCACACTTTCGGGTTGCAGAGAAGATTGCATCCACTTGTGGAATGGTCAGACCCTTAATGGGGTTATCTTTATGGGTGTATACCGCCAGTGCATCAATCGCAACCGGAATAGCCAGAGGCTTGTAGCCATGCTTTCTTTCAAAGGCCTCAATCTCCTTGCTCTTCATTTGACGACTCATCGGCCCCAGATTTGAGGTTCCTTCTGTCAGTGCCGGCGGAGCAGTTGAAGAACCCGCAGCCTGGATCTGAATGTTGACGTTTGGATAGAGGCGCTTGTACTCCTCTGCCCACAGAGTCATCAAATTGGC
This sequence comes from Thiohalomonadaceae bacterium, assembly GCA_050301795.1. Classification (GTDB taxonomy): domain Bacteria; phylum Pseudomonadota; class Gammaproteobacteria; order Thiohalomonadales; family Thiohalomonadaceae; genus JBNKZU01. The sequence continues at coordinate 83,686 of JBNKZU010000043.1, read as the reverse complement.
GAGGGTGTCTGAACCAACGCTGGAGAGGTTACCAGAAACGCCGCTTGCCTTTTTGTAATCCGGAATACCCTTATCCACGGACGCAGCCGCAAATACGGAAGTTGTGAATATCGACGCAATAACCAGCACACCGACTTTAATCTTATTTGCCCAATACATTTATTGGTTCTCCTGTTGTTTAGAATTGTTCATGGCGCAACTATGCAGGAGAAATATGACAGTTTAATGAACAGTTTATGACGCTTATGTGAAAGTGGTGATGAAATTCAAACCTGAATTCTAAATTGGCTCCTGATGGTGTACTTTCATTCTGAGTTCACTATCATTATATAAAATGACCTATTCATGGATCGAAGCATTTGTCCAATGGGCTAATGGCCAGTATTTCGGGACAATTAACTCTGTATAGGTATGCGATTGCTAGCGAACTATCCATCAAGCTTGAGATCCAAGGTGCATAAAGATCTAACCATACGTGCCCGCGGGGGTATGTATGTGTATATGGCAACCTGGCTAGCCTCTGCTTTATGGGTTGATATCCCGACTCAAAATCCTGTTTTCTTTTATCTCAACACCCTGATTCTTGGCATTATCTTATTGATAAGGCTTATACATTACCGAATCGTCAGAAAAACACCTGAATACAATGTCGATTTCATGAGCCGGGTTCTGATTCTGGTGATTCTAGCCAGTGCTCTTCACTGGGGAATACTATCCGCCTGGGTCTTTTATACCAATGAATTTCCGATGCTTTTTTTCCCTTATATCGTCATGCTTGCTGCATTCACCATTGGTGGCTCTGTTACGTTAAGTATTTCCAGGGAGATCCGAATTTTTTATCCGTTATTAATGTATATACCGAGTTTGTTACAGGGGTTTCTGTTTGATCAAAACACCCTTTTTCTGATGATCTCTCTACTAACTTTCGTATCGTATCTCTACGTGCTGGAAACCTCCCGGGTTTCCAGCAGGGACTATTACAAAGCGATTACCAATGAGAAAAAAGCAAATGAAAGAGCGCTTATGCTGGAGAAGCTGAGTAATACCGATCCACTAACCCGGGTAAAAAACAGACTGTATTTTAATCGTATCTTTTCAGATGAGTGGATGCGCTGTAGTCGACTACAGGCTCCGCTCTCAATCATGATGCTCGACTTGGATCATTTCAAAAAGATCAATGATAACTATGGACATATTTACGGCGATCAATGTTTGCAAAAAGTGGCGAAAACCTTAAAAACGCAATTACCTCGCGCTACCGACACCATCGCACGTTATGGGGGTGAAGAGTTCGTGATCCTGCTTGTCAATACAGAGCTTGATTACGCAGAAAAGATAGCAGGAAAGCTGATTCAGGCGATATCAGAGATTGAAGTCTTAAAAGATAACAAAGCTATTCCGATAAGCTGTTCAATCGGTGTGGCCAGCACCATCCCTAATCATCATGTCTCCAATGAGCTACTGCTTATTGCCGCTGACAATGCAATGTATAAAGCAAAGGCGCTAGGGAGACATCAATGGGTATCAGCCGAGATATGATTTAAGTAGAGCGCGTCCCTTTTTCCACGGTGTTCATCGTTGGCGAACGTGTTGTTTGGGTGTCTGCACCGCCCGGACAACCACAATTGGGGGGAAGGTGTGTCCGGGCGGTTTATCCGCAGATCAGAGGAGATAAAATCAAATTTTGATGCAGTGCCAACTGTGCACTGCCGCTATCCATGAGCGAATATATACTAACGATGACAACCCAGGATGTCAACAAAGCTAATGCTTTGTTGATTTTATATTGTTTATTTCAATATAAGCTCAAGGGCTAATTTACCTTGGGAAAGTGGCAACAAAAGGTGCTCCCTTTACCGATCTGGCTCTCTATACTTAGTGTAGCGTCATGGCGACTTAACACATGTTTGACAATCGCCAACCCCAATCCGGTTCCACCGCTTTCACGTGAACGACCGACATCAATTCGATAAAAACGCTCCGTCAATCGTGGAATATGCTTCTGGGCGATACCGATTCCGTTATCAGAGACACAAAAACAGTTCTCGTTTTTATTGGATATCCAACGAATATCAATCGCCCCTTTTTCGGGAGTGTAACGAATGGCATTCACGACCAGATTGTTAAAGGCGCTGTGGATCTCTTTTTCAATCCCGATAATCATGCCATCGTCGCACTCAAGGTTGATCTGTTGTTGCTTCTTTTCAGCCATGACTGAGGCGCTTTCAACGATGGTTCGCAGCATTGATCCAACATCGATCTCCACCTTGCTTGTCTCACTCTGATTCGTTTCAAGGCGTGAGAGTAAAAGCAGATCATCAATGATCTGTCGCATTCGATGAGACTGCTGCTCCATTAACACCAGCGAATCACTCCAGGGTTCAAGCGCCTGCTCTTTGGCATCGATCATGGTCTCGACAAAGCCATTGATCACCGTTAGCGGTGTTCTCAGTTCATGAGAGACATTCGCGATAAAATCACGTCGCATTTGTTCTATCAGGTGTTGTTGACTGACGTCGCTTATGATCATTAGCCACTGTTTTTTTGCATACGAAACAAATTGAATCTTGAGGGTGATTCGATCATCGGCTGGCGACTGAATGATCACTGAGCTATCCATGTTACGTTTTTTGATTTGAGCCACAAACTCAGGTTGCCGAACCAGGTTATCGATTCTTACCCCGATATCGGTGGAGGGGCGTAGATTGAGCTGTTGCTTTGCCTGTTGATTAAACCACTCAATCTCAAGACGTTTACCGAGCGCCACAACCCCATCGGGCATTGCCGAGGTGGCATCCTGAAATCGGTTTGCTAACTGGATGAGGCGTTTTTTCCGTCGCTGATGTCGTTTTTGAAGATTGTGAATCAGATAGAAGATATCACCCCAGACACCATACGAGTCTGGTGGATTGATACGCTTGCCGATAGCCAGCCATTTTAAGAGTTGATAGATGTTGTAGAGGTTCCAAATCAGATAGACACTGATCGAGATCAGTAAGGTCAGCGCCAGATGATCCGTGATCTCTCCGATCACAAGCGCAGCCACCACAATGATGGCAATCCTCTTTAACTCTGATATCCAGTATTGTTGATTCATTTATCGACTGAAAAGCGGTATCCACTACCTCGAACAGTCTGCACATAATTCTCACACTGATAGGGCTCAAGCGCTTTTCTCAAGCGTCGGATATGGACATCGACGGTGCGCTCTTCGAGGTAACTTCCCTGCCCCCAAACATGATCTAAAATCTGGGATCGTGAGTAGACTCTGTCGATATGCGCAACAAAGAACTGGAGTAGCTTATACTCGGTTGGCCCCAGATCAATCGCTTTTTCATCAATAATCAGTCTGTGGGAGTTAACCTCAATGGTGATCCTTCCGGCTACGATCTTCCCCTCCTCATTCTCTGGAGAGACGCGACGCAAAACTGCTTTAATTCGAGCAATAAGCTCTCTTGGTGAAAAGGGTTTAGTGACATAGTCGTCTGCTCCAACCTCAAGACCGAGAACTCTATCTTCCTCTTCAACACGCGCTGTTAGCATAATAATGGGGATCTCTTTACTAAAGCTCTCTTTTCGAAAACGTCTGGCCAATTCTATACCACTCATTCCGGGCAACATCCAGTCCAGAAGAATTAAATCCGGTAGCTTATCGGCAACAGCATTAAGTGCCTCGGTTGAATCTTCGGCTTCAATCACACTATATTCTGAGCGTTCTAACGCCTGCCGCAGCATTTTTCGGATCGGCGCTTCATCCTCAATGATCAGTATCTTTTTAGTACTCATTACACTTTTTTGGGTCAATGATATCAATGCCATTAAATGCAATCTTTGTGACAACTTTATGACATCCTTGTCATAAAAGCGCATGATTTTAATCATATAGCGATATTTTTTGGCTTTTTATCTCTATTATTCTATTGTCATGTCATATTATGACTTTTACAGGGCTTAATTGAGTGATTCTGAATAAGGCTTTTTGTTGTGATGCAATACGGCAATCCTTAAGATGGGTATCATATCATCTGGATTGTCTTTTTTTCGTTAGGGTCTGTTGTGGTAGCTTTCAGATTTAATTGGGATGCACTTAATATAAGAGTCTTTATAATAGAAACCAGATCATAAGGTCATCGTGTATCAACAGGAAACCGTTGTGAGAGACAGGACTAACAAGCAAGCTTTAAACACTCAAGATATGATTTCGGGCGATCCCAAATCATTGTTAAATGCTGCTGTCGATAATAACTCGACCCTTGTTGATCTCTTTAGTGCAAGTGACGCCACCGCTGAGCTCATTTGCAAAACGATTCCACCTGTTACTGCCGAGATGACCTGCTTTGAGGTCGTCAAACACCTTAAGAACTCTCTTGATGTTTCAATACTCCCAATTGTTCTAGAGGGAATACCCTTAGGTCTTATCAAGCGTAAGGATCTCATTTTTTCACTTAAACACGCCGACAAGCATAAGATTAAAGATGAACCGATCTCTAGCCAGATCCAGAAAAATCCTGTGGTCGTTGAAAAACAGACACTGCTGATTGATCTGGTGAAGGAGCTTGTTGACGATGTGGAATACAACTCAGCTGATTATTTCATTATCACTGAGAATGGATACTACCTTGGAATCGCTTCGTTTGATGATCTCATTCACCACATCGCACGATATAAACAGAGCCAACTCTATAATCTGGCTTTCTATGATCAACTCACGGGTCTGGGTAACCGCATTCAGTTTAATGATCGACTTCAGGCGGCAATCACCTCCACATTACGCCACAATGATCAGGGCGCAGTACTCTTTATTGATCTTGACGGGTTTAAAGCGGTCAACGACAACTATGGTCATGATGCTGGGGACATCCTTCTTAAAGCCGTTGCAGGCCGACTCAAACAGGTCACAAGAGAGGGAGATACGGTTGCAAGATTAAGTGGTGACGAATTCTCAGTTATCCTGACAGGAATTCAGTCTCAACAAGCTATCTCTGGCATTGTTGAAAAGCTGCTTACACTGATTAAATCTCCGGTTATCTATAATGGGAACAATCTTAGCGTCTCGGCGAGTATTGGCGTCGCTTTCTACCCCTATGACAGCAAGAATGTAGAGACGCTAATCAATATGGCCGATAGCGCAATGTATCGCGCCAAGCGAAAAGGCAAAAACAGTTACCAACTGTTTTCAACCTCTTTGAATAAACGGGTTCGTCAGAGAATGGCATTAAGCCATCAACTCAGCACTGCTTTAAAAGAGAATCGACTCAAGGTCTATTACCAGTCAATCTTTGATCGCTCCGGCTCTGTTGTTGAGGGTTTTGAAGCGCTATTACGTTGGCATCATCCCAAGAAAGGGATACTCGACCCGATTCATTTCCTTCCGGTTGTTGAGGATAGCGGCTTAATGGATCAGTTCTTTCGATGGATGTTCAAAACGGTTTGTAATGATTTAAAGAGCCTCAAAGCAAGTTACAAAAAACAGATCAAGATTTCGATTAATCTCGCACTTGAGCAGATCAACCTAAAATTTGTTGATGAATTAGTCGAGCTATGTTCAATCAACGGTGTTGAACCCTCATCGTTTACCATTGAGGTTGCTGAACCCAAGCTAACCGTTAACCGTGATCTCGCCACGATATTCTTTATGCGATTGAAGAAGAATGGTTTCTCGATTTGTGTTGACCGCTTTGGAACGGGACAACTTTCGATGACTGTTTTGCAACAACTCAATATCGATGAGATCAAGATCGATAAAACACTAACCCATGATCTGAACGACTCATCCGAGATGAAAGAACTGACTCATGCCATCCTGGTTATGGCTCATGCTCTGAATATTTCGGTTATCGGATCAGGAGTAGAGACGGCGGAGCAGCAGGCCTATCTACAGAAAAAGGGGTGTGATCGTCTTCAGGGTTACCATCTAAACAGACCGCTTCCGATCCATAAGCTCAATCGCCAATAGAACAATGCTATGGCGATCCACCAGTTCATTATCGAACACGAAGCCCAAATCCGCTTATTAAGCTTTTTATCCGTTTTTATACTTGTTGCGCTCTGGGAGATCTTGTCGCCAAAACGATCATTAACCCACAGCAAGGCTTTACGTTGGGTCAACAATATTGCACTGGTGGCGTTAAATACCGTGGTATTGCGTCTGCTTTTTCCGGCTGCGGCGATTGGGATCACCGTTGCGGTACAACAAAAAGGGTGGGGATTGTTTAACCAGTTTGAACTACCGCTTCTATTCACCACCATTGCAACGATTATTCTTCTCGACTTTGTGATCTATATTCAACATCGGTTGGTTCATATTGTCCCCCTGCTCTGGCGTTTACATCGGGTTCATCATGCAGATCCTGATTACGATGTTACGACTGGCGCACGTTTTCACCCATTTGAGATCATTCTATCGATGATGATTAAATTTGGAGCCATTATCATTATTGGCCCTCCGATTCTTGGAGTACTGCTATTTGAGATTATTCTTAATGGCTCGGCAATGTTTAATCATGCAAATGGCCGTTTGCCATTGCCGGTGGATCGTATTCTGAGAACGCTTATCGTGACCCCGGACATGCATCGTGTACATCATTCGGTTGAACGTGATGAAACCGATAGTAATTACGGTTTCTTTTTATCGATATGGGATCGACTATTTAATACCTACCGGAATCAACCCCGCGCAGGGCATAAGGATATGGAGATTGGAATCAAGACCTATAAAAAAGCCTCTGAGGTGATCGACCTCAGAGGCATTATTACACTACCTTTTAAACCTTAAAGCTGATCAACATCCCTGACCGCACCTTTAGATGCTGAGGTCGTCATAGCAGCGTAAGCACGAAGTGCAGCACTCACCTTGCGATCACGATTTGGCTTCCAGCCATCCTTGCCTTTTGCATCCATCGCCGCACGACGTTGATTGAGTTCCTCATCTGATACCGCGATATTGATGGTGCGTCCGGGTATATCGATCTCGACCAGATCACCCTCTTCAATCAGGCCAATCGCGCCACCTTCAGCAGCTTCAGGTGATACATGGCCGATAGAGAGTCCAGACGTGCCCCCAGAAAAACGCCCATCGGTTAACAGCGCACAATCTTTACCTAAACCTTTCGATTTCAGATAGGTCGTTGGATAGAGCATCTCTTGCATCCCGGGGCCGCCTCTTGGCCCTTCGTAGCGAATCACCACCACATCACCGGCTTTAATCTTGTCACCCAAGATGCCGTCAACCGCAGCATCCTGACTTTCGAAGATACGTGCCGGACCACTGAACTTGAGAATGGATTCGTCGACGCCAGCGGTCTTAACCACACAACCATCGAGCGCAATGTTGCCGGTCAGAACAGCAAGACCACCATCCTTGCTGTAGGCATGATCCATATCACGAATACAACCACTGCTACGATCATCATCGAGTGATTCATAACGCTTGCTCTGGCTAAAGGCGACCTGTGTTGGTACACCACCCGGAGCAGCACGATAGAAGTCGAGCGGATGTTGTTCGCTTGTCTGCTTGATATCCCACTGAGTTATTGCATCACCCATGTTGTCAGAGTGTACTGTTTTAACATCACGATGAAGTAACCCTGCACGATCCAGCTCGCCAAGAATACCAATCACACCACCGGCACGATGGACATCCTCCATGTGGTAAGTCTGAGTGCTCGGCGCAACCTTGCACAGATGTGGCACCTTACGCGAGAGACGGTCGATATCATCCATTGTGAAATCAACTTCGGCCTCCTGAGCTGCTGCCAGCAGGTGCAGAATCGTATTAGTCGAGCCACCCATCGCAATATCGAGGCTCATTGCATTCTCAAATGCTGCCTTGGTTGCAATCGAACGTGGCAGTACCGACTCATCATCACCCTCGTAATAGCGTTTAGCTAAATCAACTACCAGACGACCCGCCTGCTTAAAGAGTCCTTCACGGTCAGCATGGGTTGCCACCAGCGAGCCATTACCAGGCAACGACAACCCCAACGCCTCGGTTAAGCAATTCATTGAGTTTGCGGTAAACATCCCTGAACATGAACCACAGGTTGGACAGGCCGAACGCTCCATGATCTCGACATCTTCATCGCTCTCATTGGGGTTGGCTCCGGCGATCATCGCGTCAACCAGATCTAATGCTAGAGTCTTTTCGTGAATGACTGCTTTTCCCGCTTCCATCGGGCCACCAGAGACAAACACCACCGGAATATTCAGTCGCAATGAAGCATTGAGCATTCCCGGGGTGATCTTGTCGCAGTTGGAGATGCAGACAATCGCATCAGCGGTATGGGCGTTGACCATGTACTCCACCGAGTCGGCGATAATCTCGCGCGATGGCAGTGAATAGAGCATACCGTCATGTCCCATTGCGATACCGTCATCAATCGCAATGGTATTAAACTCTTTTGCGACGCCACCTGCCGCTTCAATCTCGCGACAGACCAGTTGGCCAATATCCTTTAAGTGGACATGACCAGGCACAAACTGAGTAAAGGAGTTCGCCACCGCAATGATCGGCTTGTTATTAAAATCCTCATCCTTCATTCCGGTTGCGCGCCACAGTGAGCGGGCACCAGCCATGTTACGACCCTTGGTCGATGTGTGAGAGCGATATTGCGGCATTGCTGTTCCTCTAAAATCGTAAATGACGAATCATCATTATAGAGGAACCTATGGTTATGGAAACCCTGAATAAGCCTATCGAGGACTATTCCGGCACGCTATGCCACAAGAGCCCATTTTGTGTCTTGTTGTCGATGATTTTGGCAACACGTCCCTGTGTACTGAAACATTCCATCCAATAAACATTGAACTTAAGTGATCCTTATTATCACTTTACTTTTTTAGATGAGACTCTTCTGATTCCGAACATTGAGAACAGTAGTGTCATCAATGCCAGAATGTCTATCGAACCACCACCGCCACTATCTGATGAGTTGCTATTAGTCGTATCTGTGGCTTCATTCACCGTAACCGTCTGAGTTGCACTTCCACGATTACCTGCAGTATCGGTTACACTCCATGTCACCGTATTGACTCCAACCGGAAATGGTCCTGAACTATCAGCAGTTGGTGTTAATACGCCGTCAACAAGATCAGTTGCGGTAGCTGTACCTAATGAAACTGATGTTGTTGTTCCTGTTGCAGTCACCGTAATATCCGCTGGCGGTGTAACCACTGGAGCGGTCATATCTGTCACGGTCACGGTTTGAGTAGCGCTGCCCTGGTTCCCAGCATTATCCGTTACACTCCATGTCACGGTGTGTGTGCCCACACCAAATGAACCCGTCTGATCAGCCGATGGTGTAAGAGAACCATCGACACTATCTACCGCTGTTGCACTGCCAAGATTGATAGTAGTGCTTATTCCAGTGGCCTCACTTGTTATGTCATCAGGCGCTGTAACGATTGGTGCAGTAGTGTCAGTTATTGTGACACTCTGGGTTGCACTCCCGATATTTCCAGCGGCATCCGTTGCGCTCCAGGTGATGGTGTGGATTCCTACAGTAAAGGGGCCGTTATTATCAGCAACCGGCGTCAGAGATTCAGTAGATGTGGCAATGCCAAGTGACACTGAGGTTGTCGCTGCAGATGCCTCCTGAATGATATCTGTTGGTGCTGTAACGGTTGGGACTGTTACATCAATTGTGTGCACCACCGGAGTACTCCAGGATCCTTCATTGCCCGCAGCATCAAAAGGCACCGCCACAAAACTATGTTGAGATTCAGAAAGATTGCTGGTTGTTATTGACCAGGTATATCCCGTTACAGTATCTGTTGCCGAAACCATACCGAGTACGGTTGTTCCATCTCTAACCTCTATCGATACCCCACTCTCACAGGTTGCTCCGGTCACACACTCACCACCTATCGATAGTGATTGATTGTTTCCAAAGCTGTTGTTGGCGGGTGAAGTGATAACTGTGGTGTCTGGATTAACCGTATCAAGCGTAATTGATGAAGAGTATGTGCCAGTGCTGTTGCCCCAGGCATCAAGATACTGGACATAAACAGTGTGGCTGCCATCACTAACCGTTCCAAGACTCCAGCTTAATGATGCGGAATATGCCTGCCAGTTACCCCAGTTGCTGCCGTCATTTGATAAACGCATTGAGGCACATGCCGATTCAGCATCGGTACAATTCAGAGTCAGCGCAACTGTTTGTGAATTAGTCGCGCTCTTCCCGCCATCAATCACAACCGATCCTGTAGGTGCCGTAGTATCCGCAGTGATTTTATGAACACGTGTATTCTGCGCCACATAAAGATTACCTGAGGCATCCACCTCTACATCCATCGGGTTCTCAATCGATGTGGATAGTGCAGCAACACCATCCTGGTAGGCATTATTGTTTCCATCCCCTACCACTGTGGTGATAACACCCGTCATAAGGTCTACCCTTCTGACCCGATGATTTGTACCTGTTGCAAAATAGATAGCGTTGGATGAGACCGCAACCCCTTGTACAGCGATCATTGCAGCAGTAGCCGCACCACCATCACCACTATAGCCGCCACTATTGATTCCAGCGACAATAGAAAGAGCGCCTGCTGTATCAACCTTATAGATTGCAGAGCTTGTTGAAAAATAGAGATTACCACTTCCATCCGGTGCCACATCCCGTGGATAGTTGATTGACTCGACAGTCGCATCCACGCCACCTGTCGACCAGCCCTGTAACCCATTTCCTGCAACTGTTGTAATAGCCCCAGCGGAGTCAACCTTGCGAATACGGTGTTGCCACTGATCAGCTATGTAGAGGTTACCACTACTATCAAGCTTGACGCCTTTGGGCTTATAGAGTTTTGCCAAGGTTGCTGTACCGTTATCGCCAAGAACCGTACCTCCACCGGCATGGGTGGAGATGTTTCCACCTGTAGCGGCTTTTCGAATCGTATCGCCATCCGAAAGAAAAATGTTGCCTCCACTATCAACAGCCAAACCAAATATCTGATAAAACCCAGCTCCTAAGGAGGCTACCCCGTCAGCAGAGTGTACCGTTCCACCACCGGCAATGGTTGTTATTAAACCTGTACTCAGATCTACTGCTCTGATTCGATTAAAGCTGGCATCGGTTCCGTTGGTATATTGAGCGATAAACAGATTGCCATTGGGTGCGATATCAATCTGATCAGTAACCCATATCATGGCTGATGTGGCTGCCCCATTATCACCTAATGCACCAGTCATTAAACCATTACCGGCTACCGTCAAAATCTCACCTGGAGCAGCACAGACAATCTTTGGTGAAATGATGAGCACCAAGAACCATGCCCGAATGAAAACTAACTTGATTATTCTTTTTTGAAATATGTGAATCATTGTTTCCCCTCCCTATTAGCTATCTACAGCAAACGACGCTTGAATCGTATCGGCTCGTCAGGGGAGAGATCACGGTTAAATCTGGTCAAACAGATCTATCCTGTTGTTTTATTTGATAATTTATCCTGATTAAGCAGAAGTTGGTTTTCAAGCTTCCTGCTTAAGGAGAGGAGATCGTCATCCTCTTTTTCATGCGCCTTTAATGACGCAACAACAAATTCTGCGCTTTTAATAATGGTTTTCCATCGAGGTTGGGCAGGGAGAGTTTCAATAGAGAGGTATTTGTCCAGTGTTCTCGTCCTCCAGGTATCTCCATCCAGATAGGCTCGCCACAGGCCGCTCTTCTCTGCAAAGGCGATACGATCCTCCCCAGTCACTCTTTCCCAGGTTTTAAGTGTCTGGTTCATGACCATCACCGCTAAAGTGCGGGGATCATCGGTATGGCTAAAATCCGGTTGTTCATCCTGAAGGCGCTCAACCGCATCAAAGGCATCAGCCGCTCTGACAAACAGGGCAACCGACTGCAACAATGCAAATCCCAACATCCCCAACGGAATCGTATCAAGGCGATATATCAGCCCCAAATCGGTTGAAATATCGCCAATGATTCGAAGCATAAGCATCAAATAACCTGCGAGTAACAGTCTTGCCCCACTGCGTTTTCGTTTGACCGCAATAATCAAAATCGTTAGTACATAAACCGCAAGAATTGCCAGAACAGATTCATACCAGGGGATGGTGTATGAAACCATGTGCGACGGCATTACCACGACATAAAGAGAAAAGAGAGTTGCCATCAATAAGGTAACCTTGCGAAAAGGGTGCCAGGCATCATCAGGAAACAGGGCTGAGATATACCAGGCAAAAGCTGGCACCGACCAGAACATCGCAAGCAGGTTAATCGAAACTGATAGCCCCCAGTCAATATCAGGAAAAAGGGAGAACCAGATACCCTCACCGGCCATTAATGAGTAGACGACAAGACAGAGGATCAGCAAGGTAAAAAATCCTGAAGCTCTCTCCTGTTTACGTCGATACCATAACACCAGATGCACTATTGCAAAGGCAAACAGCATTGCAGAGACGGCCGCATCGATCAGCAGCGCCTTTAAATGTATTCTCTTAATTGCACTGACACTACCGAGAACCGGGGAGTGTTTGATCCCACCATCCCAGAAATCAAAGTTGCTTACCTGAAAAACCAGCTCCAGCTTATTCCCTGTTTGCGGAAGAATAACCACATGACGCCCCCACCCTGGCTCGGATTCCTCCCTGCTTTTACCAACAACACCATCGGCACTGACAAGTTTGTTATTCACATAGAGGCGATAGGCCGTCATCGGAGGGGGTATACGAATGGCCCATGGTTCACTAATCGATGGCAGTGATAACGCCATCATAAAGGTGGCATAACCATTTTCTTCCATAACGCCACCATCATAGATAACCCCTTTCCAGGAACCTGGCATTTGGATCGTTGATGAAGACTCGAGATCAATCTCTTCTGGTTCCAGCAGTTGCTGCCACCAAACCCGCCACTGCCCATTGAGATATAACAACCCACTCTCGGGAAGTGCATCAATACTGTAGGTTTGATCGCCTTTCGGCAAAACCAGCGTCTCTGATATAGCGGCGCTATTGAACAGAAAAAGAACAAGTGCCATCAGAAGAGATTTTGTTAGCTGTCTTTTCAATAAAAAAGCCTCTACTGTTCTCTCAGGCTATTAATTATGGTTATCAAACAGGCCTGATTAACGCTTCTTTCTTTAACATACTAACATCTTTAGGCCGCAATTCGATTTGAGAGATAAACCAAAGGCCGATAGCGGTAACAGCTATCGGCCTCGACTCTACGGCTAGACCATTGATCAAGGGGCTGGTGCGGATGCACCTATGGTGAGTACCTGAACGGTTTTATCGCCCTGACAAGCAATCGCCAACTGTGTTTCGTTGATGAACTGTGCATCAACAGGAGTAGTGCATGATGAGAGGACATAGGTGTTATTGGAGATGAGCTTACCCTCATTGTCGAGCTTTACGATGGTGTAGCTGTTGGCATAAACGCCAACACTAACCTCGTAAAAATCGCTCACCGTGGCGACCATTACCGAACCATCGGCAAGCTCATAAAGGCCGGCTCTGTAGGGATATGAGGCAACCGGAATAGCTGCATTCACAATCTTAGGAGGTTGATTAACATCGCTCCATAAAACCGTCGAGATCGTACCTGTGAGTGAGTTACCAGTTGTGACGCAAAGCGTAGAGGTGCAGCGCATCTTTCCGGGATTATCACCAACGTACCCAACAAAGGTTCCACTTGCTAAAGTTGGATCACCATACCAGATCTCCCCCTGATTGGTTTCAGCCCAACCCAAAATTAATGCTGGGGAACCACTATCCCCCCCTTTTGTTCCCTCGACTGACGCATACCCTAACCAGCTATAAGAGGTCTCGGTTATGGTTGCCCATGAAAAACCATCAAAGTCCGATAGCCATTGAGCCCTAAATGACGATGTTGTTCTGACAACATTTCCGAGCACGTTGGCACTACTACTATCAGTTGTCAGATCATTAAGAATCGGTGGTGGTGCGCCAGCCTGATCAACATACGGGGTGCCAAAATTTTTCCCGTTTGTAGGGTCATCATAAAAACAACTTCGAGCCCAGCCGTTAGTAACACCATATGAGACCACACACCCAGTTGAGGTAGTATCACTAGTGTTGGCAATACAATCTGTTCCTGTTGATGGTGCAATACGACTTACTCCGCTCACTAATGAAAGACTGTCCAGATCAAGCAAACTCGATTGCCCAGAGGTTGTTCCCATCGATACTAATGCGTAGTGCCTTGGTGTTGTTGGATCAAGGGTCTGAAACAGTGACGAACACTTTTCACTGACGTTGACCGCCTCAAGATTACCAACAAGTGAGGTTAGATCAACTGTACCTTCGGCCACCTTAGGCTTAGTAGAGACAGAGGCCTTACAATCGACAGTGGCAATCAGCGTCATATCGATGGTTGCTGGATTTGTGGTAGCAGAAGAATCAACCGTTGCGGTGAGTTTGGCAATCATCTTACCTGTTCCAACACCAGTACAGACAAAGGCCTGTGTCACAGGCCCCTGATTTGAGATATCAAAGGTATAAGGAGAAGTGGTTACAGATAAAACACCTTCTGTTGTCCACACCAGTGGTCCTGCACTCCAACCCGTTACCGGAATAAGACTTGAAATCGTCCCTGATGGAAACTTTTGTAGATTTAAGGTGGCATTGAAGGCAGCATCAACAGCTTGCGTAGCGTCATAATCCATTGAATAGACAAATACGCCATTTGAGAGATCGGTCTTAAGATCAGAGAAGTGGGTTAATGATCCACTCAGTCGTATTGAGGTGGCACTTAAATCCCGGGTTACCTGTACATTTTGCAGCGCCTCAACACTATTATCACTACTAACCACATACGGAACTGGTGCCACTAACGCTCCGGAAAGGGAGATAGTGGTACTGTTTTGATCCCTTATTGTCGTGGTTGTGCTATCGATATCGAGATCAATCGAAACCGACTCAGAGAACTGTGTGCCATCCGGCTTGAGGCTATAACCGTCCCCAGTATCCAACGGTGTGATCGATATTGTGGTATCAGAAACCAGCGAACCGGAAAGAATTGTGGCCGATAGCCGTCCATCTGTCGTAACGACTTTAGCACCTGTTGAGCTTGTTACATTTCCACTGCCGGTAACAACAGGAAGTGTTTGATTGGTGTTATTACTACTACTGCTACTACTGCTACTACTGCTACTACACCCTATTAATCCAAGCACCATTAATAGCGAAACTACCCCTAATAGACTATTTTTCAAGGCTATAACTCCTTTTATCTAACCATCTTAATGTGTGGTTTATTTGGTTGATATCTAACCATCCCCAGTAAATAAAGGATACATGACCACCTAAATGAAATGTAATAACACTTTTGTAGTAGTCGAAATCACTAAGATCTGATATCCCTCTATAGATATCATCTCATCACGGAAGATGGGATATCAGAAAATCGTTGCATAGCTGCGTTGGGGTTAATGTGCTGGAATTCACAATTCTTCAAATGGAAGGATTGTGCCCAAAGTATAATCTATTAAGCATAAATATATTGTTGGGTCGGAGAGTACCTGCTTTGTTAAACTGCGTCCCTGAATCAATCGCGTCAAAAGATCACTGATGAAATTTAAAGATATTGATAAAGTTAAGCGCCGCGCACCATTTATACTCATCTCCATTCTGGTTGCGATGCTGTTGTTCTGGATCATGCTGGTGAAATTTAGCAGTTCCAAACCGGGAAGCATGGTTCCGGTGAACCCTGATGGCTCACCAGTTACTACCATCGAGTCGGCCAGGTAAGCCTGATGCAGATTGAGGTCAGCCAGTTACTTGTTCGTTTTATTGAGCGCCTGGGTATTGAATATATCTTTGGCATTCCCGGCGCACACATTCTGCCTGTCTATAACAATCTCTACGACTCTTCTATTAAAAGCATTCTGGCAAAACATGAACAGGGCGCTGCATTTATGGCCAGTGGTTATGCCCGTGCATCCGGCAGAATTTCAGCCTGTATTACCACTGCTGGTCCGGGCGCTACCAACCTGGTCACAGGAATTGCCAACGCCTACGCTGACAAACAGCCGATCCTAGTTATCACTGGCGAAGCGCCAACCGATATCTTTGGCAAGGGCGGTTTGCAGGAGAGTTCGGGCGAAGGTGGCGCAATCGACCAGACGGCACTTTTCAAGGGGATCACCCGTTATAACCGGGTTGTCGAGCGTACAGACTATCTGGCTCAGGTGCTTAACCAGGCGGCAAAGGTGTTGTTGTCACCCAGCCCTGGTCCGGTACTACTCAGTTTTCCCTACAATGTTCAGAAAGAACTGGTGGATGAGTCGATTCTCGACACCATTAAAACCGAAAAACAGCTCCATCTGGTGCATAAGGAATTGCCTCCCATCGAGACCCTGACCGATGCGATGCTAAACGCCAAAAAGCCTGTCATCGTCGCCGGATTTGGCTGCATTAGTTCAAATGCACAACCGCAGGTAGCCAGGCTCAGTGAACTGCTTGATATACCGATTGCCACCAGTATCAAGGGGAAGGGCATTATTGCCGAACAGTCTCCACTCTCACTTGGCACACTGGGGGTCACGTCTAGTGGTTATGCCTATCGGTATATTGTTGATGAGGCAGATCTGGTACTTTTCCTTGGTGCCAGCTTCAATGAGCGCACCAGCTATCTGTGGGAGAAACGCCTGTTACAGGGTAAAAAGATCGCCCAGGTTGATCTCGACTGTGCACAGCTCGACAAGGTTTTCACAACAGATATTGCGGTACATGGTGATATCGGCAATGTTCTTAACAGCCTGATTACCAACATCATTGAGCGTGGTGTTCATCGCGCCCCCTCTGCCGCCGAGACCATTCATAAGCTGAAGAGTACCGATAACAGTGACTATCAGCTTTTTCAGTCCGGTTTTGTATTACCTGAAAAGTTTCTGGCACTGCTTGAAGAGCGTTTCCCGACCAATGCGATGGTTTTTGATGACAACCTGATCTTTGCGCAGAACTTCTATAACGTCTCCAGTGAAAACCGTTATTACCCCAATTCCGGGATCTCATCACTGGGTCATGCTATCCCTGCTGCAATAGGGGCACGTTTTTCAGAGGATCGAGCCACATTTGCTATTTTGGGTGATGGCGGTTTCCAGATGTGCTGCATGGAGTTAATGACGGCAGTTAATTATCAACTCCCGGTTAATGTTGTGCTCTTTAATAATTCAACTATGGGACTGATTCGTAAAAACCAGCTCCAGCAGTACGACGAGAGATATATAAACTGCGACTTTATTAATCCCGATTACGCATTAATGGCACAGTCGTTTGGTATTAACCATTATCGGATTGAATCAGAGGATGATGTTGAAGCACTCTTTAACAGCGCAGACCTTGTCAACCAGATCAATCTGATTGAAATCATGCTCGATAGAGAACTCTTCCCCAACTACTCATCGCGTCGCAAATGATCCAGTTACATGAGCTGGAAAAATTTACAGAAGCGCTTGAAGCCCGAATGTGGCAGAGCCACGATATTGAGGCACATCTCGCTGAATACCAGCAACACTTCGCAAACATCGAAAGAGCGTATGCAAATGGTGAACCGGATAACCGTTACAGTTTTCTGATTATTATTCCGGTTGCTGATCGACCACAGCATCTACAGAGTTGTCTTGAGAGCCTACAGACCCAGTTAAAACTTTATGGATACGGAACAGGTTCAGACAGTACCCGAGTCAGCGTACTCATCGCTGATGACAGCAAACAACCTGACTCCATCACCCGACATCAGAGCATTACCAAATCTTTTAACCAGCGCGGATTAAAGATTGAGTACTTTGGATTCAATGAACAGATCAACCTTATTCAATCACTAAGCGATGATGAGCGCGGATCGTTTGCAGATATTATCGGCAATAATCCACTTGATGCGTTTTACCACAAGGGCGCATCGATCATGCGCAACATCACCTATCTGAAACTGGCGCAGATGCAGGATCAACAGACCCTCTTCTACTTCATTGATAGCGATCAGGAGTTCAACACGCTGATTGATGTCAATGGCAAAAGTATCAAGCTTGATGCCATAAACTTCTTCTACCATCTTGATCAGCTATTTCGCACACAGAATATTGAAGTGTTAACGGGAAAGGTGGTTGGCGACCCTCCGGTCTCACCTGCGGTGATGGCGGGTAATTTTCTGGAAGATGTGATCACATTCTTTCAGCAACTATCACAGCTTGATGGAGATGGCGTGTGCCAGTTTCATCAACATAAGCAGATGAAGGCCGATGATGCGTCTTACCACGATATGGCCGATCTGTTTGGCTTTAGAACATCGGAACACTCCTATCGTTATCAATGCACACTTGAAGGCAGCCATAACCATACAGCGTGTCTGCAGGCATTTGCCGAAAAGCTGAATACATTCTTTGATGGTGAGCATCCAACCCGTAAGAGCTTCTTTGAGTACCAGCCGCCATCATCCACGGTCTCCGCAAGGACGATCTATACCGGTAACTATATCTTCAAGCCATCAGCGCTGAGATACTTCATTCCGTTTGCACCATTAAAACTACGCATGGCGGGGCCAGTTCTTGGTCGAATCATTAAAGCAGAAACTGGTGGCAGGTTTGTCTCGTCCTATTTACCAATGTTACACAAACGAACCGTAGACGAACTGGGCGCATCAGAATTCCGCCCGGGTGTGGAACATAGCAATGAATTAACCGATCTTTCAGGTGAGTTTGAACGACAGTACTTTGGGGATGTGATGCTATTCTCCATCGAACAGTTAACTACACAGGGCTATCCTCAAATAACAATCTCATCAGAGGCTGTTGCCAACACGGTAAAAGCAATAGATACCGAGATGCAACAGCGTTATCTGCAAAAACAGCAGATCATCAATACATCGATGCAGACGCTACAGCAATTGCTGGATAACAACACTCACTGGTGGCACCAGTCGTCACCTGATGCAGTCAGGCAGACTCAACACTTTATTGATACGATCCGTAATAACTTCAAACCCGATGCCAAGGGGTATCAGATGATTGGATCAGCCACACGCCGTGATGAGCGATTAAATCAAATCATTACAGCGATAGCGCACTACCCTGAAGTACGCAAACAATGGATAACTAAGGTGTCGGAGTCAAAATTATGACTACGACACCTGAATCAATTATTGGGTATAGGACATGAATGTATTTGTATTAAATACCGGACGCTGTGGCTCAACCACATTCATTCGCGCCTGTGAACATATCACCAACTTTAGCGCCGCCCATGAATCACGCATCTGCATGATTGGTGAAGAACGACTGAACTATCCTGACAATCACATCGAGGCCGATAACCGCCTAAGCTGGCTTCTCGGTCGCCTCGATAAAGCCTATGGGGATAGTGCATTCTATGTGCATCTAACCCGTGATCGTGATGCGACTGCCAACAGCTTTACCAAAAGAAGCGATTTTGGAATCATGAAGGCCTACCGCGAAGGGATACTGATGGATGAACTCAACACTTACGATCCACATGAACTGGCACACGATTACATTGAAACAGTTGAACAGAACATTCGTTTCTTTTTGAAGGATAAAACCAATGTCATGGCGTTTAACCTCGAAACCGCTGAGCAAGACTTTAGGAAATTCTGGGAATGGATAGGTGCTGAGGGTGATTTTGAAACTGCAATCAAAGAGTGGTCAATCAACTATAACGCATCAGAACAATTAAAAACGGATTGATAGATTTCTGCTATTAGCCAATAGCAAACATTAAGTGTAAGGATAGTAGACTCTAACTTTAAGCAATTAATTGCTAATCGCCGCCACCTCCACCGCCATCTCCAAAATATCCATCACCAAAACTTCCTGCATCATCATCGTATATCTTCTTAGATTTCCCAGAGCAACCATCTCCCCCACCATCCGAGAGTGATCCATAATCTTTTTTTGAGAAGTTTTCATCTTTAACAGGTTGAATAATTGTATATATACACAGCAATAATTAGTGAACCGAAACCTATACTTCCTGAATATCCAAATGGTGAAAAATTAAAGAGAATTTTAGAAAAAAATAATACAGAACCTATTAGTGCCAACAGTAAAACAAAAAAATGCGTATACATATTTTTATCCATTTTTTGTCTCTAATTTTACCCTTAAAATAAATACCTGGCCTTCATTCGTCTTTATGACAAAAGTCTAACTAACAATGCTCCAAAGACAATCAACCCTATTGATGCTAAAACTATTTCACTGTAGTTTTTCAGTCTATAAAGAACACTTTCCTGTTTTGCAACAATCTCTACTGTTGCATAAGAAGTATTATCTGGCGCTTCAGCATATAACCCCAAAGCCCATCTTTTGTTCACATCAATATAATCTTCATGCTCATCTTGTTCGAAACCTATAAAGTTATCTTGATTATCATAAAATCTTAATTGGCTCTTTAAGTTATAAATAGGGTATTTCCCAAAGTTTTTACATTCAAACTCTAAGAACACATTTCCATCTGAATCAGTACGAATTATTGGTTTTGTAACCCGTAAACATGATGGAATCTTCTCTAGATTTACATTTTCAAGATTAATTTTCTTAGACATACATGACTCATTTTTAAAATTAGTATTTCAATCGTTCCCATTCTTCTGGAACTTCTCCTGATTCAATTGTTGCTATCCATTTAGGTATTTTTTTGTAGCCACAATCCCAAAAATAATCGACACTTTGAAGGTAATCAATAACATCACTATCTCTACTGATTAACAGTAATTCCATCGCTAATGATAAACATGGACCATGGCTATTTAACTGTGGAGAGCCCGATATATCACCTGACATTTTAAGGTGGTGAATTGCTTTTTCGATATTCCCTTCTTTTACTGATAACAATCCTAAAACTGTGTTTGCATGGTGTACTGCATTTCCGTAATTCCAGTCATTAGTATAGTTTTCAGCTAGTTCAAGAAGCTTTAATGATAAATTTTTTGCTTCTTTGTAATTACCTTTTAAAAGTTCTTCATATGTTTTTTCATCCATTTTTGTGAACTGCATATATTCTCTGAACTCATCATCCATTGAGTCTGGATCTGTGTGGAATTGATTCTCTAACTTTTTGTGATAGCGCAGAACAAATGGTGTTATCAGTAATAATGGAAGTCCTAAAATGGTCAAAAGACCGATTTTTATTTTTCGCCAAATTAGGTTCATACAAATACAATCCTTGGTATGTTTATTCTTATTTAAAGCAATATCATTTCATGATGACAAGTAAAGCTTAATGTACGACAGCCTTAGGGTGTTTTGACCATATCACAGTTCTATCCATAAGCAGACATTTATCATGGCAACAATATTCATGGGTTGTTTATTTCTTGAGTACTATTCTTTCTTATTCCATAGCCTATCGATAGTCCAACTAGCATAATAATTATCTGATAAAACGGTTTTACTACATAAATTAATGCCGCTGTTGAACCTTCAGGATTTATAAATGTGGTGTAGTACGCCAAAAATTCTAATAACAACATAAGTACAGCAGATATAACGATACCTAGTATGTTTTTTTGTTTGATATAAAGACCAAGCAAGACTATCCAGGGAACACTGATCACCATTTGAAAAATGATATCAATAAAAAAGTCTTTTGGTGTCTCCCATTCAAATGCTGTAGATGATTCATACAGCCAAACCCACAATGTAATAGTTACACCAATCCCTATTAATATTTTTGCTACCTTATCCATAACGTTATCCCTTATCATTTTTTAAACTACCGCTATAGGGTGATAACAGCCATTCGTTGCATTTTTTCAAGCATAATTATTCTTGTTTCATTTTAACACTGAACACCCACGTTCGAATTCTAAATAATCATGTGTAAACTCAGGATAATACTTTAACCCTGTTGCGGCAAGCGAGTAGCGAGTAACCCGGATGAAATGAAATGTAATCCGGATTTATAGAAGAAACGCTAATCCCGGATTACGCCTTGCTGCATCCGGGCGACATACTACTCCCGGATTCCGCTTCGCTACATCCAGGCTACCTGTTTGCTATAAATCCATCATGCATATCCAGCACGATAGGGCTGAACATGTAACTCGGATTCATATTGGCGCGCACACCATAAATCATAGGCGCTTTGTAAGCGTAGCCAGTGATCAGCTGACGGTTTCTTGAAAACCAGTTCCAGTCGCAAGGCCATTTCAGGTGTAATGGCACCCCTGCCGTTCAATACCTTGGATAGCGTTTTTCTACTAATGTTCAGATGCTCTGCGACATCTGTAATGGTCAGCTCTAAAGGTGTTATTACCAGCTCTTTTAATATTTCACCTGGATGTGCGGGATTGTGCATACTCATTAGTGATAATCCTCATAATTGACTATTTCTGCATCCCTACCATTAAACCTGAATGTAACCCTCCAGTTGCCGCTAACCGATACAGACCATATATTTTTTCGGCTGCCTTTTAGTTCGTGTAACTGTAAACCAGGTAAATCCATATCCTTCGGATCTTCTGCCTGATCCAGGTTAGTAAGGATTAGCCTTAAACGTCTGTCATGCTTGGCTTGTATCCATGACGACTTACCCGTTTTATAAAAACGCTCTAGTCCTTTGTGGAGAAAACACTACTCCCGGATTCCGCTTCGCTACATCCAGGCTACGAGCTGGCACCTATTAATAGTAAAGAGTAGTTACACTTTCACTGCATCAATATAGATTGCATCCATAGGAAACTCTTCCACTGGTTCTACAGCCGATCTTGTTATCTCAAATCCGGCCTTTTGTACCAGTGGTATTAACTCATCAAGCCGATATCTGAGTGCAATAATATCTGATTCACCACCATAATCGATAGCACCCTCACCCTCCCAGGTGGCGATAAATAACTGACCCTGTGGTTTTAGTACACGATACCACTCTCGCAAAGCGTCTTCTATCTGTTCAGCATCAAGATGGTGGAGAGCAAAGAAGTTAAGCACTGCAACTGCTGAGTCAGCATCAATCGAATTCAGCTTGCACATATCACCTGTAATGATCCTGGCCCTTGAGCCGAGTTTGTTGCTTGCTATCGAGGTCATACTGGTTGAAAGATCAATACCAATAAGGAGGCGATCTGGATCATAGTTATCGTGATACATCGCCAGCATGTGACCTGTACCACAGGCCGTATCGATCAAGGCACCCTGTTGATCTTTGATATTCTCATGCAGGCGGGTGAAGGTTTTGGTATAGACAGGATGTTTGATTTCATCATCCATCATCTGTGAATAAAATTCCGCTGAGGTGTTATACATTTCACAAACGTCATTACTGCCTGATGTTTTCATAGTCATGCTCTTTTTATTTTGGTGAATGTCGTTTATAGCACGGAGTCGGAGTCGTCTGTTGCGACTCCGACCCCAGACATCACACTTTACGCTTTAACACTGAACATCCACGTTCATAATCCAGGTATTGATGTTCAAACTCCGGGTACATATCCAGCCACATCGCCACCAGCTCCTTTTCATCATCTCTGGCGGCATCATCAAGAAAGACTACACAGTTATCAGCAAGTCGCTCCATTAATAGAGGCAATGCTGGTAGACGTGAATGCTTTTGAATAAATCCGGGTGGGCCATCGATCACCAACATGTCGATCTTTATATCTGGTAACGCTGTTGTTTGATACCACTGGTACAGCTCATCACCCACCGCTGTATCGACCAGTGGCGCATCGATTACTGTCGCAATCTCATTAAGCTGATAACGGCTTAGATAGTCCCGACAGTTCTTGGCATACTCTGATCCATTCTCAAGACTATAGACCCTGCCCTGTCCCACCATCTGACAAGCCCTTGCCAACATCAATGTTGTTAGACCACTACTGCACTCGACAATGGCCTGTGGTTTTGTGGTTAAAACCTCATCCACAATTATCTGCACAAAATCTGCAGCCGCTGACCATTCTTTGGTATAGGGTATGTCAGCTTCCAGGTTTAGCAGCTTTAGAACTGTACGATATGCGCTTGGTATTTCTATATCAGACATTTGTTATAACAATTAAATATAGGTTTTAAGGTCTTCAATTGTCTCATCATTATTAGAGTTGCGACAGCCATCTCATGTTCATTTCTGTTGTGGTCTTTTGTACCAGAAGTTACACAACCACTTAAATCGCACGGCAAAAGGAAAGAGTGTTAGCAGTAGTACAAGTAACATCTGCTGGACGGGATTGAACCACTCCAACTTGCGAGATGATGAAATGATCTCGGTCTCACGAATCAGGCAAAATCGCATCTGGTGTTGTTTACCCCAGATCCTAAGCCCGCGGGAAAACCATATCTCTTCACTGGCATAGACCTTTTCACTAAATCCACCAATATCGTCATAGGCATCGCGACGACAATAGACAAAACAGCCAGCAGCCAAACCAAGGCGATGGGCAAGAGAGTTCCACAGCTTGACGCCATAGTTCGCAAGCCATGAGTCACTGTTATCAAACTGCACCACCGCCCCACCACCACTACACTGATCACTCCCAAGATTACTCAGGGCATTAGTTAGCAAATCCGGTGTGAGCATAGTGTCGGCATCAATAAAGATGAGGTATCGCCCCTGCGCCTGTTGTGCTCCGCGATTACGGGCACGGGAGATTTGGTTAATTGGTTCAAATACAACACTTGCACCATGTTTTTGAGCAAGTATCGCAGTCTCATCTGTGGAGTTGTTATCAACCACAATCACTTCACCAGCCAAATCAATGGTGGCCATTGATTGTTTGATGGCATCAAGCGCAATAACTATCCACTCCTCCTCATTCCATGCCGGAACAATTATGGAGTAATCAACACTCATTGAGCATTAACTACCGCAGCATAGACGGCTTGACCCAGCGAGAGACCACCGTCATTGGCTGGGAGCTTGACTGGTGCGATCACCCTAAGACCATGTGATCGAATCTGAGCAGCAACCTCTTCTAACAACAATCGGTTCTGAAAGACACCGCCACTTAATGCCACTGTGGTTAGCTGCTCTTTTGCCGCAAGCGTGGTTGCAGTCAATACGATGATCCTTGCAACACAGTGATGAAAACGTGCAGCAATCACTCCGGTCTCCGTTCCCTGCTTCAGGTCATCAAGAATACCCTGCCATAGTGTTATCCAGTTGATAGCTGAACCTTGATGCTGAACGACATAACCATTCTCTCTCTGGGCTTCAAAATGTTCTGATGCGGCCGTCTCTAACTCTATTGCCGCCTGCCCTTCAAAACCGGCGTGTTCACGGCAGATATTTAACGCTGCGGCAACTGCATCAAATAGTCTTCCGGCTGACGAGGCAAGAGGAGAATTTATCTTCTTCTCCATCATCGTATGCAGGATATCTACAGGTTGAGTTTGCAGATATCGGATTATTTCGAGATCACCATATAACCAGGTCACTTCATCCCAACCAATGGTGGTTGTGAGATGTGCCAGTGTGTTTCTCCACGGTTCAAACATCGCTTTATTGCCACCAATCATCGGGATCGGCTGGAAATAAGCCAGTCGACGGTGGTGTTGATAATTGACCCGAAAAAACTCTCCCCCCCAGATGGTTCCATCCTCCCCGTATCCGAGACCATCCAGAGCAACACCCAGAACTGACTCATCCGGCTCTATACCGTGTTCAGCCATGCATGAGGTGATATGTGCATGATGGTGTTGAACCTCTATCAACGGCACTCCTGCCTCGGCGGCAATCTTTCTACCGTGTTGGGTTGATAGATAGTCAGGATGCTTATCCACAACTACAATGTCAGGCTTAAAATCGTATAACTGCTGATAAAGCGTCAGGTTGTGCTGATAGTCTCGCCATGTGGCGCTATCTTCGAGATCGCCCATGTGTTGTGACACGATCGCCTTGCCATCTTTAATCAGGCAGAAGGTATTTTTTAGCTCGCCACCCATGGCAA
This sequence comes from Thiohalomonadaceae bacterium, assembly GCA_050301795.1. Lineage (GTDB taxonomy): Bacteria > Pseudomonadota > Gammaproteobacteria > Thiohalomonadales > Thiohalomonadaceae > JBNKZU01. The sequence continues at coordinate 57,824 of JBNKZU010000043.1, read as the reverse complement.
GAATGTTTAAGGATGATGCAAATGCCTTAGGGAGTGATATCGGTTGTGGTGCATATCCCCGCGCCCGGCGGAGGAGCCGTACCTCGCCATCCATTACACGCACCACAGAGTCATCTAGCCGATTCACAATGTCGCGATCATGTAATAGAAAGTAATCGGCTATTTCACCCAGGCGTTGATGTGCATCTTGGTTATCAATGGTCTGGGGTTCATCGCTACGATTACCAGAGGTCAGTACGATCGGGTTATCAATCGTTCTCATTAGCAACAGATGTAATGGCGTGTAAGGCAGCATAAACCCAAGGGTGCTCTGTCCCGGAGCAATACTCCCTGCCAAATCCTTTCCACGCTTATTCAATACCACAATCGGCGCGGCACGGTCTTGAAGTAGTGTCTGCTCTTTGGCGCTCACCATTGCATATTGCCGCACCATTTCTACATCACGCGCCATGAGCGCCAATGCTTTATGGTATCGGTGCTTACGTTGACGTAATGCAGCAACTGCACCTTCATTACTTGCATCACAGGCTAAATGGATACCACCGATCCCTTTAATGGCAACGACTCTTCCATCACGAATAAGCTCTGCGGCCGCTTCAATCGCATCATCACTCTCAACGGTATTGCCCTGTCGGTTCTGTAAAAAGACCTTTGGTCCACAAACACTACACGCGCTAGGTTGTGCATGGAAACGACGATCCACCGGATTATCGTATTCTGCCTGACACTCAGGACACATCTTAAACTTTTCCATGCTGGTATTTACACGGTCATAAGGAATTGAATGAATAATCGAGAGTCGCGGCCCACAGTGGGTACAGTTAGTAAAGGGGTATTGATATCTGCGATTGGAAGGATCTAATAGCTCAGCCAAGCAATCAGGACAGGTTGCCGCATCCGCAGCAACAGAGGTATGCATATCGCCATTGCGACTTGTAACCACTTCAAAGCCATCAACCGGCTCGACATGACCCTCTATTGGAGTTCGAGTAATTTGGTCAATGATGGCAAGTGGCGGCAGAGACTGGTGTAATTGTTCAATAAAGGATGTAATCACCGCCTGTGATGCCTGTGCTTCAATCATCACACCATGGGCATCATTCCATACCTTGCCTTGAATACCGCATGCGTTAGCAAGCCGCCAGACTGTCGGACGGAAGCCGACGCCCTGAACCGTACCTGTCACTCGGATCATTTCGCCATACGTCATTCGGATTACCTGCTTGTGAAGTGCATATGTTATCACGCAAAATTGAGAACGATTGTTCTACTAGTCGCTGATCGTTAATTATAACTCACACATGGGTAGTTTTTGTTAATGATATTTTAAAGCCTTAGAACAACAAAACTATGTTATAAAAAACATATCCATCATCAACTTACCCTGCCAGATATAAGATTAGGTATGTACTCCAAATCGTTTGCCCAACATGAATCCATCCTTATTGATTTCAAAACGGAGTATATCCTTAACATGATCACTACCTCGAAGCTTTAGAACATTAATCAGTTTTTCCACTCCCTGATCACGCTCCACATAGCGCAACATGATTATGCCATCAACGATTGACGACAGTCTCATATCATTTGTAGTTATGGTACCTAAAAGCTGACCAGTACCTGCACCAAATGAACTGCCACTGAGGTAGTTCAAAATCACCGTAATCCCTTTGGTTTTGGCAAACCCTGCCAATTGCATCATGAATTCACGTACAGACTCTCTATTCATAGTTGCTGATTCCATGCTTGATACCGAGTCAACAACAATACGTTTTGCATCAGTTTGCTGAACTGTATCTATAATATCGTAAATCAATTTATCTGGAATGATATTAATCAATTCCGCTGTAATGAAACGAAAGCTATTATTATCTAAATATGGCTGAAAATCCCATCCATGACTTTTTGCTGTTTTCATGACCTGTTTTACAGGCTCTTCCAATGCCACCCATATTGAAGGTTGTTTATTTTCGAGACCGGCTTTCACAAAATGCATCCCCAGTGTCGATTTTCCTGTACCAGTATTACCGGTGATCAGCATAACATGCCCCTGAGGAACCCCCCCACCCAAAGCATCATCCAACCCAGGAATACCAAAGGTTTCACGCATGGAAAAATCAGTTGTACCCACACTGGTATCAATGGGTATTTTAGGATATATCTCGATTCCATGATTGTTTATATCAAAAATAACTTTTCCGCTCCGGAAACCACATCCTCTAAGTTTAATAACGCGGATTGTTCTGACGTCACTCGAAGGATGAGATTCAAGGTTTAACTCAATCACACCCTCACTGACAAACTCTTCCACTCCATACACCCTAAGTGAGGCAGAACTTTCTGAGCGCTCAGTACTTAGCAGGGTAGTTAAACCAATACTTTTAATTCCATCCATAAACCTGAAGATCTTCTCACGAGATTCATGGCTGTCAATATGAGCTTCATAACGTAATAGTGCTGCACCAAGATTATCAATAGCTATTCTTTTTGCCCCGATTTTATTGGCTGTGTATTCTATACGTGCAAGCAGTGGCTCCAGCCAATTAATCGATTCCCCGTACTTAACCTCAATCTCATCAGGCAACGAGGCATCTATGATTGATATCAAGCCCTCATCGATATATTTTTCATAGTCCCAACCAAAACTTCGCAAATTCTGAAAAACATCTTTGGGCCGCTCCTCAAAAGTTAGAAAAATTCCTGGCTGTTGAAACTCTGTAACACCTCTATAGATATAGTCTGCAAGTAGCACTGTTTTACCACATCCCGGCCCGGCACTGATCAATACTGTTCTGCCTTCTGGTAAGCCACCTTCGAGTAATTCATCAAAACCGGAAACCCCTGTTTCTAGCTTTTTAACTCCACCTTCAACTGTGCTGCTTCTCCAGAATTGGCGCAAATGATTCTTTTTCACATTCATTTCCTTATAACCTGTCGTACTGATTGTTACTATTCAGTGGCTTAAAACACCTTACTAACCCTGTTAATCACCACACCTGTTAAAACAATAGGACTATTTATGGGGAATTATATCCAGACCTACCAGGACTTTCTCCTTGTCAGATATATCCCCTACCACCCGCCTAACAGGAGGGGGCAATTTTTTTATAAGTGTAGGTACTGCAATAATCTTGTCTTCATCGGCTAATTGTGGTTTTTCCAGTAAATCCACCACTTCTAGTTCCCAATCACCTTTTAGTTCATTTTCACATATAGAGCTTAAGGTCTCGATGGCTCTTTTTGAACTACGCTGTTTTCCTAGCACATATAATCTCAAAACATTCATAATATATTCCTGTATTATGGTAAACACCCTGATAATGGGCTGTGTATTTTCATAAAATATCAAAATAGACTTCTTGTTTTATTGGTACTTAAATCTTTTTTTACTGACATTATTTTGCAAAGAAGCATAGAAATTTTGAATACTGTGACTACACTCCACTGTTATTTATCAGCCAGTTTATAGCCACTGGCGAAGAGTTGAAGGCAGCTATCCACCACCGTTTCATCATAGAGTATCCCTTTGTTGTTTTCTATTTCAGTCAGGGCATTATCTATACCTTTACTCGATCTATAAGGCCTATAGCTTGAGATGGCTTCAACAACATCAGCAACCGCCAGAATTTTAGCTTCCAGCATTATCTCATCACCTATTAAACCACTGGGATATCCACTGCCATTTACACGCTCGTGGTGTTGTAGAATTGCCCCTGCAACCGGCCAAGGGAATTCAATACCCTTTGTGATCTCATAGCCTGTAGTTGAGTGCGTTTTTATAATGTCATACTCAATATCACTTAGGCTGCCGGGTTTTGTTAATATCTCTGCAGGAATAGACATTTTCCCTAAATCATGGATCATCCCACCAAGCAATAACCCTTCTAGCATATCTTCATCCAGCCCCATTTTATTGGCAATCGCAGCAGCCAGATAAGCTACCCGGCGCTGATGTCCTGCGGTATAAGGGTCACGAATTTCGACCATAAAAGCGATCGCCTGTATGGTCTGTTTAAGTGAATTGTTAAGTTTTTCAGTGTGATTTTGGTTTTCAATATCAGCCAGCATAATAGATGTGACATCCTGAACTGTGCCAATAGTTCGAATCGCCTGCCCTTTGCTATCACCAATCACTCTTGCACGCTCATGTACATAACGTATCTCTCCATCATCCTTGCGAATAATTCGATGAACTACGTCATAGTCCTTACCCGTTTTAGCCGATTTTTCATAGGCAAGCTCAACCATACCAACATCATCTGGGTGTACACTATTTATAAATGATTTGTAACTAACATTAAACATCTCAGGATCTGTACCAAATATGTTGTATGTTTCCTTTGACCAGTGCAGCTTATTACTCACTAGGTTTAACTCCCAACTACCTATATGCCCAATATTTTGCGCTTCTTCTAAACGCTCTTTAGACATCCGCAGTTCATCTTCGGCTATTATCTTTTCTGTAATATCTGTTCCAGAGCTCAAGGTACCCGTAATAGTTCCAGCTTCATCCCACAAACAAGAGGTATTCCATGCTATGAGCAATTGACTCCCTGATTTTGTTTGTACAAGATTCTCATAATACTTAGTACCACTAATCTCTCCAGCAATAATTTTTTTAAATATCGCATTAGCATCTTCTTTTCCATTATGCTTAGGCAAACATTTGTCAAACCATGACTGGCCGAGTAACTCATCCTGACTATATTCAAGTAATTCACACCCTTTACGATTTATCATTGTAATTAAGCCGTCACAATCAAGTGAGAGGACAATCGTTTCAACAATATCAAGGTAATATTGACTTTGTATGTTAATAGCCTTCATTAGCTTCAGGCTCTTATTTGAAAGTGTTTCATAAAAAGAGATAATAATCTCTTGCTTCTCTTCGGAATGTTCACGCATCATTTCGTATGCTTTTCTTCTGGATTCTTTAATCGACACACCTTCCCTCACATTTTGTATCTGATATGCCAACAACCGGTCAGACTCAAGGATGTGTGTGAAAAACCATTTAATAAAGTGGCTGATTGTTTTTTCAATAACAATATCCGTCAGCTTGTTCTTCTGTTCAGCTATAAGACGATCCAGCTCATCAAGAAAATATTGATGATCTTCGCTGTGTCTAATCACATCGTCTTCACCTATAAAAAACTCCTGCCAAAGAGATTCCTCAGTTTCACAATGTAAAATCATATAGTCACGCAGAGCAGTCATCGCTTCTTGCTGTCTTTTTTTACTTGATTTGAATGTAAGTAGATTAGCCAAATGGTTTATCAGAACAACAAGCTGTTTATGCTGTTCATCAATTATTGTAAGACCCGTATTAAACCGATCACTCCAGGGAAATATCTCTTTTTCCATGTCAACTGTCCTAACATTGTCTCCTTGTTTATCCGTACTTGTACGTCCTTTCTTCTTGAAGGCTCTCAAATATGAAAGTTTTTTAATGATGTTGTATAAATTAAACATAATCTTTGTAAGATTTAGATCCCTTTTGTCATCTATTCAGGCATGCAATAATTCCGTGTGATTTATACAGCATAGACCACTTATTTTTTTATTGTAGTGCTATGTGAAGGTTAATCTGCTTCATTAAACTCATAATTTATGCAGGGTTAAATTCTTTGCCCATACTGGCATTTGAGTGATCAATTCCATGTTAATAGAAGTAGATATGTAGGATAAAAAGATTGTGAGCCATCCCTACGATATTACATATCTGGTTCTTAAAAACAGATAGAGGATATTCACTTAGTCATAAATAGATGAGATACATAAATAATCCCTTTAAACTTTAGTAATACTAGTACATCAGACATGATACTTTATGCTTGGAGGATATTTGTTAGATATCCTCCTAACTGTACCTGTCCCCTGCACCATTTCACCATTCGTCACAATGTTTCCAACATCCGAGATGTGTTATCACGCAAAACTGTGAACGATAGTTCTACTCTTCGCTGATCGTTAAATCATAGCTCACGCATGGATCAATCACTTTAATGATCAGGTGCGCTTGAGCTTCGACATCATGCCGATCACCACTAAGTGTGCCTAACGATTTTGCGACAACCCCTTCAGGATGAAAATTCCATTCGGTAGGCGCTAGGATTTGATAACGACTAATGAGCGAACCATTAAATCTAATTCGGTGAACCAGTTGTCCTCGTGCTGCTGCTGACTGACCAATTGCCGGATTTTCCTTTTTGGTTGCCGGTGATCCCTGACTATCGTTTTCTAAGGGCTCTGACAATAACCGGACTGATATTTGTGCTACCTCACTAAGTAGTGCGGTGATTCGTGTTAGCAAACCATTATCAAACTGCAATTTCATGGCGGTTAATAGTGGGGTATCAACTCGATTAAGGTAGGTGTTTTCACAGTTGTCACCAAACCAGTGTGGCGCTTTAACAAAGTTTTCATCATCCAATGATGCTTGAAGCACATCATGTTCCATCTGTGGCAGCATCTCAAAAAGACATGCACCACTTTTACTCCACCCTTGACCAATAATCATATTGATCAGCGTTGCGGCAACTGTTGGAGTGCTCTGAGCCCACTCGGTCAACGCCTTCACGCTACTTATCTCAAGCCACTGTTTCGGGTGCATCGCAAACACATTCTGGTTTAGCATCTCTGCTATCTCAGTCGTAACTGCTTTTAAATGGTCGGGGTCTCTGCGACAACTTGCATGGTTGACTCCAAAGAGATTGCCATTGACACAAATCGCCTGCCGATAGAGTTTTTCGAGTGAGATCATTTCTGACATTGAATGTCGATTGATTTTTTCACCAATAAAATCAGGCCAGTCGAAAAAGATGCGTAATAGATGCTCACGGAGTGTCTCAACTGCTACCAACGAGTCGCGCAACTGTTCGAGCTCATTCGATGCACAAGTTCCAGAGGCATTCTCACTCGCACGGGTGGCGGCACACATGTGTGCAGTTCCGCAAACACTAAACAGCAGCGGAATCATCATATTTGCCTGATTAATTGTTTTACCGTGAAAAATTCTTGAAGCATGAACAGGTCGGGAGGATTCTATATCTACATCCTCAACCCTACCATTGAGATAGTGAAGGTGAATCTTGATTTGTCCCTCTATTCCCATATCCACTCTTCTTATTTAGGCGAGACTTCTGGATAGTTTAAAATCCTGGAGCATTCGCATAAGGGAAATTCCACAATAATTAAACTATGGAACTTTTATTTTCAGAATCAAGGATCTCTGAAGGTTTGTTGAATATATTCTACACCATCAGGAGAGTTTACCAGCGCATTAACACAATCGCTGTCCAGCTTTACCCCAGACATCTCTATTAAATAATCAAATGCCTTTTGGTTACTCCATGCTTTCTTATAGGGGCGATGGCTTGTCAGCGCATCGAACACATCAGCAACGGCAACAATTCGCGCCTCTAAAGGGATCTCTTCGCCGGACTTTCTCGACAAATAGCCACTTGCATCCAGCTTTTCATGATGATGCTCTACGATATTTCTTAGCATTTGAGTAAAGCGATTCTCTTTAATATCAAAATTCTTCAGCATCATGTCAATAATACTGCGACCTTTAGAGGTATGAGTTTTCATCAGCTCATACTCCTCTTCGGTTAATTCTGCCGTTTTTAGAAGTATTTGATCAGGTATCGCAATCTTGCCGATATCGTGTAATGGAGCAAAGATAAACATATGCTCAATATATTCATCACTCAATTCATATTGATGCGCTATCTTTTTAGCGATTAATCGCGAATATCGAGCGACCCTCGCCAGGTGGCTCCCAGTTTCGAGATCTCGATGTTTGGTAATATCTCCTGCCGTGTTGATCGCAGCCAGCAGCGTCTTGTAACCTGATAGTTCATGTACGATCGTGATCGCCAGAAGATGACCTACAGCATCCAGATAGTGCAAAACTGATTCAAGGAAAAAGTCTTTTTGAGTCGCATTAAAAAAGATAAAACCCTTTAATTCCTTTTTATGATACATCGGTAAGGTATAGCTCGACTCATAATCACTCTCAGCAAGCTTGGTGTTATGCCACTTGCTTGACTCATGAAATATAGTCAAATCATTCACAACACGAGGTTTACCGGTCTTTACAATATCTTTAAGGGATTGTGTGTCAGATAGCTTGGCTTCGTATCGAACTAACTCAGTATGCCCTTTGGTAGAATGGATGAAGGTTTTGAGCATGTCACAACTATCATCATATAGCGCAACCGCAATACGTGTAATGTCAGGGTATTTGCGCATTAAATGATCATGAAGTAATCCGATCTTTTCGGATAAGGTCGTATCATCTGCAAAACCGACAAACGGTGAGTCATAGTGGAAGGAGGAGGATTTAACCATATCCATTTTTTATTACCTGAAATCTCTACTTAATATATTAATGTTTATATTTTTTATATTTTTGTCTTTAGCCATTATCTGAGTCTATAATAATAGTCCTGTCGATAGAATATAAACTCAGCACAAATTTTAATTTTATCTTAATTTTTATAGTCGTTTATTTTTATAAATCCATAATATATTTTTATATAAACAGCGTATTCCTACTGTTTTTGTCTGGATTGTACCTGATTCTACGCAAAATAATAAAAACATACAAAAACACTTTGGTTTTAATATCAAACCACTCCCCAATCCGTCACTCCAGAACAAAGTAGATACGATAACCGCAACGTCTAACGGCTCATCAACAATGTGATCTCAATCGATTGACTTTTTAATCGACTGGTTTAAACTCCAAATTCAACCAAACGGTTAAACCACCTGTTTAGATGGGTCATTAATGAATCAATTATTATCAAAATCTGATGCCATACTTGATGCAGCGGCGGTTGTCTTTGCCGAGAAAGGTTACGATGGCGCAAGAATCAATGAACTGGCTAAGGCTGCCGGAGTCAACAAGGCCACCCTCTACTACCAAATTGGTGACAAAGAGGCGCTTTACCACGCTGTACTGCTTCGAATCACTTCACGCTTTGCCAACGAGATTGAGCATCAACTGGAAGGCCTGGTTGATCCGGTTGAGCAGTTGCGCCAATTTATAGATATTTTCGCCGACCAAACGGGTAATGCCCGTTATATCGCTCCAATTATGCTGCGTGAGATTGCATCAGGAGGACTTCATCTACCCGATAGCGCGATGTCTAAAATGGAGGGTGTCGTCGCAATACTTGCACAGATCATTAATCGCGGTGTTAGCCAAGGAATTTTCCGTACGGTAGATCCATTTTTTGTACATATGTTGATCGTCGGCAGCCTTAACCTCTATGCCGCTAATGAGCCCATCCGTAAACGAATCAAACCACAGCTCACGGATCAAATGACACACACTCAATCCCAATATGCTGCGGCACAGAAGCTATTCGATTTAATCATTGCCGCCATTCGCAATCCTGACCATCCTAAGGAATCATTATGATCACTAACACCTTCAGAAATCGCATCGAAAATGGATTTGAACAGTTTGGCCACTGGATATATCGCCATCACTGGATAATGTTGATCTTGATGCTGGGATTAACCTTTGCGCTCGCCTCCAATATTCCAAAACTACGCATGGATACCTCTACCGAGGGATTCTTGCATGAGAATGATCCGATATTGCAGCAGTACAATAGCTTTCGTGATCAATTCGGACGTACTGAGCTGGTCTTAATCACCATTGAATCTAAAAATATCTTCAGCAAGCCTTTCATGCAGCGCTTAAAGTCGATGCATGATGAGATTGAATCCAATGTGCCACATCTTGATGACATCACATCCCTTATTAATACACGAAACACAAAGGGAGCCAAAGGTGAACTCATTGTTGAAGACCTGCTCGAAAACTGGCCTCAGAACGATCATGCATGGCAAGCGTTAAAAGAACAGGCCATGGCTAACCCGCTATACACCAATATGATGCTTTCATCCGATGGAACAATTACTACCGTTGTACTTAAAACGGATACCTATAGCACCCCCGACAAACCTGATGATGTGATGGCCGGTTTCGATGATGACCCCACATCTGGATTTGATTCAGCAAATGATGAACCTCGTACCTATCTCACAGATCAGGAAAACAGTGAATTGGTCAGCGCAGTACGCGATATTATCGACCGCTATCAGGCTGATGATTTTAAGATCTACTACGCCGGAACTCCTGTAATAACTGATGTTCTTAAAAAGTCGATGCAAAAGGATATTAAGAAATTCATGGTGATGGCGTTAGCGGCCATTGCATTCGTACTCTTTTTACTCTTCCGTCGGCTTTCTGGGGTAATTTATCCGTTAATTACAGTGGCGCTGTCGTTGGTATCAACATTGGGATTGATGGGGCTGACCGATACACCATTTAAGTTACCGACACAGATTCTACCTTCATTTTTATTAGCCGTTGGTGTTGGTGCGTCGGTACATCTACTTGCGATATTTTATCGTCAGTTACAGTTAGATCGGGATCAGGAGCATCCTTACGGAAATAAAGAGAACGCAATTGCTCATGCACTCGGTCACTCAGGGCTGGCTATATTGATGACCTCACTAACGACGGCAGCAGGTCTTGCCTCATTCTCTGGCACGGATGTCGCACCAATTAGCGATCTTGGATTCATCGCCTCATCCGGGGTAATTATGTCATTGATATACACCCTCATTTTTATTCCGGTCTTAATCACCATTTTTCCAGCCAAGGCAAAAGGAGCGATGGATGCCAGCACTGAAAAACATGGCTTAATGGATAAAATCTTGACCTCTGTTGCCCACACCTCGATAGATAAAAGTCGGACAATTCTCGTAATTAGCGCTGTGATTATTGTTGTCGGGCTCGCTGGAGCGATGCAGTCTAAATTCTCACACAAGCCGTTTGAGTGGCTAAACGAATCAACTCCAGTAAGACAAGCTACCGATTTTGTTAATGAGCGCATGGGCGGCGCCAGTTCTCTTGAAGTGGTGATTGATAGTGAAAAAGAGAATGGACTTTATGACCCTGCAATAATGTCTGGGCTTTCGTCGCTTGCTGATGATATCGGTCAATACCATAAGGGAGAGATTGTTGTCGGTAAAACGCTCTCTTTGGCAGATATGCTTAAAGAGATTAATAAAGCTCTTAATGAGAATCGTACTGAATTTTATACCATCCCGGATGATCGTGAATTGATCGCACAAGAGTTCCTGCTATTTGAAAACAGTGGTTCAGATGATCTGGAGGATATCGTTAACAATCAATTCAGCCAAAGCCGTTTTACGATCAAGATGCCATTTGCTGATGCCGTGCTATACCCAGATTTTATTCGGGAGATAGAACACAAGTTTAATACCATGTTTCAGAACAATGTCCTGGTTTACACTACCGGCATCTCTTCTCTAATGGGGAGAACTGTATCAGCATCGATGTTAAGTATGACTCAGGGTTATCTGTTTGCTGCAGTTATCATCACTCTGATGATGATTATTCTGATCGGCGATTTTAAGATTGGTCTTGTTAGTATGATTCCGAACCTGACGCCGATCATCCTTACCATCGGATTGATGGGCTGGCTCAATATTCCGATTGATATGTTTAATATGTTGATTGGTTCTATTGCGCTAGGTCTGGCAGTGGATGACACCATTCACTTTATGCACAACTATCGACGTTATCACCATCAAACTGATGATGTTAAAGAGGCGGTTCGTTTAACCCACCTGTCAACAGGCCGGGCAATGTTAGTCACAACCATTGTGCTTTCACTGGGCTTTTTCCTCTATATGTTTTCGAGTATGAATAATATCTTCAATTTTGGACTACTCACTGGTTTCACAATCATTATGGCGCTTCTCGCAGATCTCTACCTAGCTCCGGCTTTGTTGAACGAGTTGCATAAATCTGGTCTGGTCACAGATGATGAAGATTATTAAGGAGTCAATAACATGAATAAATTAATTACCCTGTTTCTAGTATCACTACTACCCCTTATGCAGTCTGCTGTTGCCGCTGACCTTAGTGCACGAGCCATTATGGAAAAGGTTGATGCTCGTGATGATGGTGATAACCAAATCAGTGATATGCAGATGGTGTTAATCGATAAGAGCGGTAATGAACGTATCCGCTCAATTCGTAGTTACACAAAGGATAAAGGTGATGATAAACAGCGAATTATGTTTTTCCTCTCACCAGCAGATGTTAAAAACACCGCCTTTTTAACATACGATTATGACGAGCCATCCAAGGATGATGATCAATGGCTTTACCTCCCGGCGCTACGAAAAAGCAAGCGTATTGCCAGTAGTGATAAAAGCGGTAGCTTCATGGGATCAGATTTTAACTACTCAGATATGACTCGTAAGGATCTGGATAGTTACGATTACACTATCTTGAAAGAGATGGATGTTAACGGCGATAAGGTTTGGGTTATCGAATCGAAACCACGCACCAAAGAAGAGAAAGAGGAGAGTGGATACGAAAAATCGATGCTATTTGTACGTCAAGATAACTTTATGGTTATTCGTGCCATTCACTGGGAATATAACGGCAGTAAATTAAAGTATATGGAAGCACCGATTATCGAAAAGATTGATGGTATTTGGGTTGCCCGTAAACTCACTATGACAACCAAAAAAGGAAGAACAACACTACATCGTACCGAACTAAACTTTAATAACATCAAATTCAATCAGAATCTTGATGAGTCGATGTTTTCAATTCGCAGAATTGAAAAAGGGCTGTAGTTGATGAAACAGAGGGTCATTACACGCCTTAGTTTAATCGTACTGCTCTTGTCCAGCACTGTGCTCTATGCTGAGAATCAGGATATCGACGCTCTGCTTGAGGGTTTTGATGAAGCAGGCTCTGAGCAGAGTGTAGATACCTTAATGGATGGGTTTGATAACAACACAAACACTACGATCGTGCCGCCAGAAAGCACAACACCCAATCCTTTAACAATAGATGGATCTATTGCCCTTAAAGGTGAGTATGCCTACTCACATAAAGCACCTGCAGTTGGTGCAACCGATTTTCGTGGTTTTGCAAATCTTAAAACACGGCTTGGCTTAAAGATTGATTATGACCTAAATCCAGATTGGCGGGCACATATTGATGGCACTGGCAGTTATGATTTTATCTATTCTCTGCGTGATAATAACTACCCTCAAACACTTGTTGACTCCGATCAACAATATGGTGAGATCGGTGAAGCATGGATAAGAGGAACCCTTAATAAAAACATCGATATAAAGATTGGTCGTCAGATCGTGGTCTGGGGAAAATCTGACTCACTCAGGGTCACCGATGTGATAAACCCAATCGATAACCGCACCCCCGGTATGGCGGATATTGAAGATATACGGCTGCCACTGACGATGGCTCGGGTCGATCTCTATTATGGTGATTGGGGCTTTAAATTCATGGCGATTCCAGAGTTCCGACCGATGCGTCTGCCAAATGATGGCAGTGAGTTCGATCCTTTTCCGTCTGCGCTGCCAGCCGAATCCACGCCGGATAATACCGAATACGCATTTGCGGTGAATGGTCGCTTTAGTGGATGGGATCTCTCGCTCTATTATGCCGACCTTTATGATGACACTCCACATATCGCACAACTCGGCACTGCAAGTGCTCGTCGAGAATACAGTCGCTATAGCATGTCAGGAATTGCCGCAAACATTGTTGAAGGGAGTTGGTTGTTTAAAGGGGAGTTTGCCCATTTTGATGGTATTCGCTATAGCGGTGCCGTTAATCCTGATTATCAACGAAGTGACCTCTTAGCTGGCGTTGAGTATTCAGGTATCGAAAACTCTAGCCTCACCATAGAGCTGACGCAAAGCACCGTTAACGACTACAAGCTTTCGCTGGCTACCGTAGGTATTGAAGAGGTAAGCCGCCAATTTGCGATTCGATATACCAGCGATTTAATGTATAACCGTCTACATCTTATGGCGATGACTATGCAGGGCGACTGGAATTTCACCTCTGGAGGATTTAGCCGATTAAGTGCGGAATATGATCTCTTTGATGCAATGAGTGTTACAGCCGGGGTCTTAATGTTCCACAGTGGGTCACTCTTTCCTATAGGAAGCTATGGTGATAATGATCGGATCTTTATCGAGGCAAAGTATAGCTTTTAATCCCTTCTTCTCGACTCCATATGGACAAGATTGTTTTCTTTCTGATAATGATTGTCTTTTGACAAATACATATCGCTATCTGCCTTTAAAAGCAATCGTTCTACTGTACTACCATCTGTCGGGTAAGTGGCAACACCTACAGATGCACTTAATGAAAGAATCTTGCCTGAATAAAATACTGGCTCATTAAGCATACGGATTAGTTTATTTGAGAATTGATTGATTTCATCCTTTTGATGCATTCCAATAGCCAGAATTATAAATTCATCACCACCGATACGCGCCACAGTATCTTCCGCTCGAATACGATTAAACAGACGGTGACTAATATCCAGCAGTACATGATCTCCGGCATCATGACCGTAGGTATCATTAATTTTCTTAAATCCATTCAAATCAACATAAAAGAGCGTGAAGTATATTTCGTCGCGTTTTGCGCGATTTATTGAGGTTTCGACCCGATCATGCAGCAGTCGTCTATTTGGCAATCCAGTCAACGGGTCATGTGTTGCCATTGCGATTCCGCGATTACGCTCATAAACCAGCATACCCACCAAGGCACCAAACAGTATTGAAACAATAGTATTTACACTGTAGAGAAAGTAAGTGTAGCTCGCAGGCAAATCCCAGCCATTAATCGGCGCGGCTGTAATCACCCAATGCCCATAGGGGAGCATCACCTTCTGACTAACTGAGTTCGACTGAAGTACTGATTCATCTCCTGCGATCATTCCACCTTCAACACCTGTCGCATTACGTCCCAGAAGTGCAAACCTTGTTTCATCATTTTCAGAAACGAACCCGGCTGAATTGAGTAATTTATCAACCTCAATAACAATCGATACCAAGCCCCAATACTTTGGCTTTATCCCCTGTTCGATTAGTTTTTGGTCTCTAATATAGATAGGGGATCTGGCGATAAAGGCTCGCCCTCCCTGCACAAGATCTACAGGGCCAGCAACAACTGTTTTACCGACATTAATCATATGTTCTACAGCCGGCCACTGCTGATGATTCGAACGATAATCAAGTCCAATTGCCGCCTCGTTCCCTTGAAGAGGATAGACATAGCTCAACACATTATTTGGTGCAAGCCCGATGTTTTTGATGTTGCGACTAAAAAGAATAATCTCCTCAGCCAGCTCATTGAACTCATTGAGTGTTATATCAGGATGCGCAGATGTGTATGCAATTAATCCCGTTGTTAAATAGAGTGTTGAGTTGATCTCACCTTCAAGGCGAGCACGAATGGTAGATAACTGTTGATTGAGAAAAGAGTACTGCTTCTCATGATTGACCTGATTAATAATCGAGATCACAGAATTACCGATAATAAATGAACAAGCACAGATAGCCACGCCGATAATAATCGTGGTAAGTTTTTGTTTTACAGATATCGTTTGAGAATAGTTTGTCAGCATAGTATTAATTGTCTGCAATCAAATCATCCAAACGGAGAACAACCCTCATCATTACTTGCAATATAATCGCTATTATCCATCAGGAGTACATAACTGACCCCAAATGCGTCATTGCTCACTGTTTATATTAAATCATACCATGCACCGCTTAATCGGTAGCATATACCCATTTCTTTGCATTCAATCATCACAGAATGAATCATCAATTTCATACTGCTCTTGTCACTCACTTTTTAGGATAGATTTCCGGAATAAAGGTTTGATCGGTCAATGGGGGACGAACATACCCGACACTATCCTGACGAACAGGCAATTCTATCGGTTCTGGTGTCAGGTCTTTATAAGGGATCATGCTTAAAAAATGGGAGATACAATTTAACCTGGCATGTTTTTTAATGTCTGAATGAACCACATACCATGGCGCCTGTTTAATATCAGTATGCGCAAACATGTTGTCTTTTGCTTTTGAGTACTCTACCCAACGTGTCCGTGACTCCAGATCCATCGGACTCAACTTCCAGCGCTTGTGAGGCTCTTCTAATCGACTCTGGAATCGATGCTCCTGCTCCTCATCCGATACCGAGAACCAGTACTTGATTAAAACGATTCCAGAACGAACCAGCATCCGTTCAAACTCTGGGCATGAGCGCAGAAACTCCTGATACTCCTCTTCAGTGCAGAACCCCATTACCTTTTCAACACCTGCCCGGTTGTACCAGCTACGGTCAAAAAGTACGATCTCTCCAGCAGCAGGAAGATGGGGGACATAGCGTTGAAAATACCACTGTGTTTGTTCACGCTCTGTTGGTGCCGGCAGCGCCACAACCCGGGCAATACGTGGATTCAGGTGTTGGGTGATTCGTTTAATGACACCACCCTTTCCGGCGGCATCACGTCCTTCAAAGATGGCCACAACCTTCAAGCCTTCCTGTTTTACCCACTCTTGAAGTTTGACGAGTTCAAGCTGTAATCGAAACAACTCTTTCTCATACTCCTTCTTCGAGATCTTATTAGGCTTCGCTGGTCTCTTTAATTTTTGTTTCTTCTCAGCCACCACACACCCCCTAAGATAGATTTGCACACATTCAAGAAATAGCCCTTTAAGTATAGCAGTTTCATTTTGCCATATACGACTTAATATTCTGTTAAAATCACCAACCCTTAATCACCAACGATATGAAATGAAACACATCAATCTTTCACAACAACAGCTAATGAGCCAGCTGATTGCGACGCCTTCAATAAGCAGCGTAAGCGATGCTTACGATAGTGGAAATATTGATGTGATTCATCTACTTGCCGAGTGGTTGGAGCAGTTGGGCTTTTCCATCCATATCCAGCATTTGGCTCACCATCCTGAGAAAGCCAATCTGATTGCAACACTTGGCAATCAGGAGTCTAACGATGGGCTGATACTTTCTGGCCATACTGACACTGTTCCGTGCAATCCAGATCGCTGGCAGAGCGACCCTTTTAAGTTAGAACAACGCGATAATCGCTTTTACGGTCTTGGAACGACCGACATGAAGGGATTTTTTGCTGTTGTCATTGAAGCCATACGACAATTTGATGCCAATCAGTTCAAACACCCGTTAACTGTCGTAGCCACCGCAGATGAAGAGAGCACCATGAGCGGTGCCAAGGCACTCTTGGATCAGATCATTATTCCAGGCAAGCATGTCATTATTGGCGAGGCAACCGAACTACACCCGATTCATGCTCACAAAGGAATGATGATGGATGGTATTCGCTTAATTGGCAAAGCCGGACACTCTAGCGACCCTCGTCACGGTGTTAACGCCATGGAAGGAATGGTCGAGGTGATTTCGGCATTGATGAAGTGGCGTAAGGAGCTACAGCAAGAGTATGCCAACCATGAATTTGAGGTTCCCTATCCCACCCTCAATTTCGGACATATCAAAGGCGGCGATAGCCCGAATCGCATCTGTGGAGAGTGTGAACTACAAATCGATCTGCGTCCCCTACCTGGAATGAGCATTGAAGAGTTGCGTAACATGCTCAAAGAGCGTGTGACGACCGCATTAACTGGCAGCAAATTGCAATTTGAGCATCAAATCCTGTTTGATGGGGCGCCACCACTCCACACCAGCCTTCAATCGGATATCGTCCAAAGCGCTGAAAAATTCAGTGGTTATAAAGCCTCGACCGTCGCCTATAGTACCGAAGGCCCTTTCTTTAATCAGATGGGAAAAGAGAGCATCATTATGGGACCAGGAAGCATTCAACAGGCACATCAACCTAACGAATATGTCAGTATGGAGCAGATCACATTGGCAAATAGACTCTTTAGTCAAATGATCCATCACTTCTGCATTGATAAGTGTTGAATTCGATCATCAAAACACAATATTGAATCAGATGAAGCCCGAAACCCTCTCATTCCTGCTCTTTTTTGTGGTAGCGATCTCAGTCTACAGCCTGATGAACTACTACCTCATCAAAAAGCATCAAAATGTATTAACCTCACTCGGCACGCTCCCATCACTGCTTCTGCGCCTGGTTGTGGTTTTGTTATTACTCGCGCCAATAGCAGCGGCCATCTTCACCAAAACCGGATTTCAGCAGCTTGGACTAATTTTCGGCTTTACCGGCTATAGCTGGCTGGCCTTTCTGTTCCTGTTTCTGGTCATCCACGGAACCGCCGATATCGTTCTGTATCTCACTGAAAAAACAGGGATAGCCCCTCACCCGCATACAGCAAGATATCTTTTGATTTTTACGATGACACTCAGTGCGATCACCCTCTTCTACGGCCGTTTTGAGGCAGAGAGCATCGGAGTCAATGAGGTGAGATTTACAACGAATAAGCTTCCAGCACATATTCACCAATTCACTATTGCTCAGATCTCTGATGTGCACTTCAGTTCAATGACCGGGGTTAAGAAGGCCGAGCAAATCAAACAGATCATCAACACCATCAAGCCTGACATTCTCATCTCGACCGGAGACCTGCTGGATCGAGGGATCAATAACCCCACTGAGATCCAAACCATCCTCTCTTCTATTAATGCTCCTTTGGGTAAATATGCCATCGTTGGTAACCATGAGTACTATTACGGCATCCAGCAAAGCATTGAATTTATTAAAAAATCCGGGTTTACGCTGCTTTACGATCAAACCGCAACGATTGCAGATGCCCTAAACCTTGTCGGTGTGGTGGATAAAACACATCAGCGTTTTAACCTAAAAAGAGAGCATGATGAGATCTCACTACTCAATACCGTAGATACCAACAAATACACCATACTACTCAAGCACCAACCGCATGTTGAAGAAGCGTCGTCTCATGAGTTTGATTTGCAACTCTCAGGGCATACTCATGCTGGACAGGTCTTTCCATTCACGGCGTTGGTGAAGATCGTATTTCCATATCTATATGGTCACTATTCGTTAGATAGTGGTGCGAGTATCTACGTCAACCGTGGTACGGGAACATGGGGGCCTCCGTTTCGCTTTCTGGCTCCTCCAGAAATCACGACGATACGTATCGTTAATGAACCCTCTCAACAGACGGTAGCACGTAAGTAATCACTCACCTTGAATCCTCGGTATCAAGCCAACCAAATCGACTAAAAACACACCTGATTCTGAACAACAACCGTTGCTTACCGGTAATGCATTGATGGTGAACACCGCTATAATTCTAGTTAGTGTGATGAAATGCCCTATTTTGGGGAGGGAAGATCTTGATTAACTGGCTTTTAAGGGTGGCGAGACACCATATCGTCATGTACTATCTTCATAAACATAAAACTGTTTTAAGTCAGTACAAACAAAACAACAAGATAGAGGTTAAAGCATGAGGTTTGTCTTCATTTTGATGGGGATCTTATCGGTACCAGCGACCTCGTTTGCTGCCGATATTTCAGGAGCCTTCGGTTTCAATCTAGGACAGAAGATATCTGTAACCAGCAAACAGGCCGACGCCGAAGGACGCAACTATCTTTCTCCGCCCAAAGAGGTCAACGCATTTACCGACTACTATGTGAAAGTATTGCCTTCGACTAGCGAAATCAGCGAAATCGGTGCATCAGGTGTCTATCGCTCCTATGACGAGTGCATCAACATGCACTATCGACTAAAGATGAGCCTGAAGAATAAATACATGAACGATGAGAATAAAAACCTCTTCGGAAAGATCACCGACCTGACTAAAAAGATTACAGATCCGGTACTTGGTGGTCTGCTTGGAAAAACTGAATGGAATGAAGAGAAATATGGACAGCTTATCTTCATTCAAAACGGGAAGCAGATCGATCTCACCTGTCACAATAAAGAGTTGGTCATCATCTACTCAGACATCAAACTCAAACATCAAGCCAAGGAAGAGAGTGAGAAAAACAAATCCAAGATGATTGGGATCGATAACCTCTAATCCAGGTTCAAATAAAAAAACCACCGAAAGGTGGTTTTTTTTATGCCTCACATCTGCTTAAAGAGATAGGCGTAGTTACGACTGACCTTAAGTTTATGAGGGCTGTTGACGATCTTCAGGATAAAGCCGCCACTGATTTCACGATGGCTACTGGCAATCTTTGAAACATTCACAATCGTACTTCGATGAATACGCCAGAAGTGCTCCGGTCTCAACTCATCTTCAAGCTCCTTGATCGGCTTTCGGATTAAGAACTCACCCTCCTGAGTAACCACTGTGGTGTATTTATCCTCGGCATGAAAAAAGAGCACATCCTCGATATGGATTAAGTGTGTCACTTCACCTTTTGATGCTCGAATCCATTTTAAAGATGTTAACGCCTGCTGTTTAGCAAGTTCTGCTGCCAATGATTGTAACTGTGTCTGGATATCCAGCACCGGATTTTGTAATGACCGCTTGATTCGTTCTATCGCCTGTACTAACCGCTGCTCAGAAACCGGTTTAAGAAGATAATCAACCGCCTCTCGTTCAAACGCATCAACTGCATATTGATTATAGGCAGTTACAAATACCACTCTGGTCTTGCCTGCAACCGCTTTTGCGACCTCTAGGCCACTCTTTCCAGGCATCTGGATATCAAGAAATGCGATATCAGGCCGCTGCTGTTCGATCACCTCTATCGCAGAAAGACCATCACCGACCTCTGCGACCACATCCAGATCGCTCCAGAACTTTGAAAGCATCTTTACGAGTTGTTGCCTCAATTCAGGCTCGTCATCAACCACAACTGCCCGCATGATTAGATAGACTCCATCGGTATTGAGATCTTTGCTTCTGTCTCTCCGGCATTATTGTCGGTTAACGTAAGCATTGCGTTATTCCCGTAGAGAGCATGTAAGCGCTGACGTATGTTATTTAGTGCAATACCTGCACCCTGTCGTTCGCTATTGCCAATCCCTACCCCATTATCACTCACGGTAATGATGAGCTGATCCGCATCGCTACTGATCACTATTGAAACCCGTCCGCCTTTAACCGATTGTTCGATACCGTGTGTAATTGCGTTTTCAACAAGGGGTTGAATAATAAGTGGCGGGATCTCGCTCTTTTCTACCCCTTGTGCGACTGTAATTTGATAACTCAACCGCTCGCCAAGGCGTAGGGATTGAATTGCAAGATAGTGTTCAATAACAGACACCTCTTCAGCAACATGACTAAACTGCTGGTCATTGTTGATTCTTGCCCTGAGTAACTGGGTAAGGTGTTCAAGCATAACCTTTGCATCATTGGGGCTGCTCTCAATACGACTATGAATATTTGCCATCGTATTAAATAAAAAGTGTGGCTCGATCTGCGCTTGCAGATTAACAAGCCGACTTTGTGCAAGAAGTTGTTCCTGCTCTGCAATCTTGCGACGTTCATCAGCAAGCTGCTCCCTGCGCTGATAAAGCGAGATCTGACTGTAAATGATATAAAAAGCAAACCCAGAGAAGAACAGGCCAAGAATGATGATACGGATATATTGCCCTTCCATATCAATGTGGTTTTCCATGTCACTTAAAAAGATGACATTTCCAAGATAGCCGCCGATAACAGAGCCTAAAACGATTGCCATAATGATTCGAAGCAGAAATGATTGAATCCATTGTGTCCTGTCCAGAATCGATTCAAATAACCATGAGCTATAGCCGATACAGTACGAAACTCCAAGATTGATAAAGAGATTATCCTCCTCGCTGCCATAGGTAATCGCACTTAAAAAAAGGCCAATAAATGTGCAGATCACAAAGACACTAAGCAACTGCACAGAGAGTGCATTTAATCTTTCGTTAAAATTAAATTCCAATCGTGTACTCCCATGTAATATACGCCTGTTGATCCTCGCCGATATTTCCCATTAATGAGTCTCTGCCACCACCTAGCACTCGCATTCCAAATTCAATATTCTGGCTTTGATAGAATTCACGCTCTGCTCTGAGTGTTAATGTGTATCCCATATCGTCCGGGTAGAGTGTGACATCAATGGAGGGATCAGCCCAATCACCATCATAGGCACAGCGAACAAAGAGACTCTTTTGTACAAGATTACTTTGATCAAAGCCATATTCAATACGATTAGCAAGTGTCGAAAGCTGTTTCGCATTCTGAATTGTCACTGCACCACCGCTTCTTACATAGCTTAAATCTGAAATCACGCCCTCCCAAAACGACTTGTCCGGAGCCATTGAATCCTGCCAATATTCGACGATTACCGAGAGACCGTTTCTCGATGTCCATGTCATCCCCAATAGGGCAACGACACCATGCTGTTCAATATTTGGACTTGCATCAAACGTCATCGATATCGGGTTATACAGGTATGCTGGCTCTGCTTGATACTCCCCCTGTATTCGGATGGAACCATGCAGCTCAAAAGCTTCACCACTAACCCAGGAGAACCCAACTGCGCCAGAGGTTTTTCGTTGACTATCGTGATGCAATAGCCATTGTAGATCGAGATCGTTGATGAGGTTATAGCCTCTAACCGCCCACTCTTCATCTCCGCTTGAGGTTAATTCTTCATTCACCTGAAGATGATTAACATATAAGAGACTAACCATTCCGGTTTCAGTAAATCTGGCGGCAGAGATGAGTGGTACACCGTCGATATCAGTCACATTCAAGGCCTGTCGCTGCTCTTTTTGAATCATATCGAGTGGGCGATAAGCATAACCGACACCCATTCCGATCCGTTTTTTGCCTACAGAGAAATCAATCGATGCCAACGAGAAATCATAGAACAACTCATAGAGATAACCCTTTGCGGTATCATCCTCATCTCGTAGTTGCTGTAATTCGGCACCGGTCAGTAGTGAAAGCCCCTCATACTGCCATTGCAGATTTAATGACTCGTCGAGACGATTCTGCCATGTCGGAGCAGTCCCAAGTGAGAAGTAGCGATCAGAATCGTGACTATAACCACTGGGGGTAATCTCAAAGGATAGATTACCATCTGCTGTTGCAACGGATGACCCTGCAACCAGTAGCATCAAGAGAAGTTTACGCATCAGATATCGAGTTCAGCATTTCTGGCAAGAAACTGTGGATTGTAGTATTTACCGGGAATTGTCGTTGCTTCAACACTGAGTGTTTTGACAACAGTTTTTCGATTCTTCTGGATCTGATCAAGTAAAACCATACCAACAACCTGGTGCTGACCATCACGAAGGCCAATGTTGTAGATCGCCTGTTTGGCGAGCTTTCCCGATTGTACATATAGGTCTGCGGCAATCGGTGCAAAATTGCTCTTATCAACCCAAAGCTCAATTCGCGCATAGGTCGCTGCACTACTCTGACTCTGTAGTGACAGATGGATTGCATCCGTTCCGTTATTATTATCCGAATCCGAAATAATCTCACCCTTGTAGTACTCACTCCATGTCATCGTGGCAATATCACCCGTTGATGCCTCACCCAGGAGTTTCTGCATTGGTGTAATACGGATAGGTCTTCGACTCTTTGGCATCACCAACCAGAACTTCTCTTTAAGCATCAACACCTTCTGTCCCAGTTCTATCGATGATTTAAAGAGAACTAAAGAGCGTTGCCCTGGTTTCATATAGACATGGTATAGCCTTGTTTTATCAAGCTTATCGTTTTTATACAGCGAGATCTCTGTTACGACCTTTGCTGTCGATATTGGCAATCGAAAGCGGTCTGCCTTCTCAAGTATTTCGGTTGCATCGTAGGCGAAAGAGAGTGGTGACAGCAGCAGTATCCATACAAACAGTACTTTTTTCTGAAGCTTGATATTGAATAGCCTATACATGAGCCAATGCCTCTACGATTGGTTTCTTGACACCACGCCGCGCTGCGACCCATGCGGCAATAACACACACTGTAATCAAAAGCGGGACAGTAATCATTGCTAATTCAGGCGAAAAGTAGACTATTAAAGGATAGCCATCCGAACGCCCTGGAGGTGGTGGCATCTCAATGCCTGCAAAACTCAGTGTAATACTCACAGCCCCGGCAATCATCAGTCCAATCGAGGATCCAACAACAGCGATAACGAGTGACTCCAATGAGAAGTTACGAACAATTTCCAAAGGGTAGGTTCCCATGGCTGCTTGCGTTCCGATCTCACGAGTACGCTCAATGACAACCATCGACATCGTATTCGAGACCGAAAAGAAAACCATAATCACAATAATGATCCCCAACATTCCAAAGATACGATTATAGAGATTCTTAACCTTCACATAGAAGAAGGCTTGATCCAGCCAAGTCTCATAACTCAAATCTGGATATTGGGTTTTAATCTTTTGCAGCATAGATGCTGTATCGGCCGTTTCATATAGATAGACGTGCAATGAACTGACTTTGTCGCTTGTTAACAGATCCTGTGCGGTGGTCAGGTTGGTTAGAATCATACGCTTATCAACCTCAGGCACACCTGTGGTAAAGATACCACTAACCTGCACATCGATCGCATTGAGTACGCCATCGCTGGTTGTGCTCATTACAGTTAGATAACTACCGATCTTGACCTTCATGATCCTTGCTAGATCTGAGGCGACCATCACTTCCGGGTCTTTATCAGGGTCTGGGTTACGGCTTAAACGACTCCCTGAATTAATCGTAATTGTAAACCCCTTGATAACAAACTCTTCAGGGTCAATACCTGTCCCCATAAATATTGCGGATTTATCACCGTTACTGATTAACCCGGATATCGCCACTCTTGGTAACACCTTGCGAACCCGTTCATCTTTATCGGCCTTATCCAAAATGGTTTGGTAGCCTTCAAGCCCTAGCTCAAGTGGCGTCTCTTCCTCTTTGGTGAAGTAGTCTTTATGCCCAATAATGATATGTCCACTATCACGAGTAGACATCTCCTCTAACCCTTCATAGGTAAACAGTGCAAACCCACCTGCGGTCATTATGGCTGCTGTTCCGATCGCTGTGATAATAATCGTAATAAATGCGCGACGACTATTTCTAAATACATTCTTAATTGCAAATAGAATCCAGTTCATGAGATCTCTCCATCGACAAGATGATAACTACGGTGACAACGCTCAACCATTCGTTCATCGTGTGTGGCAATAATAAATGTTGTTTTATGCTCTGATCCAAGCTCATGCATCAGGTCAATTATCTGGGTTGCCGTTTTAGTATCCAGGTTTGCCGTTGGCTCATCAGCGATCACCAACGCAGGTCTTTTTACCAGTGCCCGCGCAATAGCCACACGTTGCCGCTGACCACCGGAGAGCTTATCGGGAAGATGATGTGCGTACGGAGCCAGCCCAACCTTCTCGATAATCGCATCAACGGTCTGTTTTCGGCTCTGCTTATCCATACCGGTAAGCAGCAGTGGATACTCCACATTTTCACGAGCAGACATCACCGGAATCAGATTAAAGCTTTGAAAGATAAAACCAAGGCGTTCACGTCGAACTTTGGTTAGATCATCTTCACTCAGGTTGGAAACTGTACGTCCCTCAAGGGTGTAACGACCACCATCTGCGCTATCGATTAATCCACAGATATTTAGCAGTGTACTTTTACCACTTCCTGAGGGGCCACCAATCGCTGCAAATTCACCATAGGGTATCGTCAGGTTGATCCCTTTTAAGGCCTGAACCTTAGTATCTCCCAAGTGATAGGTCTTGGTTACGTCGTTTAAAACCATTAAATCGTTCATAGTGATAGTCTTTCTAATTCTTCATTAGATTGCTTGCTTAATTTCTCACTGACGTTCATGCGAATCACCTTTTGATAATAATTTTTTGCATCAACAAGATGGTCGTTGCTCGCCGCAGCCTTTGCCCGATAGAAAAGAAACTGTGCTTTTTGAAGATCGGTAAACTGGCGATATCGAGGATCGAGTCTTATCTCGTCAAACAGTTCAATACCCTGTTCAAATCGCCCAAACATCTTTGGAACCTGAGTAAAGGTAAATGCACAAAGCGTTTTTACCTCCATCTCTATTGCACGATTTAAGAAGGAGGGTATTTCATCATTTCCCTTACTCATCTTTAATGCTCTATCCATGATATCCATCCCTTTTTCGGTAAGACCCATTTTATTCCAAGGCATCCATGCATCACGGCCTTCAAGGGTCATCGTACTACCATAAAAGACATGTGCTATCGCATCACTCTTATCCTCTTCGATGATCGCGCCTA
Source organism: Thiohalomonadaceae bacterium (assembly GCA_050301795.1). Classification (GTDB taxonomy): domain Bacteria; phylum Pseudomonadota; class Gammaproteobacteria; order Thiohalomonadales; family Thiohalomonadaceae; genus JBNKZU01. The sequence goes on along the minus strand of JBNKZU010000043.1, from coordinate 31,734 downwards.
GCATCTGCTTTACATCATCACGTGACTGATGATTACCATCAAGCGCCTCAACATAGCGTTTAATCATCGCCTGAAACTGTTGTTCATTCATGGCGTATGCCGACTGAGTCATGAATATGGTTAATACTATCAATAGTGCTTTTTTCATCATATTCTCCTAAAAGAACTGTCCAAAATTTACAAACATAGCCGTCTCACCTTCATCATCCACACCAAAATCAAACCGCAGTTTCATTCTGAAATCGGGTGGCAGTCCAAAACGTAATCCCACACCTGTCGCGGTTCGCATGTTATCCAATGCTCCGTAGGAGACATCACCCGCCTCGACAAATACGGTACCACTGATGATTTTCCATAAAGGAAATCGAAACTCCTGCTGTAGCAGATAGTAGTGATCACCACTAAAGCGATTTGCGTAAAAGCCTCTCAACCCATTTTCACCACCCAGGCCATATCGAAACAGATATCCGGGATCATCACTAAAGGCGCCCGCACTGAAACGGGTCGCACTGGATAGATCATTTGTGATTGGCATAAAGAAGCGGTATTCAAATTCGATATTGCTGACCTGTTTGTTAGCACCGTCCTGCTCGGGGAGCACAGAGACCTCCCATGCCAGATAGGTACCCTTAGTGGGATTTAAGTGATCGTTTCGTTGATCAAACTCTTGTCTGATACCAACTGAATAACGAGAAGATTCCGGGGAGAGCTGTAGTGAGGGGTTACCATCAACAGCGTCCTCAGTACGGCTGCGATAGTTGATAAATGCAATCCAGATACTCTCTGCAAATCCGGGGATCTTGAGTTGAGGCTTTATCTCAAAGTTTGAACCCTCCACAATTTGGAAGCTATCGGCACTGGTCTGGTTTCCTGAGCCATAATCGTAATAACGAAATGAACTAAAACTACTTTCGAGACCAAAACTGAGCTCTGATAATCTTGAGAATTGCTGATACTCAAAGATAAACATCCCATCCTGATGTTTATTTGCGGCAAACTGTAGCCCCATCGTCGTCCCTTTTGCTACCGGATCTCTTGGATGATAAAAGAGTGCGCCACCGAGAATGGAGCCATCTGTTGGGGAGTAGGCAATAATCGGTGATGGTGTATAGCTATACTCCACTGCGATGATCTGAGAATGAACACCAGCAAGCAGAAAAAGCGCAATCCAGAATTTGTAATGATATTTTTTCATGCTCACAAAATAGCAAGTCAACCAACCAGGCTCTATCGATTTGAGATGAAATGACAAATAGTCGGATGAACGGTCTCTATTTCAGACGGCAATAACCCAGAATAAAAGATTGTTCACAGGCAAGTCCCTTTTTGAGGTGATAATATGCCGAACATCTACATAAGAAATACGATTATCAGGAGATACCAATGATCAAAAAGATTCTATTTATGGGGATTATCATTACGCTGACAGGGTGTTCAGGTGTCCGTACAACTAACAGCATGTATTCAACCCACGCTGAAAATTTCAATATCCTTTTCCTGAAGATCCCCGGCGGAGACACTCAGGAGAGGGCGATGGAGCTGATCCCGGAAGGGGCAGATATTACCTCAATCGACTCATCACCTGATGACCTCTCTTCGTTTGTCGGGTTTATTAATCGAATCTTTGGTGTCGATATCACTGTCATCAGTGGAACGATGAGTTCAAACCAATAGAGTATCTGTGGTGAGTGATGCAATCCCGCTTAACGATTGAATACATCTCAAAGAGAGCCATTCCCGAACACGATTAACCCCTAATTCCCCCCTATTCAGGGGGGTGTTTTCATTGCCCACCCTAATTAAAGTAAACGCTAATCAGAATCCTTAGATCCATATCTAAGCGGGTTCATGTGAGTTTATGCAAAAAACTGTCAGGGGATTAAATATGTTCACCATCAAACACCTTAGCTTTGCAACGATAATTACGGTATTGATAATTATCACAGGCTGCAACCAAAGCAGTTCGACAAGCACGACACCAACAACAAACCAGAACAGTACGACTTTACCGGCAGGTGTTGCGAGCAAGGCAGTCACTATGGTCTATTCCAGTGCACAAAACGGATCGATTTACCAAAATGGCGATACGGTTCTGTTTACATTCAGTTCGAGTGGTAGCTTAATGCTGACGACGCAATACACCGTTGTTGCTGATAGCTTTGAGCTTCGAGGAAGTGAATATATTTGGGTCGACAGTTCCTCATCCATGGAATATGCACTCTCTCTATTAAATGGAGAGATCCACGAGGTCAATATGTATGGTGTTGGTGGTTCACCATTTTATGGACAATTCACGATTCAAAGTAGCACAAACACCGGATCCAGCGTTACAGGTACCTATGGTGGAAACATGCTTGGAACCGCATTGACATTAAATGGCGATGTTACCACCTTGAGTGGACAGGCCGGTGTAGCAGGGAATACCGATGGCACCGCGACCACATCCAGCTACTACTACCCCACTGCGCTTACCACTGATAGCAAATACCTCTATGTCGTCAGCAAACATTCCGATATTGCTCAAACAGGCAAATCATATATTCGTAAGGTACTTATCAGCTCAGGTGATAGCACCACGGTTACTGGCCCCTATTCTGGTACAGGGGTTCTGACCTATCAGAACAGTACACTCTATCTTGCCAGCAATAATTGGCTTGGAAGTGTTGACACAATCAGTGGCACTTCAACCCAATTAACAACCGGTTTACCTGGTCTCTTTTCGGCTGGAGGATTAACCAGTGATGGAACCTATCTCTATGTTTCTGACGCAAACTCAGGAAAGATTCAAAAAGTAGCGATTGCTGATGGCACGGTTACTGAGTTTGTTGATCTTGAAACCACAACCGCAGGAATCACTGGTGGCGATCTCACCACCGACGGTACTTATCTCTACATGGCGAACAGTGCCGGTGGAACCGTATACCAAATCACTATAGCTGATGGCACTGTGGTCGATATGGCGCTTGGTCTTCAAAACCCGGTTTCAGTGGCAACGGATGGAACGTATCTGTATATCACCAAGTTATGGCACTACGACATTATTAAGGTCAAACTGGCCGATAAAACCACCGCCACAATCGCCGGAAATACCTGGACACATGGCTATGCCGATGGTAACGGCACCGCAGCCCAGTTTGGAAGCGCCAATGGTACCCCTGCTTTTGGATCGACCCTGGCAACGGATGGAACCAGTCTATATGTCGCCGATCATAATAACTATGTGATCCGAAAGATCGATTAGCGCTAATCCTATCTTCTTAGGTGCACAAGGATGTGCATATACAGAGTATGAATAACAAAAGAAATAGTGCATTCTTATCTCCAAAGGAGTTCTAAATGAATCCCTTTTTGAACACAATCAATCAATGAATAGGCACGGGTCTGTTGATCTTTTATCCTCATTACTGCCAAAGACGATTATTTCGTCCAACAAGGCAGAGGGAGTACAGTTTGGTTATTCCAGATAAACGACTGATAAAACTTACCGCTCACAACTTACGCCCCTCACCTACACCTTTACAGGCGACGAAGTTGGATGGAAAAACCGTCCTATCCCATCGGGTTGCATCCAAAAATAGACCTCTTTGTGTTGCTCATCGCTCATTTGGAACAACCAAATATCGCTATTCGCGCTGTGATTGGCGCATTTCTGAACAGCAACAGTGTTAAATATGAATGATCAACAGACCCTAGCGACTTCATCTGGCTCAAAACTGTTGGCTGTGGCTCTTTTTGCCATTGCACTGTTTTTGGTTCAAAGCTGGTTCTTTATTCAGAATCCATGGCTTGGAGCAACCTTTGCGCCTTCACCGGATGGCGGCACAGTGCAGATTCTATCGATCGATCAGCAGCATCCGAATCACCAAAGAGTCACCACACCGTTCACCGTTAGAGGTTATATCGATGTTGATGGCAACACCACGCCATTGATGGCCTCAGATATCCTGGAGGAGCCCGATATCATCCCCTCGCTTGAAGAGTTCAATGACTTCTTCAGGCGGCAATCCGCCATTCATCAACAACTTATCAGCGGCAAGATAACCTTTATCAGTGATAACCATACCCGTGTTGAATTAACCACGGTAAAAGGTGGGGTTGGCGCGATTCCGATGATCTTCTATGCACAACAGCTTTTTGGAATTGTTGGGCTGCTCATTGGAGCCGGAGTCTGGTTATATACGCGCAATTCCAAAGGCGCAAAATACCTCTTTGTTACCGGTCTTGGCTTCTATCTCTCCTGTGTTGCTGCTTCTTTTTATAGTAGTCGCGAGTTGGCGATTGATGGCGATCTCTTTTTTGCACTCTCTTCTCTCAACCACCTTGGTGTCATCATCTTCTCTGCCTCGTTTCTGTTGTTGTTGTGGTACTACCCAAAACCGATCTCCAGCAAGAAGATCGAATACCTGCTGTTACCACTGTTTGCCGTTGATTATATCGCTACCGTTTCAGGCCTCACGGGAGCGCCATCTGATGGGCGCTACATCCCTATTGTTCTGACCTTTATGGCCGGAATCGCTGTCGGCGTAGCTCAGTGGCGACGATTGAAGAGAGACCCAGTAGAGAGAGCGGCGCTTAAATGGTTTCTTTTTTCGATCTACCTCGGCACCGCCTTTTTTACACTGATTGCGGCACTACCAATGGTGATGGGTATCAAACCCCTTGCCGAACAGAGTGTACTACTAGGTACGTTTTTGTTGATGTATATCGGCATGGCGTTGGGGGTGGCTCGTTACAGACTGTTTGAGCTTGATCGCTGGTGGATAAAGGCGTGGTTCTGGTTTTTTGGCGGATTAACACTGGTGTTAACCGATGTCGTGATTCTCTATCTGATCGACATTAACCAGATGTTATCACTCACCCTATCGATTCTAATTGTTGGCTGGCTCTACTTCCCTGCCAGACAATACCTTTTACAGCGACTCTTTCCCGAAATCAGTGCCGAAACCCTCTACATGGATCCCGACTTTACCAACGAGATCCTGGCTGTTGGCTCAGAACAGGAACTGGGAGCATTCTGGATAAACCTGATGCAGAAGATCTTCGCCCCACTTGAGATAAATGAGATCGATGGCAGTGCTGAAAAGGCAACACTGATTGATCAGGGCGAGAAGATCCAGATTCCCCATATCACCGTCGGCAGAGTGATTGAAATGCGCTTTCGCTCACAGGGACAGAAGTTGTTTAACAGCGTTGATCTGAAGGTTATCAACCATCTGCACCAGCTTTCACAACTGGCCTTACAGAGCATTCACTCACGTGAACTTGAGCGTAAACGGATCAGTCGGGATCTGCACGATGATCTTGGTGCAAAAATACTGCGCATGGTTCACAACGCAGCCGATGAAACCCAACGACAGGTTGCCATGGAAGCGATGAACGATCTTCGTGACACGCTCAACAACCTAGAAGAGAAATCACAACGACTGATACTACTATTTGGTGATATCAGAACCGAAACAGAAACACGCCTTAAGGAAAACAGCATCGATTACAAATGGCAGGACAATCTTGAGATAGAGTCGCCATCAGTCTCGGCGCGTTTTGCCACCAATATCAGACGAATCATGCGTGAAATTATTACCAATGCACTGAAACATTCAGCACCACAAAGAGTGGAAATTGCTATTGATTATCACGACTCGCAATTAAAAATCGTCGTTGTGCAAGATGGCAATCCTGAGAATCCTCAACACTGGGAAAGCGGCCGCGGAACAAAACATATACAAACCCGACTGAGTGAAATCAATGGCAGCATTGATTACTACCTACAGAATGAGCAACTGTTTATCGATATTGCAATCACCATAAGCTAACCCTCCCCCCCCCTGATCAGGGGATGCCCTTTATTTTCACAATTCCTGACAATTACTCCCATCACCTGAAACAGATGGAGTTATTATGAAAATCAGACATTCACACAAAGTAGCGATCATTGCTGCGATTACGACCTTTGTTCTCACTGGCTGTATCTCTCTGGGACCGCCAAAACCTGCCGAACAATACCCGACCCATTTTGAGACTGCACCAGCACCCAAAGCACTGCCTGTCAGCAAAATAGATACCGGGGATCTTTTTGACGATAAAAATCTCGATGACACTCTGGGTGAAACCAGTCGCGTGGTTGTCTCCGGTTTTAATGTCACTTTTGTTCTGAAGAACAAGGTATCTGCCAGCGTTTCCGGTGGCAGAACGCTTGGTGGAGGCACTTCATCCGGCGCAAAAGCCAGTATGGATGTTTCACTGGCAGGTGTTTCCGGTGAGGATATGCAAGCGATTGTTGATGCGATGTATGCTGATTTTATAGCGCAGTTGTCATCTTCCGGTCGTGAGATTATTCCTGTTGACAAGATGCGCAGTTCGGTTGGTTATCGGGCGTTCAAATTCCATGATCCGATAAGTAATACCCCCTTTTTCAAGGAGGCTGAACTTTCTGATCCGCGCACAACGCTAACGATGTCTCCTACTGGCCTGCCTCTGTGGTTTAACCAGGCTGAAGGTAGTATGGGTATTACTGATAACGCTAATACCTTTGCGCAGGCCTATCTTGCATTTGAGCATGATGCGGTTGCGATCAGGGTTAGCATGGTTATCGACTTTGCAGATCTGAGTAGCAGTGGTAACAGCTCCGGCTTCTTTGGTGGCGGTACGGCTGAGGTTGGTGCAGCTGCAAATCTTGCAATAAAACTGGCACGCATTGACACCACCATGGGCGATAAGAATAGTCTTATCAGCGCGTGGGGAACGTTCTATGAAGATGGAAAACGCAGCCTCTCAAAAGGGAATGGTTATGGTGTATTCAAGGAGCTGGATAGTAATCGTGATAGCGGGGTTATTCTGCCACTGGGTTCATTTAACTTTACCTCTGCAGCAACCAATCGTTCATCTCATGCGATTGTGACCGATCCGAAGACATACCGTTCACAGGTTCTGGATATGGCTCAGGCATTGAATGCTACGTTTATAAAAGCAGCCAACGAGAACAGGCCCTAGCGCGCAGCATCCAGTCTCCACTGGTTTTTTCTAACGGCTCCTTATGGAGCCGTTTTTTTTACCCTATCTATCAAGCTTGATCCCAGCCTGCCTGGAATAGAGAGCATCGCTGACTGATAACTCTGTACCCTATCATGCTTGAACTAACTAGCGCCCCACATCCAGAGGTAAGGTTATTTATACCAATCCTCTGCGATGCGCTTCCATCGAGGCTTCGGCTCTGGAGGAGATGCCTAGTTTGCGGTAAATGGTTTTGATATAGCTTAGAACCGTATTGCGGCTAATACCCAGTGCTTCGCCCGTGTCGCCTGAGCTCATTCCTCTGGCGATCAGCTTCAGGACATCCTGCTCTCTGCTGGTCAGAGGTTCGGCATCCTCTTCTGGTGTTGCAAAGTAGTCAATCAACTTAAGTGCAATCGCTGGTGACAGCGGAGGTATTCCTGAAATAATGCCCTGGATCTGTTCAACAAATTTTTCCTGGGCCACATCCTTGAGCAGGTAGCCATTGGCACCATTTTTCAGAGCGGTGAAGATATGGTTATCATCATCGTGAATGGTTACGACGGTGATGATGGTTTCAGAGCTGTTTTTTCTGATCTGTTTTATCAGATCGAGTCCACTACCATCCGGCAGACTGAGATCAATTAAGGCGACATCGAACGACTGTGATTCAGTCAGTGGTATCGCAGTTTCACAGGTTGTGGCGGTTGTGCAGACGATCTCAGGTAGTGCCAGCAATACACACTGCTTCAACCATTGAAGAGTACTATCAATATCTTCAACTATCAGGCATGTTTTTATACCCACCACCTGTTTCACCTCATAACGATTATTTTAATATACCAAGGCGAATGGCCTCGGCTGTCGCTTCTGCTCTGGATGTGACATGTAATTTCTTATAGCACGACTTTAGATAACCCGCTGCTGTATTGCGACTGATGCTTAGCATATTGGCCGCTTCGGCCAATGTGTATCCTTTGGCAACGATCTGCAAAACCTCCTCTTCTCTAGTCGTCAGCGTTGTCTCTGCCCTGTGTTGTCCACTGTTTTGAAAAAAGCCAATCAACTTTCTGGCAACCGATGGAGAGACCGGAGGCTCACCAGCAACAGCCTGTTGCAGCATCTGAGCAATCTCATCAACTGCATGTTCTTTGAGGATATATCCCTGTGCTCCGGCTCTTAATGCCGGAAACAGGTATTCGTCCTCATCATGGATGGTAGTAACAACGATGACCATGTTGCTATCAGGACTCTTCACTTCACGGACAATATCAATACCACTACCATCGGGTAGTTCGAGATCGGACAGAAACAGATCATATCTTTTGTCTGCCAGCGCTTTTCTTGCTGAGCGAATATCTATCGCTTCGGTAATCTCCACATCGTCAAACGCTTCTCTAACTGCTTGTGCCAGCCAATCCCGTGCTGGCTTCAGATCGTCCATAATCAGTACATTGGTAATCATTGTGTCGCCTCCATTTTCAGATCCAGTACCACTTTGCAACCACCTTTCTCATTTGTCTGCCAGTCGATATCTGCGCCCATTCTACTGGCTCGTTTTTTCATGCTATTAATACCGTTGAGATCCTCTTCGCCGCCTAAAAGACCAATACCATCATCGTCAATGGTCATACGGATATCTGAACCCGTACAGATAAATGCGATATCGATGGTTGTTGCATTGGCATGTTTGATCACATTAACGACGGCTTCATTCAGGATACGTTTCAGGTGCATTGCTACCTCACCAGAAAGATTGATGGTGCGATCACAGTCAACGATCCAGTGAAACTCCAGACCAGCCTTTTTGATCTGGCTAACAATGGCGGCACGCCGATCCGCCAGAAAGGTTAAAAAATCGATAGGGGCAGCCTGTCCGGCTCTGACAAGTTCGCGCATATCTTCAAGTGTTGAGCGTGCGAGTGACTGTAGATGGTTATCTTTTGCTTCATAGACCAGTGTTAGTAGTTTCCCGCCTAGATCATCATGCAGATCACGCATAATTCGTTCCCGCTCTTCACCGATAGCTGCAACCATTTCCAGATCCATAAGCTGTCGATAGGTACTCTCGATCTCCTTTTCTGCCTTTCGAGCTCTCTGCTCCAGTGTCTGATTAAGCTCTTCAACCCTGTTCAGCGCATTCACAAACTGATTAATCAGCAGTACGGTGATAATGAGCAGAAAGGCCGGAATTGAGAAATTGAGTAAAAATGTTGAGCCAGGAGAGAAGAAACCGATCTGAACCAGCATATCGTGAACCGCGAACACCAGAATCAGAGTGAGAGATAGAAGAATAATCAGAAATTCTCGACTTCTGGTTTTCAGGTAGTGTGCCACAACCTGCCAGACGACATAGGTTCCCAACATCAGTACATAGCCATGAACAAAATCAGCGGTAACAAAGAAGTACTCTGGCGGAACCAGATACATCACAGCGATGGCGATAAACATCAGAACTGACATCATCTGCTCAAACCGGACGGGGCGTCTGTTCTGTAGTCGGTGAATAAATAGCACCATGCAAAAAGGCATCAGGCTAATGGAGCATTGAACCAGCCACTCCCAGAAAAAGGTTGAGACCGGAATATCCCTGACAATCACATTCAGCCCACTCATCCCCCAGAAAAAAGCAGACAATGAGAACCAGAACCACGCATGACTCTGCCGTCTTCGCAACCACAGAAAACCAACGATCAGTGACAGAATAAAGGTCAGCAGTGTTGTGATTTCATAGACAGTCTGATCGATAAACTGATATTGGCGATAGATCGGCGCTATCTCATCATGACTACCCAGATGGATCTGTGAAAGCTGCCCAAAACGATTTGCGACTGCTTTTAACCGTATCTTTAGCTCATTCTCTCCCTGGATCAGAATCTCTGAGGGGAAACAGAAATTAAGCGGCCGCTGCCAGTTTCGACTCATCGGCTCTTCAAAGCGGCCACCATCACCAATCAGGTATCCGTTCAACCACGCCTGTAGATTCATGTTGATACGTGGAAACAGCAGGCACCACTGCTTGTCATGAATGGCATCCAGTTTAAACGGAATACGGTAGAGGACTTCACCATACAGACCATCAAGTTCACGATGCCACATATGCGGCAATTCGACCTGATACTCCCCTTTTTCACTGACAGGATTGATAATGGTCACATAGGCGGAATCGAACAGCTCTGGTGGTGTCGCCATAACAGACGATGTCAGCATGATTAGCAACACACCCGTTATGACTTTTCTGAAAAACAGCTTCCACATCAAACCATTACCCAACCGAACACCCAAGGAGTTGATTTACTTTACCACCATGATTATACAGAATGCTCCACCTGATCAGGTGGGAGGTTTGTCTCGCTCCCATTTCGGATGATGTTATCATTCGAACAACAGATAACCGGAGAGTATTGTGGTCAAAAAAGTCGAATCGATGAAATTTGAAGAGGCGCTTGAAGAGCTTGAAACACTTGTCGAACATCTTGAAAGCGGCGAACAGACATTAGAAGACTCCCTGAAGGAGTTTGAACGTGGTATTCAGCTAACACGCCATTGTCAGAAATCACTCAAGAGTGCTGAGCAACGGGTAGAGAAGCTGATTAAACAGAATCAGATGGAGTTACTGGTACCGTTTGATGATGCTGAAATAGAGTAGTCTGATGTCTCCAGTGAATGACTATCTCTCTGCTATACAGAACCATTTTGAGCAGGCGCTTGAGATGCGCCTACCTCTGGATTCGGCAATACCAGCGACACTATCTGATGCCATGCGCTATAGCACTCTTGATGGTGGTAAACGTCTTCGTCCCGCGCTGGTTTATATGACCGGAGCACTTTTTGATATTGCCCAACAACGACTGGATGGGCCAGCGGCAGCACTGGAGATGATCCATGTCTACTCTCTGGTTCATGATGATCTTCCGGCAATGGATGATGACGATCTACGCCGCAATAAACTGACATGTCACAAGAAATTTGATGAAGCGACCGCAATACTCGTCGGTGATGCGTTACAAACACTTGCGTTTGAGACTCTTGCCAATGATGCAACCCTGCTTGTCGGTGCTGAGCGGCGGTTAGCACTTATCTCTGAGCTTGCCCACGCCAGCGGTCATCAAGGGATGGTTGGCGGACAGGTGATCGATATTGAAGGTGAAGGCAAATCACTGACACTGGAGCAGCTACAACAGATGCATCGTTGCAAAACAGGTGCATTGATCAGAGCAGCGGTTCGATTCGGTTACTTAATGGCAACTGAGGTTAACGACGCGCAAAAACGTGCGCTGAATGATTATGCTGATGCCATTGGCCTGGCGTTTCAAATCCGTGATGATATTCTGGATATCGAAGGTGAAACCGAGCAACTTGGCAAACCCCAAGGCTCAGACAGTGCATCAGATAAATCGACCTACCCTGCGTTAATGGGACTGGAAGGCGCAAAAGAAGAAGCCATCCACCTCTATAACAAGGCGATATCCTCACTCGAAATATTTAATGAAAAAGCTGACCCTCTCCGGGCATTGGCACACTATATCGTGGCTCGAATCTCTTAAGGGTTATCATGAAGTTATCTCATATCGACCATATCGTGCTCACCGTACAGGATATTGAAGCGAGTGTTCAATTCTATACATCGGTGTTAGGAATGGTTTCTGAGGTTTATGCAGATAGTCGAATTGCGTTAAAATTTGGGCAACAAAAGATTAATCTTCATCAATATCAGAATGAGTTTGAACCCAAGGCGAAACGACCAACCCCAGGCGCGGCTGACCTCTGCCTTATTACCGAGACCGATATCGATAGCGCCATCAGAACCATCACCCAGCAAGGGGTAACGATCATCGAAGGCCCAGTCAAAAGAACCGGGGCAACGGGAGATATTCTTTCAATCTATTTTAGAGATCCTGACGGAAATCTGATTGAGATTTCTAATCAACAATAAATCCGGGAAGCCATGAACCGATCATGATTCCCTTGCGATTAAAAGGAGTTAAATGATGAAAACTGTAGTCGCTCTTATCTCCATTGTGCTTCTATCCTTTATCTCGACAGCTTTTGCGAAGACAACTCGCATTGATGCTGAATCATTCAGCCAGGTCACCGATATTGTGACCAACACCTCACAACACTATGGTGCACAACAAACACTGATCGTATTTGACATCGATAACACACTGCTCACTAGCGATGTCGATCTCGGTGGTGATATTTGGTATCAGTGGCAAGCAGGAAAACTCAATATCAAGCCTCAGGCCTCTGAGGTTGTTCCTTGTCTCTATCAAGATGCCATTGGTCTGCTCTACGCATTAGGCACAATGAAACCAACTGAACGTCAGGTGCCCTCATTAATCGTGCATTGGCAACAGAGTGGACACCCGGTGATTGCACTTACCGCACGTGCTCCAAACGTAAGAGCACCCACTGAAAGAGCGCTCAATCGTCATGGTATCGACTTTACAACATCGGCCGTTGGCTATAACGGTACATCAGCACCGCTCTACCGGAAGATGATTACCCTTGAAGATCAAACTCGTGAGATGAGTTATATGAAGGGCATCATGATGACGAGTGGTCTCAATAAAGGGGAGGCTCTTAAGTACCTACTAAACAGAACCGGAAAAAGCTATCAGTCCATCATCTTTGTCGATGACTCGGAGGATAACATTGTCACGATGTTGAACAGTTATCAAAATGATAAAGAGATTGATCTAAGTGCCATCCACTACACCTTAGTGAAAGATAGTCGCATCAAGGAGTATGGTGCGATTCTCACACAACAACAGGCGAATTCGATGGCGCAACAATGGAATTCGTTAAACATAAAACTTGATCAGGTCTTTCCCGGTAGGATTAATCACGGTAAGTGTTTAAACCCTTAAACCTGCACGGTAAAAAATGTTAACCCACTAACAGACCTAACAATCCAAGAAGTGAAACCACTGCAAACAACGAGGTTGATGGAAACATAAACGGGTTGATCTTTCCTTTAAGAGCGACCGCAACACTTAATAGTGACAGCGCGGTGTTAAGTATGGTCAAAAACACAACCAGCTCTGGTCGATCCGGAAACACTGCCACAAAAGCATAAGCACCACCCATAAACAGTAGATATATCGTGGTGATATGCCAGCAATAGTAGTTCAGCCACTTTGAGGCCATAGGAAGATCTGTGTTGGCCAACAGCGGTTCTGCAACCCGGGGACCGCCGATAAAGGTATGCACATAAAAGGTGATGAGACTCATCACTGCGGCAGACCATAATAGTGTCTCCTGCATCTACCTCTCCCCCTCTTCGATTCGTTAATCACATCATTTATCGAAATTTTTTTCGTTATGTAACTTTTACTACATAACTTCAGATGATTCACCGCTAGTTTAACTCCTCACACTTTATTAATCACAGGAGTAAGCCATGAATCGAATGAAATTTTTTATCGACACCCATGACCGCACACAACAAACCTTTCCGGATCAGCTAGATATCAACGATTTTGAGGGTTTTTTGGCGGCATACGAACAGGCTTGTGACGAGGCAGGTGTTGTTTTACTTAAGGTACATGTTGGACTGGAAGAGGGGCGCGCCTTCTGTTTTACGATGGCTCCCGATAAAGCTGCCGTCCAACTGGCGCATGAAAAAGTAGGACTACCTTTCGACTCCATTACCGAGGTATCGACGGCGACACCGGGAGATATCTTCTTCCAGCGTTCAGCAGCTTAACAATCTAACCACAGCGACCGTGTCGCTGTGGTATTGATGATGGTGATTTTATGATGACTTCCAATATATTCGGGCTTCTTGTCTTTGGTTCAATTGCGGTCATGATTGCTGCGTTAGTGATCTCTTCAATGGTTCATTTTGAACTGGGGCCGATGTCGCGGCTTGCTGGTCATCAACGCTGGATCCTCTCTGCCGCACTCGGCTCAGGTATTTTGGCCTTTGCCTTTAAGCTGATGTTGATCATCGTTATTCTCAACTTTCGTCCTTATATCATCGATCCCTTTCTTAAAACCTATGAGCTACTTGAAACGGAACCGGTAAAAAAAGCGATACCTCAGGCGCCACGATATCTATGGCTGGAATCGGAGCATGAGACACTACAATCACCCGCGATAGAACCGATCTATAAATCATCATACGTCTGGCAAGCACTGCCACTTGAAGCACCATCACCACCAGAGAATCCAACAACGCCAGAAAAGGTCGCGTTAGGAGAAAGACTTTTTAACGATAGATCGTTATCACGGGATCGATCACTCTCCTGCGCATCCTGCCACTCACTCTATCAACACGCAGGTGCAGATGGAGAGGCAACAGCTACCGGAATCGGTCATCAAATCGGTGGACGCAATACCCCAACTGTCTGGAATGCAGCTTTTCAGTCGGTACTGTTTTGGGATGGCCGTGCGGCATCACTCGAAGAGCAGGCTCTGGGGCCTATCTTTAATCCGATTGAAATGGGTATGACTTCAACCTCTGAGGTGATCAAACGCATCACCGAACAACCAGATTACATTCCGTTATTTGCTAAGGCCTTCGGTGATACAGAGCCGGTTACAACTCAACGAATTGCAGAAGCGATTGCCGCTTACGAACGCACCTTAATCACACCTGATAGCGCCTATGATCGGTTTGTGCGCGGCGATCTAAATGCACTAACACAACAACAGATCCGTGGTATGGGACTATTTGAAAAGATCGGATGCATTGCCTGTCATACAGGGCCAAACTTCAGTACGGCCAGTCTCTTTCAACCCTCGACTGAACCGAGACGAATATTCCCGGCAAGCCCAACCCCCTATGAAGCAAAATTCAATCTCACTCAGGATAAAGGTGCTGCCGATAAGGATAGTGATCGCGGGGTATGGCGGGTTCCCTCATTACGCAATGTGGCACTGACAGGGCCATGGATCCATAACGGCTCGGTTAAAAAGCTTTCCGATATGGTTCGTATCATGGCAAGTGCTCAGCTTGGTCTTTCAGGGAACTACCTTCGGTGGTCAGATAAAACACAAGCATTTGAACGTATCAATCGAGGAAAACTCAATGACCAACAGATTGAGGATATCGTTGCATTCCTTAATAGTCTAAGTAGTGAAGAGCTCGTTTCGCGCCAGAGGATTGCACAGAACAACAATCCATCCTAGGATGCAAAGCAGTTGATAAACTGCGAGCGTTTAACATGTCACAGGCCATTGCGGTAAAAGATCTTCTTCATCTATCGGCAAAAGGGACAACCCTGCTTGAGTCAAAAGCCCAAACCACTAAGGTTTCTGAGCAACAGATCGTTATTCACAAGGGACAACAGGTTTCAGGAGCCTATCTGGTAGCTGCGGGTCAACTTAGAGTCTTTACCTATACCCCGCAAGGTAAGGAGGCAACGCTCTACCTCATTAATCCCGGGGAGAGCTGTATGCTTGCACTGAACTGCCTCTTTAATGACTTACGTTATCCCGCCTGGGTTGAGGCAAAAGAGAACACTGAGATCATCACCATTCCAGGGGCAACCTATCGAACGCTATTCACCTTTGAGGAGAGTATTCAGAACCTCACCGTCAATACACTCTCAACCGTTGTTTTTAGATTAATGGATGAGCTGGAACAGATTCACAGCTATAACCTGGATCAACGCCTGGCTAACCTGATTCTTACCCATGCAACTGATGATGGCGTGCTAAATATGACTCAACAGGTCATTGCCGGACACCTAGGTACAACTCGTGAAGTTATCGCCAAGCTGATGAGTGGTTTTGTTGAAAAAAGGGTGGTTTCAACACGCCGTGGCAAGGTGATTATCGAAAAGGCTGAGGCACTCGCTGAAATGGTAAAACCCAGATAGCCTACAACACTAAACAATCCGCTCTGCGTTGATATGAGACTCAAACAGCGGTTCAAAACTCGCCAGCACCTCTTCAAGAGAGCACGTCATCGTGAGTGCAAACATATCAAGCAACACCAGAGCGTTAATTGCGCCATCCTCTCTCTTTTCGGCCTTAATACGGTTTGAGATACCTTTATTGACCAGCGTGATTCCTTCATAAAACTTTAACAGCCCCTTCATATCCATATCGAAGGATTTATTGTTATGCCATCTGAAATACTGGCCTAGCATGTACATCGAACAGGCTCGGTATAAGGTCTCTTCTGTGTTGGCAAACGGTAGATGGAATCGTGCCATCGGCTTAAAGAAACTCGTTCTGGGACATCCACTGGTTGCGGTAATAATCCCCATGAGCGAACTTAACCCCTCTTGTGCAGTACAGTGACGGGTAATGCTACGCTCATCCAGCGTAACCTTCACATCAACATCCTCATGCGATAATACATTGGCCATTTTACTTAAGACCGGCTCTAGGCGTGCAGCAAGTGGACAAAATGAGTGCTCTAACGAATCGAGAGTGCAGTGTTTACACTTTTGAAAATCGAGGCGCGTCCATTCCGGCAGTGTTGTATTGAGAGGTTCAAAAGGCTCGAGTGTTGCTCCATTCAGATCAATCGAGAATGATTCTGAGTGTCCACTTTTAAATCGAAAGCTATATTTATATTTGATTGCTTCATTCATTTAGTAAAAATTACCCAATTAATGATGATTATCCTATGGATCGTGAGATTATATATTTTGAGATTTGCCACTAACGATATCAAACCTCTCCCATCAATAGAATCATAATCACACCTTTTAAAGGGGCATTAACCCCTTAATTGATATAAATCAGCTTGCCTTAACCACACTCTTCAACTTCGTAGCTAACACGTCTAATTTCATGAATAAGTACTTGCATGGCAGGTCGCTTACCGCCATCATTACGGGTTTCTCAAATAAGACCCAATGCAAAACTGGAACTGGCGCTATTTACGTCCATAATGGTAGATCTCACTCAATTTCCGCTGCTTTCACAAATCGATTCTCCAGAGGATCTACGTGACCTAAGACTTACTGAACTCGAACAGTTAGCTGCCGAGTTGCGTGAGTTTATGGTCAAATCCGTCGGTAAAACCGGTGGGCATCTCTCTTCCGGTCTTGGCACTGTTGAACTCACTATTGCACTACATACCATCTTTAATACCCCTGAAGATCGCCTGGTTTGGGATGTTGGTCATCAGAGCTATCCCCATAAGATCCTGACAGGTCGACGCGATCAAATGGGAACCTTACGAAAATATAAGGGGCTTTCCGGTTTTCCTAAGCGCGATGAGAGCCCTTATGACACGTTCGGAACTGGTCATTCGAGTACTTCGATTAGCGCAGCGCTCGGAATGGCAATCGCAGCCCAAAAGGAGGGTTCGGAACGTAAGGTCGTCGCAGTGATTGGTGATGGCGCAATGAGCGCAGGTATGGCCTTTGAAGCGTTAAACCATGCGGGTGATCTTGACGCAAATCTGTTAGTGATTCTTAACGATAACGATATGTCGATATCGTCTAATGTCGGTGGCTTATCGAACTATCTTGCACGAATTCTCTCTGGCAAGGTCTACTCCTCAATGCGTGAGGGAAGCAAGAAGGTACTTGGTACGATTCCATCGGTATGGGAGTTGGCTCGTCGTGCTGAGGAGCACATGAAAGGAATGGTCATTCCAGGTACGCTTTTTGAGGAGCTTGGGTTTAACTACATCGGCCCTGTTGATGGCCACGATATCGATACCTTATTAAAGACCCTGCGTAATATTCGTGAATTAAACGGCCCACAATTTCTGCATATTGTGACTAAAAAGGGAAAAGGCTTTGAGCCAGCGGAGAATGACCCCTGCGTATTCCACGGTGTCGGCCCCTATGACCCTGAAACAGGAGCGCCAAAAACAAACGG
Source organism: Thiohalomonadaceae bacterium (assembly GCA_050301795.1). Classification (GTDB taxonomy): domain Bacteria; phylum Pseudomonadota; class Gammaproteobacteria; order Thiohalomonadales; family Thiohalomonadaceae; genus JBNKZU01. The sequence continues at coordinate 13,947 of JBNKZU010000043.1, read as the reverse complement.
CGGCTCAAAAACCTATACCAGTGTCTTTAGTGACTGGCTGTGTGACATGGCTGCCGAGGATGAACGGTTGATTGGAATCACACCCGCGATGCGAGAAGGTTCCGGACTGGTTCGGTTCTCAGAGGAGTTTCCAGAACGTTATTACGATGTAGGAATTGCCGAACAACACGCAGTAACTCTGGCTGCCGGACTCGCCTGCGATGGCCTTAAGCCTGTTGTTGCGATCTACTCCTCATTCCTGCAACGCGCCTATGATCAACTTATTCATGATGTTGCATTACAGAATCTCCCGGTTCTCTTTGCGATAGATCGCGCTGGAATTGTTGGTCCTGATGGCCCCACACATATTGGCGCATTTGATTTGAGCTTTATGCGCTCGATCCCGAATCTGATCATAATGACACCAAGTAATGAGGATGAGTGCCGTAAGATGCTTTCTACGGGGTATCGGTTGAACCAACCATCTGCTGTGCGTTATCCCAGAGGAAAAGGCGTAGGCAAGATCCCTGAAACAGGGCTTGAAACCATCGAGATTGGCAAGGCCGAAGTGACTCGTGAAGGTAGTGATGTGCTGATTCTGGCCTTTGGCGCACTACTTGCTGCTGCCGAAGAGGCGGCTCAAACGCTTAATGCCACTGTTGTTAATATGCGCTTTGTGAAGCCGTTGGATGAGACTCTACTCAATCAACTTGCTCCAGAGTACAAGCTGATTGTGACCCTTGAGGATAATGTGATCTCAGGCGGTGCTGGCTCAGCAGTTGCTGAACATCTTAGCGCTGTTGGCATCACGAAACTGATGCTACATCTTGGATTACCCGATCAATTCATTGAACATGGTGGCCGTGATGAGTTGCTAAGAGAGTGCGGACTAAATAGTGATGGTATAATTCGCGCTGTTAATGAGCGTCTTAAGTCCACTTGAAAAAGCAAACTTTGCACTCACCTACTTCCCATTAATCAAGATTTTGTAAATGACAGCCAAATATACACTTAAAGTCGTTAGTGATTTCGCCTCAGCACATGCATTACGTGGTTATCCTGGTGATTGTCGACGGCTACACGGCCACAACTGGAAAGTTGAAGTAGAGGTTTCTGCATCAACCCTTGATGATCTTGGAATGGTTGTTGACTTTAAAACGATTAAGAAGTTGGTCAAAGAGATCACTGACCGTTTAGATCATCAATATCTGAATGAATTAGCCCCGTTTGATGAGCTAAATCCAACAGCAGAGAATATGGCCGCATATATATACAAGCAATTGGCGCAGAAACTGATTGAAGGTTGTGCCAATATTGAGTCGGTAACCCTTTGGGAAACTGAACGCGCTTGTGTCCGATACAGCGAGGAATAATGAAGAATGAGTAAGCAAACTACCGACACAACAATAGCCGACGTGCAAAACATCAAAGACACACGTCAAATTGCAATAAATAAGGTCGGTATTAAAGATGTCCGTCATCCTGTGAAGGTGATGGATCGTAGCGAAGGCGAGCAACATACGATTGCTGTATTCAATATGTATGTCAATCTACCGCATAACTTCAAGGGAACCCACATGTCACGCTTTGTTGAGATCCTCAACAACCATGAGCGTGAGATCTCAGTTAAGTCATTCAAAAATATGCTTGAGGAGATGACTGAGCGCCTTGAGGCGCAGTCGGGACATATTGAGATGACCTTCCCCTACTTTGTTAATAAGACCGCACCGGTTTCAGGCGTTCAAAGCCTAATGGATTATGAGGTAACCTTCCTCGGCGATCTGCTTCATGGAAAACCGGAGATGATGGTTAAGGTGGTGGTACCTGTCACCAGTCTCTGTCCATGCTCAAAGAAGATCTCTGATTATGGCGCACACAATCAGCGCTCACACGTCACCATCACTGTCGGTACCTGCGAGTTTGTCTGGATTGAGGATATTATCGATATGGTTGAGGAGGAGGCTTCATGTGAACTCTTTGGTCTACTCAAGCGTCCTGATGAAAAGTTTGTCACCGAGCGTGCCTATGATAACCCGAAGTTTGTTGAAGATATGGTGCGCGATGTTGCGGTACGTCTAAACAACGATAGCCGGATCACCCGTTACATCATTGAGTCAGAAAACTTCGAGTCGATCCACAACCACTCAGCCTATGCGATGATCGAAAAGAGTTAAGCACAACCGCTGCTTCCTCAAATAAGAAAGGCCATCACTCGATGGTCTTTTTACTTTATGACATCGTTTCTTGGATACCGTGCTCTAAATAAAAAACAGTACCCCTTGTAATATCGCCAGAGAGAACAGCCCGGCAACAATATCATCGACCATAATGCCAAATCCGCCCTTAAGGTGGCGATCAAGCCATGAGATTGGCCAAGGCTTTAAAATATCAAAAAAACGGAACAGCACAAAACCTGCCACTACCCACTCCAAGGAGTCAGGCAACATAAACATCGTAATCAGATAACCGACAATCTCATCCCAAACAATCGCGGGGTGATCATGCACATTGAGACGTTTGGCGCTCTGACCGCAGATCCAGAATCCAGCGATCGCCGCGACGAGTGTCACGACAGCGTAGAGCCAACTCTCAAGCCCACTGAGAAGCAGATAGAGCGGTATGGCCGCCAGTGTCCCAAAGGTGCCTGGAGCCTTCGGCGCAAGACCCGAACCAAAGCCAAGGGCTAAAAAGTGAATGGGATCGCAAAGTGATCGAAGGTTGGGATTTGCCATGCTACGACTCAACGTCTCTAAAATGATCAAAACCTGACTGAGCGTGGAGAGGGTTGAGATTATTCTCAATCATTAACCCATCTTCGGCAGTGATTTCACCGATGGTTGTTAGCGCAATGCCGCACGTTTTTGAGATCTGCTCAAGCATCGACTGATTTTCTGGTGGAAGTGTAAAACAGAGTTCGTAATCATCGCCGGCGCTGAGCGCTAGTTGTTGTGCATCCGCCTCACTGCAATAGCTTGCCAGTGCATCGGATAGAGGGAGTCTCTTTGCATCTATCCTGGCACCAACTCCACTGCATTTTAGAATGTGTCCCAGGTCTGAGACCAAACCATCTGAGATATCGATTGCCGACGATGCCAAAGATAAAAGTTGCTGCCCAAGCTCTACACGTGGCGCAGGTCGGTTAAGCCGATCGATTAATGCCTGCTCTTGCTCGCTAACAGCGTGCTTTTGTTGTAAAGCAATCTTCAAACCTGCACCAGCGTCACCGAGTGAACCGCTTATGACAATCAAATCACCCGCTTTTGCATCGGATCGTTTTAACGCCAACCCTGATTTAACTGTGCCAATAATCTGTACTGTTATCGCCAAAGGCCCCTTAACGGTGTCCCCTCCGATAAGTGCAACCCCGAACTGATCGGCTACTGCAAAGAATTGTGTTGAGAAGTCAGATAGCCATTTTGGATCGTCTTCTGGAAGCGATATTGAGAGCGTTACCCACCTGGGTGTTGCTCCCATCGCTGCCATATCACTTAAGTTTACTACGAGTGATTTATATCCAATATCTGATGCGGACGTATTTTCTGGAAAGTGGTGACCACTGATGAGGGTATCGACAGAGATCGCAAGTTCATAGCCTTGGGGAGGATTGATTAATGCTGCATCATCACCAATACCAAGGGTCAGGTGGCGATCATGGGTCTTCGATTCTCTGGAAAAGTAGTGGTCAATGATTGAGAACTCTGAGGACACACATCACTCCCGTTAGTGAGAAACAAGATTAGCGCTTTGCAGAAAACTCGATACTACGCTTGTTCTGGGCAACCTTATCAAGAATGCTATTAACATAGCGGTGCCCTTGCTCTGCACCAAAAACCTTTGCCAGATCAACCGCTTCATTAATGACGACCCGGTAGGGAATATCCGGGCGCGAAAGCAGCTCATAGACTCCGATTCGGATCAATGCCCGTTCGATTGGGTCGATTTGATCCAGTGTTCTGTCGAGGTAGGGTTCTGAGGCCGATTCAATCTCATCAATATGTGCCGGCACCTGATGAAGCAACTCTTTAAAGTACTTCACATCGACCTTGGACATATCCTGCTCTTCAATAAACTGTTTCTCGATATCTATCAGATCATTACCACTCATTTGCCACTGATAGAGTGCCTGTAGCGCACTTTGACGAGCATTATGTCGCGCACGACTCATATTTTGTTACTACCTAAAATGATTTTTTAGTTAAAGGGCTTAGCCGATCTGCTTTAGAAGGTTCACCATCTCTATCGCTGAAAGTGCGGCTTCTTCACCTTTGTTACCCGCTTTGGTTCCAGAGCGCTCAATCGCCTGTTCAATGGTATCGACTGTCAGCACCCCAAAGGCAACCGGAACATTGAACTCAAGTGAAACCGAGGCCATCCCTTTGGTACATTCATTGGAGACGTATTCAAAATGAGGAGTGCCACCACGAATCACAGCGCCCAATGCAATAATGGCATCATATTTTTTTGAAGCAGCCATCGCCTTTGTTGCCAACGGGATCTCCATTGCGCCAGGAACACGGACAATCTCCAGATTGTCTGCGTTTGCACCATGACGCTTAAGACAGTCAACCGCACCTTCAACCAGATGCTCAACCACAAAGCTATTCCAACGACCGACGACTAAACCGAAGCGCGCGCCATCGACAACCAATCCACCTTCAACTGTTTTTATGTCTGACATCTTATTCATTCCTGTCTTAACGTAATCTTTTATGTGTTTGAAGAGTATATATTGTTTACTCGCCGCCCACGTACTCTACAACATCCAGCCCAAAGCCAGAAAGTGCATGCATCTTCTTCGGCGCACTGAGCACCCGCATGTGTCGAACACCTTGATCAATCAGGATCTGAGCACCAATACCGTAGGTTCTTAAGTCATCTGTAGGTGTCTGTTCTGGTAACTCAATACCCTGATCTTCCATTTCGTAGGCTTTCACCTGACGAATGATAGTGTCGCTGTCTTCATGCTGGCGAAGAACGATGACAATACCACGCCCTTCATCATTAATTCGCTTTAACGCATCAGATAGCGGCCAACCACAACCCCGTTGGTTCTCAAATAGATCACACAATGTATGCTGGAGATGAACTCGAACCATCACCGGATCACCATCAGCAATATCGCCCTTCACCAATGCAAAATGCACCTCATGGTTAAGTACATCCCGATAAGTCACCATTTTAAACTCACCGAATGCCGTTGGCATTTTGCAGGATGATACTCGCTCAATGGTTGGCTCATTCTTAAGGCGATAGTTAATCAGATCAGCGACCGTACCGATCTTAATCTGATGCTCTTGTGCAAATTTCTCTAAATCGGGTCGACGTGCCATTGTGCCATCTTCATTGAGGATCTCAACAATGACTGATGTCGGCTCTAGTCCTGCTAATCTCGCCAAATCACATCCGGCTTCGGTATGCCCTGCTCGACTCAGAACGCCTCCGGGCTGAGCCATTAACGGAAAGATGTGTCCTGGCTGCACAATATCTGCGGGGGTTGCATTTGGTGCAACGGCTGCACGAACTGTCATCGCACGATCATAGGCTGAAATACCTGTTGTGACCCCCTCTGCCGCTTCGATTGAAACGGTAAAGTTTGTGCTATGTTTCTCGTTATTATCACTAACCATAAGCGGAAGCTTAAGCTGCTTGCAACGCTCTTGAGTCAGTGTCAGACAGATTAGGCCTCGGCCATAACGTGCCATAAAATTGATATCTTCGGGTCTGACCATTGATGAGGCCATGATGAGATCACCCTCATTTTCGCGATCTTCATCATCCATCAATATAACCATCTTTCCGAGACGAATATCCGCGATGATCTCTTCTATTGTATTCAGTGCCACTTGGACCTGTCCTCTATTTCACTCGCGTCAGTAGCAACTAACGCATAAAACCATGTTCTGCAAGAAACGCAGAGGTGATCTCCGGTTTCTCACGCTTGTGTTCGCCCGTCAATAATCGCTCAAGATATCTTGCGATAAGGTCAACCTCCAGATTGACCTCATCACCAACTGAAAGTGTTTTCAGTGTTGTCTCATCAAGCGTATGCGGAACAATATTCAATTCAAACAGCGATTCATTGACACTATTGACGGTTAAACTAATGCCATCAATGGTAATCGAACCCTTTGCTGCAATATATCTTGCTATCGATTTGGGGGCATCGATTGTAAATTGAAGTGATCGACCATCATCATTACGCTCGATCACCTTACCAACACCATCAACATGACCACTGACCAGATGCCCTCCGAGTCGTGTTGTAGGTGTTAAGGCCTTCTCAAGATTAACCTTGGAGCCTTCACCCATCTTTGCCAATCGGGTTTTGCGGACGGTTTCACCCGAAACATCAGCCCAAAAGCCATCAGCCTCAAGGCGGATCACGGTAAGGCAAACCCCGTTAACGGCAATACTATCACCAAGCTTTACATCACCCAGATCAAGCGCTCCACTATCGACAAAGACGCGATAATCACTACCCACCGATTTTAATGTGCGTATGCTACCTATCGCCTCTATGATCCCGGTAAACATCTATGATGCCTCGTCGCCATTGTGATAGATGATTGTAGAGGTAATGCGCCAGTCATCCCCGACTGCACGAATATCTTTAATTGATAGTTCGATTGCATCTTCCATCTCTTCCAGTCCAGGGGTATGAAATAAGCCGCGAGCACCATCACCCATCAGTTTGGGTGCCATATAGATAATCAGCTCATCAATGAGACCCGCTCTTAAGAATGCACCGCTTAGTGTTGCACCTGTCTCCAAGTGTAATTCATTAATCCCGCGCCGATTGAGATCAGCCATCAAGGCATGGAGATCGATATAATCGCGATGGTTGGCTATAACCACAACCTCTGCCCCAGCTTGTTCAAGCTGTGCCTGATAATCCGGGTCTTCCGTTGCAGTTACAATCAGCGTTTTTCCTTCGACTCTCAATATCTGTGCATCCAGAGGAATACTCAAATGAGGATCAAGCACAATACGCAGCGGTTGTCGTTCAACGCCTTCGAGCCGAACATTCATCGATGGATCATCCGCAAGTACGGTTCCAATACCGGTCATAATTGCTGAGGCTCGTGCCCGCAGATGCTGAACATCTTCTCGCGCAGCATCACCTGTGATCCACTTGCTTTCACCTGATGCCATCGCTGTGCGGCCATCAACGCTCATGGCGAGTTTGCATCGAATAAATGGTCGACCTTCAATCATTCTCGTTATAAATCCCGGGTTTAACGCCAAAGCTTCCGCTTGCATTAATCCACTTTCAACCTCTATACCTGCATCTTTCAATGCCCTTATACCCCGACCAGCTACCAATGGATTGGGGTCTTCCATAGCAACCACAACCCTTGATACCTCTGCCTTAATCAGCGCATCAGCACATGGCGGGGTTTTACCGTGATGTGAACACGGCTCAAGCGTCACATAGGCTGTTGCCCCTTTTGCCTGTGACCCGGCTTCTGCCAATGCATGAACCTCAGCGTGAGGCTCACCTGCGCGAACATGAAACCCTGTGCCTACAACTTTTTGATCATTAACAATGACACATCCAACCCTTGGATTGGGATCGGTGGTATTTAAACCACACGCTGCAAGCCGTAATGCTTGTGCCATATATTCGGCATCTTGACTCATTTGGGCTTTTTTCGGCGCTCAACAAAAGGAACCTGATTCCCTTGTTGCTTTATCGTTGGTAACTCTTTAAGACTTTCGATCTCTTTATAGAATTCACTCACATCCTGAAAACTACGATAGACCGATGCAAACCTGACATAGGCGACCTCATCAAGCTCACGTAGCTCCTGCATCACCATCTCCCCAAGTATGCGGGATTTTACCTCGCGATCGCCAGTGGCTCTAAGTTTGTGCTTAATGCGACTAATCGCAACTTCTATACGGTCGGCCTCGACCGGACGTTTTTCCATTGCGCGCATTATGCCGTTTTGAAGCTTCTCTTCATCAAAGGGGACTCGGGTACCATCCTCTTTAATGATTCGTGGCATGACCAACTCTGCGGTCTCATACGTGGTATAACGCTCACCGCAACTTGTGCACTCGCGCCGACGTCTTACCGAATCCCCTTCGTCTGCCAGACGGGAGTCGATTACTTTTGTATCTGGTTCACCACAAAACGGACAGCGCATCGATGATTTCGAAACCTGTTACTTATAAACCGGTTTGCTTTCACACAGCGAAAGCGCCATCGATTTTACATCGCTAATCACCTTCTCATCACCACGCGAGTCGATGATGTCACACATCCAGCCGGCGAGAGTGCGGCAATCCTCTTCGTTAAATCCACGAGTTGTTACTGCTGGCGTGCCCACACGAATACCTGATGTTACAAACGGTGATTGTGGATCATTTGGAACCGCATTTTTATTCACGGTGATGTTGGCTGCGCCCAGCCATGCATCGACATCCTTACCCGTCAGTCCTGCTTCGATGAAGCTGACCAGAATCAGATGATTATCTGTACCTCCTGAAACCACATCATAACCACGCTCAATAAAGACCGAAGCCATCGCCTGAGCATTCTTCACAACTTGCTGCTGGTAGGTCTTGAAGTCATCCTGAAGTGCCTCTTTAAATGCAACCGCTTTTCCGGCGATAACATGCATCAGTGGGCCGCCTTGAGTTCCAGGGAATACTACCGAATTCAGTTTCTTTTCAATCTCTTCATTGGCCTTGGCGAGAATGATTCCGCCACGAGGACCACGAAGTGTTTTATGGGTTGTTGATGTGGTGACATCGGCGATCGCCACTGGGCTTGGATAGACACCCGCAGCAATAAGGCCTGCAACATGAGCCATATCAACCATCAAATAGGCTCCAACTTCATCAGCAATATCACGGAAACGCTGCCAATCAACAACTCGTGAGTATGCTGAGAATCCGGCTACGATCATCTTAGGTTTGTGCTCTTTAGCTAAACGCTCAACCTCATCGTAGTCGATCTCGCCCGTTTCAGGATTAAGGCCATACTGAACAGCATTGTAGATCTTGCCAGAAAAGTTTGGCTTGGCACCGTGGGTCAAGTGTCCACCATGTGCCAGACTCATACCAAGAACGGTATCACCAGGTTGACACAGCGCCATATAAACTGCGGCATTGGCCTGTGAACCGGAGTGTGGCTGCACATTCGCATAATCAGCACCAAACAGCTCCTTTACGCGATCTATCGCCAACTGCTCTGCGCTATCCACAAACTCACAACCACCGTAGTAACGCTTTCCAGGATAACCCTCTGCGTATTTGTTGGTCAGAACCGAACCCTGAGCCTCCATGACTCTTGGGCTGGTATAGTTTTCAGAGGCGATAAGCTCTATATGCTCTTCCTGGCGCTTTGACTCGTCTTCCATTGCTTGCCAGAGCTCACTATCAAAATCTGCAATACGCATCGTCTTTTCAAACATGCAACACCTCTGAAATACCTAAAATTTTAATGAACAGGCGCTGATCATCTTCAGGCGCCGCGAAAACGGCGTAGAGTAACCGATCTACATATTTTTTTCAGTTAAAACTTTATCGATTGCCTGTGCGTAAAAAAGCCCCAATAAGGGGCTTCTAATCATAACTACCGTGTCGCTACGGATAGAGTCTATTCCGTTGAGTTCTTAGAACCTCTTGTTTTTCTTTCCCCCACTTTTAGTTGCCTCCAGTCGTTGAGAACGTTGGGGCAACTGGAACCTTACCGCCTGCTACGATGGTCAATGCATCCTTTATCGCATCTGGTGTACTCATAATATTCATAAAGCTGTTCGACCCCACCATGGATAGATCCGGGAAATTGATGGCAATTCGAAAACGAGCATAGAGTGAGTAGACATCACTACCTGAAACAAGGATTTCATAAGGCAGATGTGCTGCTGATCGCTCATCCTTAAAATCGATCTCACTCATAATGTAGGCATCATCCATTGCACGAGCGCTGTCATTCGGTGCATTTAACGAAACACCAAATACCGTCTCATCCTTGCCAGGCAGGTCGACCCGATAGACCTTTCCAACACCTGCCACCTTGTTTGCAAGGTTTGCTTCAATATTATCAACAGCTTGCTGATAGCTATCTGCCTCAAAAATAAGGTGCTCATCCGTATCATCAAAATATTCCATACCAAACATATAGTGGTAGCTACGCAACTCTTTTGGTGTGAGTCCATTCTTGGGTCCAAACTGATGCTCGTTGCCAATTATTTTGCCTAATTGCTGAGTAACCCCATTGAGATCGCTGTTCATACGATAGGCATGAGCCATATAGGTCGGATTGGTGTAGCTCACCTGAATGCCATCATCCTTCTTCACCAGTGCTATACGCTGAACCGCCCCATAGCCTCCAAACTCAGAGGCTGCCGCATTACTCAAGAGCACATCGTTGGTGATCGCAATGATAGTTGTGCCCTCAAAAGGGACATATTTTCCGACAACATCAAACCCGCCTACCCTTAACTGTTTCGCCAGTTGTTGCTCCAGCGACGCAACATCACCAGTCGCTGTATAGGCATAGATAAATGGCTTAAGCTTTTCATCTGCGTTACTTGCGACTGAGAAGAGCAACATCAGAAATGATAGAAGGATCTTTTTCATAAACACAATTCCTTAATGTTTTAGAAACAAAAAAGGCGACTGGTTTAACTCAGTCGCCTTTTTTTGATTAGTATTTCATTGAATACATTAACTGCCAGTTTGTTTGAGAATGCGTCACACCTAGCCCCATACCACTTGTATTATCAGCCTTATCTGCTGAGGTCATTGAGAAATTAACCTCGCTATTATCGCTGATTTCAAAACCAGCACCTAATGTCATATGGTTTTCGACCGTAGCTGGGAAGAGGTAATTCAGATTTGCATCCGGTACAGGATTTGAAGAGCGATTAAGACCTGCGCGAAGTGTTAGTTGCTCTGAAACATTAAATGCAACTCCAACCTGAATTACAGTCTGATCATCCCAATTCTGGAAAAGTGTAGCATCCATCTGTGTGGCACCACCGGTTACCATGTTTTGAGCCATAGCATTTGACTGCGTTGCATCTGGTGTAAATCCCATTTTGAAGTCTTTCATCACGTCTGACCACTTCAATTGTTTTACATCCGCAGTAACCATAAACATATCATTCGGCTGGAATGCTACACCAACAGCAATGGTTGTTGGCCATTGAAAATCTTTAACTGAAAGCTTACCCGACATAGGAACAACCATATCAGTTGACCCTGTACCTGGATCCGCTGCAATTGCCATATTAAGCGTTCCATTACCTTCAAGATCAGCGATTGCTGTTTTATTATGGAAAGTACCACCAATGGTCAGGCTGTCTCCCATGTGCATCGTAAACCCTAGTTTTACCGCTAAACCACCTCCTGTAGTCTGACCGGTATATGGACTGGAATCTGCAAAATCGAACTGACCACCATACAACGCCTGCAATTTGCCTGGGCCAGCGCCCATCATTCCTGCCATCGTTGTTACAAATGAGCCAGTAATACTGCCAGCTTGTTCAGTTCCACCCAATCCGGGCATCATGTCCTGCATCATTCCACCAGGCATAACCATCTTGATATCAAGATTGGCTTTTACATAATCCAGACTGGCGCCAACAGTAAATGTGTCACCTCCCATATTCATCGCAAATGGAAGCATAATTCTCATAACCCCAACTTCGGACATCTCTTCCCACCCCATGACTGTTGAGGCAATCGTCGATGTATTAGAGAGATTTCCACCCATCGGATTCGTAGAGGTTGGTGTTACTACAAATGCGGAACCTGGCGTAGGCTGTGTACTGGTAGGGTTAAACTCAGTGCCCATTCCGCCTTGAGCAAAAACACCAAAACCAAATGCTTTACCGTCATCTTTACCAACCCAACCTATGGCAGGCATCATGAAGCTAGTCGCATCGGAAGACCATGAGAACGTTCCATAACTTGCTTTTACATCAGGAGCCAACACACCTAAAGCAAGATCCAATCTGCGACCATCCTCCATTAAACCCAATGTGGCTGGGTTATTCATCATCGCAGCAGTGCCGTTATCGTAGGCCATTGATGCACCACCCATTGCGGTGGCTATCGGCCCATAGCCTTCCAGGTTCATACCATTGGTTGCAAAAACAGTAACAGGTGCACAAGCCATTGCTATGGATAGTGCAAGGATTTTATTCTTTGTTGGCATAAGGGCTTCTCCAGTTGGTAACATAGACACCGTATTAGTATTTCATTAAATACTTTACTAATTTGTAGTGTTATTATTCGCCCACCTTAATAGAGATATTTCAATATTGTCAATAAGAAAATCCAATGTTTTACTCAAGTATTATTGCCCTATGCATAAATATTTTTAATATATAATTTAACTAATACTCATATTCCAGACATAAAAAAACCCGGCGTTGCCGGGTTTTTGGTGATTTGTCTTTTACAAATCTTAGATATAGAGGCAGATATCAGAATCCCCAGCAAACTCAAAGAAAGTTGCCGCACCGCCAAACTCGATGCCATCGATAAACTCACTTGGATCCATATCGAACAGGTCAACGGTCATTTGACATGCGACGAATCTAACATCAGCTTCCTGACATAGTTCGCGCAACTCTTCGACGCTGGCAACACCTTTTGACTTCATTTTTGCTTTCATCATGGTAGTCATCATTGCTTGCATGCCCGGAAGTGCTTGAAGCAGTACCGGCATTGGCATAGGCATTGGCATTCCAGGATTTCCAAGCGATGTTACCTGAAGATTCAGGTCTTTCTTAATAACCTGTAATCCATAAAAGGTGAAGAATATCTCAACCTCGTAGCCCAGTGCTGCAGCAGTTGAGGCAAGAATAAACGGAGGGTAGGCCCAATCAAGCGTGCCTTTTGTAGCGATAATCGCCATTTTCTTCTGGTCTGACATCTGATTTTCCCCTGAATTCTATTCGTTATAATTTACGACTTTTTAATCATAAAGACGAACTTGCCGCCTTCTTCACCTGATTCCATCAATTCATTGCCAGTCTGTTTACAGAAGGCTTCGAAGTCTTTAACAGAACCTGGGTCAGTCGCAACGATACGAAGAACCTGACCTGCTGAAAGCCCTGAAATTGCTTTCTTCGCACGAAGAATTGGAAGTGGGCAGTTCAAGCCTGAAGCGTCAAGCTCCTGATCAAAATTTGACATTATTGGTCTCCTCAACGAGTCATTATTAAATTGGATGGGTAGAATGTACTAATCCGTAAATTAGTAAACAATCCTACTCTTATATTCCAACTTGCAAGCGAAAGCAAGCATAAAAATTCCACTAAAAGTTGGATTGTTTTTTAAGAGAAACGGCTATCTTTTTGTTTTATAAACGATAAATATTACCAAATTAGAATTTTGTAATAGATATGTTTTTTACTGGGTTTTAGAAAAAAGCGGTGCTATGCGACCGCCTTTCCCTCTCTTGCCCATGCCATTATCCCACCACGCAGGTTCCAGACATTTGAAGTGCCCTGATTTGCAGCAAACATACAGGCTTGGGCAGAACGAGCACCTGTACGACAATAAAACACAATCTTTTTATCACTGGGGATTTGACTGATATGAACAGGCAAAAGATGCAGTGGCAAGTGTTCCGCACCAGGGATTGCGCCTTGAGCTATCTCCGCCGGGGTGCGGACATCAATAAGTAATATATCTTCACCCTGGGCTATCAAATCATCTAACTGATCAACATCAACTTCATTTATACCAAACATAGTGCTATCCTCTACTATCTAAATTAGCATTTGCTAATATTCAGCCACAACTCCTAATAAATATCAAACTCTTTTTGTCATTTATTACAACATTGCGGTTAGGTATTCGAAGTTCAAATGTTTTTTTTGAACATTTTTTGATCGTTACACTCAAAGGATGAGTACGCCAATGGATTGCGTATACGAGCAATATTGGAATATTAATAAAATCTAAAATATTTTCTTGAATAATAATTCCTGAGTGTTA
>JBNKZU010000042.1:0-27926 GCA_050301795.1 Thiohalomonadaceae bacterium | reverse complement strand
TCAGCTCAATGGATTGAGATAGAAGACAGGCAGCAGTGAGACTGCAATAAGAGACCCTCGATATGTGTTTGCTGTAAACGATTCTATTTAACAGCAACGATGACAGATGAAGTAATCGAGTTTGTTAATCGATTTAACTCGGCCACCAAGAATGATGACCGAATTGTTTGTTAATGCCTATTGACGGGGAGAAGGCTCATATGTGTTAAGCGCCTCACTCATAGCTCACGTTCTCAATTGCTACCCATCCTGTTTTTCCGACGCAATCGCCCTCGGTAACAGTAACCTCGCGCCACATATCCACTGGGCCTTGGTTCGCCTTTCTTCCCGTTAACTTTATTGAGGTGCCAGCCGGAACCATACAAACATGCATAGCAGGCTGTGAAGCGGCCATAATCGTAGGTTTGCTCACCAATAGCGTTGCTCCGGCACTTGGGTTTCTAAGGACGGCTGATTTGCTATGAGAGTTGTTGTAATTGATTGTCACGCTACCACTATTTGCTCCGATGGCTGGGCTATTTGCTCCTCCCGTAAAGGCTTGATTATTGTTTTGCTCTGAGATTGCTTGAGGCGTAACGAAATACAAAACAAGCCCAAGTATCGATGCCAACGACCCAAATACCCCAAGTTTCTCCATAGCGGACATTCCTCTGTAACGCTCAAAAACGGATTGAGCGAATCTTTGTTTATACATGCGATTGCCCGGCGCAACCTCGTTTACTTTCGAGTCTTTTATAACGCCTATCGCTCTATGCGCCATATCAATGATATCGGTAATTACGGAATGCCCGTAATAATCCGTGAACAACATATCAAAAGGGTCGGCGTTCTGAATGGCCACACCTCCAATAGAGGCTGGCGGCGCTAAATTCATCAACTGAAGACAACCTGCCTCCTTGATGATGCCTTTCGCTCTCGGCGCCATTTCGTTTATTTCTCTTCTTAGCGCTTGCTCTGAGCGATCCTCATAACGTCCTTCAAACCAATCTGTAAGAAGGGCGCAAAATCGGCTCAGATGTTCAATGTTGCTTTCATTCATGAAGGTGCGCCCTTCTGTGCTTAACAGCTTGATTATGCCGACGGCACGAATATTGACTTATGACGCCAAATGTTCTGATTGGTTTCATCTCTTCTCCTTATCCGTGATGATCGATTAATTGGTTGCTTGAATTATGAACATAGCACTATAAACAGAATCTTCAAAACATCTTGATAATCTGGTTTACGGTTTTGGCTGTCAGTATTGCAAAGACTCATCATCAACCACTGGGCGTACTTTGTCTTTCATACGACATGCGCTGCTTTTTATTTGGAGCCAATAAAGCTGATCACGTTTCGAGTTTTTTCATACGATAGGCTATCTGGGGTCTGGTTATGCCAAGGCTTCGGGCTGCTGAGCATAAGTTGCCTTTGGCGCGATTCACCGCGTTTTGCAGTAGCTGGCTTTCGAAATCTTCTAGCTTAATGCCTTGATCTAACACTTTATCAACCAGTTGATGTAGGTCATCGGTGGTTGTGGTGGTGGGCTCTATACTTTGGGTGCTCTCTTTATCTGTCTGTTGCGGATTGGCAATATTTACATGAGGGAACAGATGTGGAAGATCGATCAGGCTGTCATTACTGGCAATGATTACGCCACGCTCGATCATGTTTTCTAATTCACGGATATTTCCTGGCCAGTCATAATCCCTTAAAGCGGCGAGTGCTTGCTCATTAATCCCGGGAATACGCTTGCCGTGCAACGCGGTATATTTTTTTAAGAAGCGCTTGGCTAAGGCTGGGATATCTTCTTGTCGCTCCTGCAATGATGGAATCAAGATTGGGAAGATATTAAGACGATAGTAGAGATCAGCTCGGAACGTACCTTCATCGACTGCCTGTTGTAAATCGATATTGGTAGCGGCAACGACGCGAACATCAACCTTTCGTGTTCGTGTGTCGCCTATTCGTTCAAACTCGCCCTCCTGTAAAACTCTCAATAGCTTTACCTGTGCAGCGGGAGAGAGATCGCCAACCTCATCCAAAAAGAGTGTGCCGCCATGAGCGCGTTCAAATCGACCTGGACGGGAGTGATGTGCACCGGTGAAGGCTCCTTTTTCAACACCAAATAATTCAGACTCTATAAGCTCTTCGGGTATAGCCGCACAATTCAGTGCAACAAACGATTTTTTTTCGCGTGGACTAACACTATGTAACGCACGGGCGCACATCTCTTTTCCGACACCGGTTTTACCCAGTAGTAGTACGGTGACATTGCTATCACCCGCCTTTTTGATTAACTCACACGTTTGCATAAATGATGGCGAGCTACCGACCATATCGCCAAAGGCGGTATCCTCATCCAATGAGTATCGCAGGTTGGCAACCTCCTCCTGGAGTTTTAATAATTGATCAGCAATATGATCCGGATGGAAGTATTTGAGGTCTTCTTCTGCATCGTCCCATTCATCAACGGGTTTACCGACATTACGGCAGTGACGATCACCTTTGCCCTGGCATTCTGGCTCTTTATACAGAATAAACTTGCCGACAATTTCACTGGTGTATCCGGTAGCGTATCCGATTTGTGTCCAGCAAACCGATTCTGTATGGACACCAAAATTTTTGATGTGTGATTCTGCTTCAAAGGAGTTTTCCCAGATCAGATCACCAAGATATTGTCCTTTAACAATATCAATATCGATTTTTAACGGGGTGACTTTAACAATGCCTTCAAGCATGTGAAGCTCCGGCCCCATTAATAGTAGCTCTTCATCGCTGGCTTCCGGCATCATTTTACGGGTGATTTTTGCATCCCGGACACCAGAGGCGTATCCCATTCGAGTCAGTATTCCGCGTGCTCGCTCTGTACCCAGGGTATCAATGAGTTCTTTGCGTAATGAGGCCATTGCATCGACATGCAGCATGATCATACGCTCGTCGTCGAGCATGATATTTCCCGGCTCAAAGGTCAGATACAGACTCGATGGAAACTTGTAATCATGACTTAAATCAACTTGTGTTGTCATAATGTGCCTCTTTGACTCGTTTTATTCAGATTTTCACTAAATAATAAAACTAATTTTTACCATTTAGTAAAACTTTTACCATTTGATTAAAAGCTTAACTTAATACTCAGAATTAACAACCCTATAATTTCGATAATTAATAAAAAATCGTGTAATTATTTAATATCGACAATTTAAGCTGCCTATACTACCAAATATTTATCAAATAATAACTAATTAATCATTTGATGAATCATTGCCCGCCAAATCTTCTCACTTTTTGATCAATTATTAACGCATTTTTCGAAATTTTTTACGATTTCGTAAACTTGCATCATATTGGCACACTATCTGCACTATCTCTGCTCACGGTCTTTCATCAAAACATCGTTGAAACATTAAAACCGTGAACTTTTTAGGTGCAGAAGAAGAGAAGAATGCAACATAACATCATTATCGAAGATACCGGCGAATCCTACAGTTGTTCAGATGATCAATCTCTACTTATGGGAATGGCGCATTTGGGTAAAAAAGGGATCCCGGTTGGTTGTCGCGGTGGTGGTTGTGGTGTGTGCAAAGTGCAAGTGACTTCCGGTGAGTATACGAAGAAGAAGATGAGTCGAGCATTTGTTTCAGAGCTTGATGAAGCAGAACACCGTGTACTGGCCTGTCGATGTCAGCCAACGACTGATATTACCTTGAAGGTAATCGGTCTGATTAAAAAATCAGTAACACGTTGAGCTGCCTATCTCATTCTTTCTGTCCCAAAGTTCTTATACAAGAAAAGATTAATCACAAGGTTACGTCTGTAAAAGTAACTTTTATTCATAAACAGAGGAGTTGAAAATGGCGCTAAAAGGTGTTTTACGACCCGGACTAATCCAGCTACGTGTATTGGATATGGATGAGGCAATCAACCATTACCAAAACATTCTTGGATTAAATATTGTATGCAAAGGCGGCGACGGCAGAGTCTATTTCAAAGGCTGGGATGAGTTTGATCATCACAGTGTTGTATTGAAACCAGCCGATACTGCCGGTATGGATTTTGTTGCTTTTAAAGTAGACAGTGACCAGTATCTGACAGATATCGAACCAAAGATCGTTGAGTGGGGTTTAGAGGTTGATCACGTCGCAGCAGGCGAGCAACCTGGCTTTGGTCGCCGTATCGGATTTACGCTTCCTACGGGTCACCGAATCGAACTTTATCACGATGTTGAATCATCAGAAGATAATCCAGGAGTCAAGAATCCTGATATCTATCCTAAGCGTCCTCATGGTATGGGCGCGAGTCGTTTTGACCATCTGCTTTGTTATGGCCCTAATCTTGGTAAAGCAAGAGAGTTCATGATTGATGTTCTGGGCTTCTACGAGCCTGAGCGCGTTAACATGCCAGAGGGTGAAGATTCACTCGCCACATGGTTAACCTGTGGTATGAAAGCACATGACATCGCCTTTGTAGAGTATGCAGAACCAGGCAAACTCCACCATGCTGCGTTCCTGTTAAATGACTGGAACGAGGTAGGACAAGCCGCAGATATTATCTCTATGAATGATGTCTCTTTGGATATCGGCCCCACCCGTCACGGTATCACTCGTGGTCAAACCATCTACTTCTTTGACCCATCAGGTAATCGTAATGAGGTTTATTGTGGTGGTTATGCTGCCTATCCTGATCATCCTCTACGGATTTGGGACTACGGCCAGGTTGGTAAAGGTATCTTCTACCATGACCGTGTACTCAACGATGCATTCCTGAGTGTTGTGACCTAATGGCCGCAGTAATCAGCGAGCTTCAGTTGCATTGGCAAGCGGCTGCTTCTGTTGTTGCAGCCGCTGTTCAAAAGGCTGATGAACTGGGGATAAAGATCAATGCTGCCGTGGTTGACCGCGGCGGCAATCTGCTTGCATTTCAGCGCATGAATGGTGCCTTTTTACACTCTATTGATATCGCTATCGATAAGGCCTACACCTCTGTTGGTTTTGGTTTTCCGACGGGTGAGTGGATGGGGATTCTTGAAGAGAGTCAGGTATTAAGAGAAGGGATTGTTCATCGTGATCGTCTCGTCATTTTTGGCGGCGGCTTCCCTATAGAGATCGACGGTGAAATCGTCGCTGCTATCGGGGTTTCTGGCGGAAGTGAAGAGCAAGATGAAGTGTGTGCAAGAGCCGGCTTACAAGCGTTAGCCTAAAGCCTGTTGATCGTGATCACAAATGCTGGAGGAGGTAAAACTCCTCCGGCATTTTTATTTGAATGTCGTAAAAAAAGTAGCGGTTTAAGCTTTGCTCTTTTTGGAGGATTTGGTTTTCATCCGCTCTTCAAGCACCTTAAGAGAGACGACCGCGGTTTTTCTAATGTGCTCTTCAGACTCGGCACACGCAGCTTCAACATCTCTTGAGATCGCCGCATCATAGATTCGTTGATGCTCTGCATGTAGATCTCGTCCCTCATTGTTCTTGCTTGAGGAGGTAATAGATATATTTCGATAGCGTTTATGCTGATCATAAAGCACACGATAAAACCTGATTAGCCAGTCCGATGAGCAGGCAGAGATGAGCGCCTCATGAAACTCTTTGTTGCGTTGTTCCCATATTTCGAGATTGTCTGCGCTTTTGTTGTTCTCAGCTTTGGTGAGTTGATAAAAGGCGGCAACAACCCGGGATTCCCAGTGATCATCCCCCTGTTCGATGCTCTTTTTCAACGCTTTAGATTCCAGCATCACTCTAAGATCGGTGACATCCTGAAGGTCTTTAATCGAGATCGGGGCTGACTTAAACCCTCGCTGGCCTTCGGTAATGACAAAACCATCAGAACTAAGCCGACTCAGGGCTTCGCGGATGGGTGTGGCACCAACACTATAGATCTTCTTGAGCTCTTCGATTTTTAGCTTGCTCTCAGGGGCATGTTTTCCCTGAATGATGTCTTCCCGGATTCGATGATAGACCGAATCAGTCAAGGTTCTGGGTGCTATCTCTGTTTGTGGTGTGCTGATCATGGCGCTGTTATCTCAGTTAGTTCCTTTTTCGCAGTATACCAAGAGAATTAATGGTTTTTCGAGTTTTATTGATAAACGCATAAATATCGACAAAATACTTGTATATATATAAAAAACGAGTAACCTATTAATATATATATTTTCATAATTTAGCGATTATTTTGCTAATCATTGAGGGTGTTGGGTGAACCATCGCCTTGTGATAGTTAACAATATGAGATGGTACGCATGAAGGAAATTAAACATTTTATTAATGGTGAATATGTCGGATCAGCATCCGGTAAGACATTTGCCAACATCAACCCAGCGACCAATGAGCAGATTGGCATTGTCCATGAAGCTGGAGAAGCAGAGGTCAACCAGGCTGTTCAGGCAGCTAAGGAGGCACTGCGAGGCCCCTGGGGTTATCTAACCACCGAACAAAGAATGGCCTTATTGCATAAGGTGGCTGATGGTATCAACGCTCGATTTGATGAGTTTCTGGAAGCCGAATGTCTGGATACCGGTAAGCCGAAATCGTTGGCCTCTCATATCGATATTCCAAGAGGCGCAGCGAACTTCAAGGTGTTTGCCGATCTGGTCAAAAATGTCCCTACCGAAAGTTTTATGCTGGATACGCCTGATGGAAAAGGCGCAATCAACTACTCACAGCGTAAACCCAAAGGCGTTATCGCCGTGATCAGCCCCTGGAATCTGCCCTTATTGTTGATGACCTGGAAGGTAGGCCCGGCTTTGGCCTGTGGCAATACTGTTATTGTTAAGCCTTCTGAAGAGACACCACGAACCACCACTTTATTAGGCGAAGTGATGGCAGAAGCCGGTGTACCAAAAGGTGTATTTAATGTGGTTCATGGCTTTGGTCCTGAATCGGCTGGCTCCTATCTAACCGGTCATCCTGATGTCGATGGAATTACCTTTACCGGTGAAACCCGTACTGGTGCCGCCATTATTAAAAACAGTGCCGACTATATTCGCCACGTCTCATTTGAATTGGGTGGTAAAAACCCTGCGGTCATTTTTGATGACTGTGATATGGATAAGGCGATCGAGGGCACGATGCGCTCAGTGTTTGCCAACTGTGGTCAGGTTTGTCTGGGTACAGAAAGAGTCTATGTCCAACGCCCTATCTTTAATGAGTTTGTAAACCGCCTCAAACAGAGTGCTGAATCGATGCACCTTGGCGCATGGGATGATGAGTGTACCTCCATGGGCCCACTCATCAGTAAAGAGCATCAGGAAAAAGTACTCTCCTATTATCAAAAAGCAAAAGATTTAGGCGCCACCGTTGTCTCTGGCGGCGGGACTCCGGCAATGCCTGACGCCTTAAAGGATGGCTGCTGGGTAGAGCCAACGATCTGGACAGACCTGCCCGAAGACTCGCCCATTATAAAAGAAGAGATCTTCGGCCCCTGCTGTCATATCGCCCCTTTCGATACCGAAGAGGAGGCGATCAAGCTGGCTAACGATACTGAATATGGTTTGGCGGCTGCGGTATGGACTGAAAATCTGGGCAGAGCACATCGCGTTGCTGGTCAAATTGATGCCGGTATTGTCTGGGTTAACTCCTGGTTCCTGCGCGATTTAAGAACGCCATTTGGCGGTATGAAAAATTCTGGGATCGGACGCGAAGGTGGTGTGCATTCGATGGAATTTTATACCGAGTTAAAAAACATCTGTATCAAACTTTAATAGGAAATCACCATGCTGAATGAGACGCAAATACAGGGTTTTGCAGACGATTTATATGATGCATTACGCAATCAGACAATGCTCGATCCGCTAACAGATAAGCAGCCGGATATGACGATTGAAGATGCCTATGCGGTGTCTTCGAAACTATTGCAAAAACGTATCGATCTTGATGGCGAGAAGGTTATCGGTAAAAAGATTGGTGTCACCAGTAAAGCGGTGCAAAACATGCTGGGTGTACATCAACCCGATTTTGGCTATTTAACCGATGCGATGGTGGCAGAAGAGGGTGAGCCCCTTTCGATCACCGACAAAATGATTCAGCCAAGAGCGGAAGGCGAGATCGCCTTTGTGTTGAAAAAAGATTTAATCGGCCCCGGCATAAGTGCAACTGATGTATTGCAGGCCACCGATTTTATAGTGCCCTGTTTTGAGATTGTCGATTCGCGTATCCGCGACTGGAAGATCAAGATTCAGGATACCGTCGCCGACAATGCCTCATGCGGCTACTTTCTTTTAGGACAGGATGCTATCAGCCCGCGGTCACTCGATCTTTCGACCTGTGGCATGGTTTTAGAACTCAATGGCAAGCTCGCCTCGACCGGAGCCGGAGCCGCAGCGCTTGGCGCATCTCCGGTGAGTTGTATGGTCTGGCTGGCAAATACGCTGGGTAGACTCGGCACCCCGTTAAAGGCCGGCGAAGTAATTCTTTCCGGCTCCCTTGTTCCACTACAGCCCGTAAAGCCAGGTGACTTTATGACGGTAACGATTGGTGGGCTTGGGCGCACAGCGGTTCGTTTTGTGTAACCGCACCGATTAAGATTTGGAGAAATAAAATGAAAATACGTTGTGCAATTGTTGGCCCGGGGAATATCGGTACTGACCTTTTATACAAAGCCCAGCGCAGTGAGTGGATTGAACCTGTGTGGATGGTGGGCATAAACCCGGATTCTGAGGGTTTGGAACGCGCTAAAGCGATGGGCATCAAAACCACCCATGAAGGTGTGGATGGCCTGGTTCCACATATGCGTGAAGATAATATTCAAGTGGTATTCGATGCGACCTCTGCCTATGTTCATGCAGAGAACAGCCGCAAGGTTCAGGAGCAAGGCGCGATGATGATCGACCTGACACCGGCAGCGATTGGCCCGTTCTGTGTGCCGCCAGTCAATCTAAAGGATCATATCGGTAAACGCGAAATGAATGTGAACATGGTGACCTGTGGTGGACAGGCGACGATTCCCATTGTAGCTGCTATCTCCCGTGTCCAGGCCGTTGAATATGGCGAGATCGTTGCCACGGTCTCATCTAAATCAGCAGGCCCTGGTACACGTAAAAATATTGATGAATTTACCCAAACCACTGCTGGTGCTGTTGAAAAGGTCGGTGGTGCGAAAAAGGGCAAGGCCATCATTATTCTAAACCCTGCTGAGCCGCCATTAATGATGCGTGACACCATACATTGCCTCACTGAAGAGGAGCCGAAGCAGGATGAGATCATCGAGTCGATTAATCAGATGATCACCGAAGTACAAAAATATGTGCCTGGATACAAGCTCAAGAACGGGCCTATTTTTGATGGCAACCGCGTATCGGTGTTCATGGAGGTTGAAGGGCTCGGTGACTACCTGCCCAAGTATGCCGGTAATCTGGATATTATGACTGCCGCCGCACTACGCACTGCTGAAATGTTTGCCGAAGAGATTTCCAACGGCACGATCACACTTGAAACCAACGACGCATCTGCTGTCGGTTAATTAACGGAGAATTCACATGAACGACTTACAAGGCCGCAAAATTATCGTCCACGACATGTGTCTACGAGATGGTATGCACCCTAAGCGTCATCGAATCTCTATCGATGAAATGATTTCCATCGCCAGTGCACTTGATCGCTCTGGTGTTCAATTGATTGAAGTGACCCATGGTGATGGTTTGGCCGGGGCTTCGGTCAACTACGGTTTTCCGGCGCATACCGATGAAGAGTATCTAACCGCTGTTCGTCCACACGTTAAAAACGCCAAGATCTCTGCACTATTACTACCGGGTATCGGTACGGTTAAAGAGCTGAACATGGCGCATGGCTGTGGCGTCGACACTATTCGCGTTGCAACCCACTGCACCGAAGCTGATGTCTCTCAGCAACATATCACTGCCTCTGCCAAACTGGGTCTGGATACTGTCGGTTTCCTGATGATGTCTCACATGCTCGATCCTGAAGGGTTGGTTAAGCAAGCCAAGTTAATGGAAGGCTACGGAGCCAACTGTATCTATGTGACCGACTCTGCTGGCTATATGCTGCCTCAGGATGTGACGGATCGATTGAGTGCGGTTCGTGATGCGCTGTTACCTGAGACAGAACTCGGTTTTCATGGTCATCACAATCTTGGAATGAGTATTGCAAACTCCATCGCCGCAGTCGAAGCTGGCGCAACACGAATTGACGGATCAGCAGCCGGACTGGGCGCTGGTGCGGGTAACACACCACTTGAGGTATTTATTGCGGTATGTAGCCGTATGGGTATCGATCATGGTGTTGACCTCTACAAGCTCACCGATGTGGCCGAAGACCTGATCGTTCCGATGATGGATCAGCCGGTTCGGGTGGATCGTGATGCATTAACGCTCGGTTATGCCGGTGTTTACTCCTCATTTTTACTTTTTGCAAAGCGGGCACAGGCACGCTATGGCGTTGACAGCCGGGATTTACTGGTTGAATTGGGGCGCCGCGGTATGGTCGGTGGACAGGAAGATATGATTGAAGATGTGGCATTAGAAATGTCACGCACTGGAGTTTAAAACATGAGCACCTTAGATAAAAAAGTGATTGCCGAGCTGGCAGAACATCTTGAGAATGCTGAATTACAGGCTTACGACGTAAAGAAGATTACTAACGATTATCCCGATATGGATTGGGAAGACGCCTACGATATCCAGTGGGAAATCCGTCGTCGCAAAGAGGAGCGTGGCACAAAGATTGTCGGGCTTAAGATGGGGCTGACCTCTTATGCCAAGATGGCGCAAATGGGTGTTGAAAACCCACTCTATGCATTTTTGTGTGATTACTTCAGCGTACCCGATGGTGGCACCATTAATACCAGTGAGCTGATCCACCCCAAGGTTGAAGCAGAGATTGCGGTAATCACCAATAAAGAACTCTCTGGCCCTGGCTGCACCATTGCCCATGTGCTGGATGCGATTTCCAGCGTCGTGCCTGCGGTTGAGATCATCGATTCACGCTATGAGAATTTTAACTTCGACCTGAAATCGGTCATTGCGGATAACGCCTCTTCTGCACGTTTTGTTACCGGTGGTAATCTAAAGCGTATTGAGGATGTTGACTTAAAGTCACTCGGTGTTGTGATGGAGAAGAATGGACAGGTTGTTGAATTGGGAGCAGGTGCCGCAGTGCTGGGTCACCCTGCTGCCAGTGTTGCCATGCTGGCAAACATGTTGGCTGAGCGTGGTGAAGTGATACCTGCCGGCACCTTCATCATGACCGGGGGAATCACTCCAGCGGTTGCGGTTGAAGCCGGAGATTTCGTATCAGTTCGTTATCAGGATTTGGGATCTATCAACGTCAGTTTTGCTTAGAAACTGAGTAACAGGAGAGCGCTATGCCACTAGTTCAAGCAACCATTATCAAAGGAAGATCACAGGAAAAGAAGGATGCCTTTTGTCGTGAAGTCGCTGAGGCTGCCGCCAGAAATCTTGATGTGAACCTATCACAGGTAAGAGTTGTATTGTATGAGGTTCCTGCTGAAGACTGGAGCATCGGGGGTGTATCAAAAGCCAAGCTGGATGCATCAACACCAGACTAATCATGAGTCGTTACAGGAAGAGTAATCCATGACAGCACAACAGAATAGTGATGATGGTCCTATAACCGTCAGCGTCTCTCGTAAAACCAAACCAGGGATGGAGAAGGCTTACGAAGAGTGGATCCATGGTATCTCTCTGGTTGCAGCAAAATATCCCGGACATATGGGTACCAATGTCCTGCGCCCCAGTGATGCGACCAAGGGGGAGTATGTCATCATCTATCGTTTTGATAACTACCCCAATGCCTACAACTGGGAGCAGTCTGAAGAACGTGCTCAGTGGCTGAATCAGGTCTCATCTTTTGTAGAGGGTGAAGAGACTCGAAAGAAGGTGACCGGTCTGGAGTTCTGGTTTGATCTGCCATCGATTCCGGTGACTCATGTACCATCAAGAGCCAAAATGGCGTTTGTGATGATCATCGTTGTATACACACTGGTGTTAAGCATCAGTACGATTCTGGGGCCCGTGATTCGTGATTTTCCATTTTGGGAAAAATTGATGGTGATAATCCCGACACAGGTCATATTGATGACCTATGTGATTATGCCCCGTTTAACCCAACTGCTGAAAAGCTGGCTCTATAAAGCGAGCTAGTTTCTACAACAAATCAGTAACTGAGATTTACTCACCTGCCGGTGGCCGTGCCAGAAGTGTTCGTAAAAGTATGCTTTTGGTCTGATCCATATTTTTTCAGTAGCATTTCTGCGAGTGCTACCTGAAAATAGATTCACTTTCATAACAACAATAACCATCCATGAACAACAACCCTATCGGCATCTTTGATTCCGGCATCGGCGGCCTCTCCATCGCAAAAGGCATTATTGAACAGTTACCCGCTGAGGATCTGATCTACGTGGCGGATCTGGCTTTTGCACCCTACGGCACCAAGCCTGTTGATCTCTTGGAGCGGCGTGCTGCACACATTGTTCAATTTCTGATAAATAACGGTGCCAAAGCGATCGTTGTCGCCTGTAATACGGTAACGGTCAATATTATTGGCTATTTAAGAGCGCATTTTGATATTCCCTTTATTGGTGTCGAACCTGCGGTGAAACCGGCATCGATCTCCAGCCAATCGGGTGTGATAGGCGTATTAGCAACCGAACAGACGCTTAAAAGCAGCTCATTTAATTCACTGGTTACTCAGTATGCCCATCAGGTTGAGGTGCACACACAGGCCTGCCCGAGATTGGTTGAGTTAGTTGAGGAGGGTGATTTTGATAGCGAACTCGCTATAAAAACCATTCAGCACTATATCGATCCCCTGATTATTAAAATGGCCGATCAGATCGTGCTTGGGTGTACCCACTACTCCTTTTTAAAGCCACAAATGGAAAAAATTTATGGCGATAAGGCCACTATTCTGGATGTCGTCAATCCTGTGGCAAAAGAGCTAAAGCGCCGTTTAACGATTGAATCATTACTTAAACATGATGATGTAACAGGGCAATACCGATTCTGGACGACCGGTTATATTGAACAAGCACATCAGAAGATTAGCAATGCCTGGGGTGAGCCTGTAAAGGTCAGGCTGGTGGATCATCCTTTGTAGCAGCATCTCCGGATTGAGCCGCACTCTTCTCCTTTCGATACCACTCATCAGTAATAATCACCGCATAAGATACAAATTGATCAAAGAAGGGTAATAGCTGGCCGACATCTTTTGTCTCGGTGCCGTATCGAAATTCAAAAAAAGTGACATCAGAATCATCCCCTAGAAAGGCAACGCTCATGGTCACTGTTTCACCTTGTTTATCAGGATGATCATAGACGCCCGCATGTTCAAAGGCGCGGTCATCTATCTTTTCGAGGATCTTGTTGAAGATAGTGCCATCATCAGCACTTGTTACCGTAAACATATCAACAGGGATCTTACCGCTTCCCTGACGGCTGATTTGACCCTCTTTTGAAAGCAGCATCGACAAAGCGCTCTGCTCATTGGTGAGTATATCGATGCGTATCTTTTGAATTGCTTCTTTATTCATATCGATTTGTTGTGTTATCAATTCCCAAAAACAGACATCCCGGCAATCGCCGGGATGTTTTGAATACCTTAGCGGATTTTCGGTTAGAAAACGAGGTTCATCATCACCATCATTACGATTAAGAACAGGATGGTCATAATCCCCCCAGCTCTCATAAAATCGGTCACACGATATCCCGCAGGCCCCATGATCAATGCGTTAACTTGGTGTGTCGGAATCAAGAACGAGTTTGAGGTTGCTATCGCTACAGTTAGTGCAAAAACCGCCGGATTAGCGCCTGCACCAATCGCAATATTTACCGCCAGTGGGACGAGTAACACCGTTGCTCCGACATTCGACATCACCAGTGTGAAGAAGGTTGCAAGCATCGCAACAGCCGCTTGAATCACCCAGATGGGGGCTGTTCCAACCACGGATAATACCTGCTCTGCGATCCATTTTGCGGTACCGGTGGTTTCTACCGCCAGTCCTAGCGGAATCAGTGATGCTAATAAAAAGACTGTTTTCCAACTTACCGCCTCGTAGGCCTCATCAATCGAAAGCACTCCAGACAGAATCATTCCCATCGCACCCGTCAGTAGCGCCACTGAGAGACGGATATCGGTGAACAGCACCATAAACAGTGCAATACCAAAGAAGGTTAGCGCTGGCAGGATCTTCTCTGGCCGCATCTTCTCTTCATGAGGATACTCCGTTGTGACCACAACAAAATCGCGACTGCCTTCGATTCTTTCCAGAGCTGACCATGCGGTATGTACCACAAGAGTATCACCCGCCTGGAATGGCATATTACGGATGTCATCACCCTCACGCATGGTTTCACCATTGCGATGCAGACCGATCATTGCCAGACCATACTTTTTACGCATCCACACATCACGTGCAGATTTTCCTATCAGCGTCGATCTCGGTGGTATAACCACCTCAGCGATACCCGCCTTGCGTGGAGAGAGATCGTCGATGAAGGTACGCATGATTTCACGTTTTCTAAGGCCAAAGGTCTCAACAAAGCGATCCAAATCTTCTGGATCAGCCACCAGACCCAGAACCATCCCAGATTCAAGATCAACATCACGAGCTAACGCTCCAGGGCCCACCCGGTTCTCTTCACCTGGGCGCTTGGTCGCAATCACCCGAACACGATGGTAGGTCTCGATATCGTCAATCTGTTTTCCCGCAAGCGAACTGCCATCGCTAATCACCACCTCATGGAGCGCCAGGTCAACACCATAAACATCATGGAAGTATTTCATCGGGTTTTCACCCACGGTTGCGCTCTCGCTCTTTGTTTTTGGTAAAACAAAACGACCCGCAATCACAAAGTAGGCGATCCCTGTGATAATCAGTGCCACGCCAACCGGCGTCACCGAAAATAGCCCCCATGTATCCATCTGCTGATCTGCCGGAAGCGCTTTGTTTGAGGTCAGGATAAGGTCATTCAGTAATATCAGTGGACTTGAGCCAACCATGGTCATGGTGCCACCAAGGATTGCTGTAAAACCCATTGGCATTAAAAGACGCGACATCGGCAGGCCTGAACGCGCCGAGATCCGTGAAACCACGGGCAAAAAGAGTGCCGCAGCACCGACGTTTTGCATAAATGATGAGATAAAACCGACCGTCGCTGAGATGATAGGAATGATCCTTTTCTCTGTTGTTCCGCCGATCTTGAGAATGAATGCAGCAACACGAGACATGATTCCGGTTTTATCGAGTCCGGCTCCGATAATCATTACAGCGATGATCGAGATCACTGCATTGGATGAGAAGCCATCAAAAAGGTGTTTGTTATCGACCAACCCCTGCTCTAACCCCATGATCGGCGCTAACAGTGATGTTAATCCAAGCAACACCATCACAGACGCCGCGGCAACATCTACGCCGACAACCTCAAACGCAAACAGATAGATCGTCAAAATAAGGATTGCTGCTACCCAGGCAATCTCAACGGTTGGAACAACTGTGGACATATAGAGCGCACCCAGTCCAAAGAGTCCTGCGGCAACGACGGTCTTTGTTGGAAATGGTTTTGCTGATTTTTGTTGCTGAGTATCTGCTGTTTCGTTTTCTGGTTGGTTCATGTCCTGCCTCTTTGCCGCAACTTGTCATCGAATTGGGGTAAAGCAATTCACGACATCTGTTCTTGTAATCAGTTGTTCAGGGTCAACTTGAAAAAGAAGGTATCAATAATAACCTTCTAAAAAATAACGGATTATAGTAACGAAACCGTACAGATTAGAGTAATGAATTGCGCTTATCACGATATAAGCAAATCATGATCATCAGATAACAAAAAGCCACCCGAAGGTGGCTTGTCTTACGTGCTTTTACTTAATTACTGATAGGTAAAGGTCATCTCAGCTTGGCCTAAGATCGTAGCACTAAAGGCCGCCTGCAACTCCGCGCTGGTATAAACATCAATTGTTTCATTGATCGTGGTCGGATGGTTATTAAAGGCGAAGATTGTCACTTTATAGGTGTGTGCAAGCCCATCAGTCGGACACGGAGCGCTATAACTTTGCACACCAAAATCATTCAAACCCTCAACAGTGAGCGTCGGTGTTGGCATCGCGCTATTAGAGGCTCCCTCTGCAAGTGAGGTTGTCGTGCTTATTAACTTATAGATACTCCAATGCACCGTAGAGGTTGCTGGCTCATCCACAATAATGATGTAGGCATTGGTTCCTGCCGGTGGATTCGCCCAGCTTAACTGTGGGCTTAATGAGCTACCGTTACAGGTGTTCGCAACATTTAAAGCCCAACCTGTTGTGGTGCTGGTTGTACTGGTTGTGGTTAACGAGAAGCTAGTATTCGTCGTGCCTGTATTTGTCGTACCAGTATTTGTCGTACCAGTATTCGTTGTAGTGGTGCTGGTGTTAGTCGTCGTCGATGTAGCACCGGAGACCGAATCATAATCATCATCGTGTTCATCATCTTCAGATTCTGTAGTCGA
Source organism: Thiohalomonadaceae bacterium (assembly GCA_050301795.1). Classification (GTDB taxonomy): domain Bacteria; phylum Pseudomonadota; class Gammaproteobacteria; order Thiohalomonadales; family Thiohalomonadaceae; genus JBNKZU01. Next base: position 11,494 of record JBNKZU010000042.1, on the reverse strand, counting down.
AACACAGCCAACAACTAACGACAACAATAATGCATACAATAATGTACGTGTTAAAACCATTCTATTGCTCCTAATCTGGAAAACGGGATCTATGATCCACCCGTAAAAACAACTAATAGCGCTATCTTATTTGGACAATAAACGGAAATCTTCTAATAACATCACTCAATGCGCACAAACTCTTTGAATTTAATTTTCAGTTAACGAAACACGACAAAAACGGTTGAGATAGACCAAAAAGTTGGATAAACACCGAAAAAGTTGAGGCTAAAAATGGGCAGCCACTAGGCTGATTTCGAAGGGATGAGAAGAGCAGGAGAACATTTTGAACGGATCAAAATGTGACGCTCGAAGAGCGACCAACGGTGAGACCACATGGATGAGGTCTATCAACCACATTTGGTTCGAATTTCGAATAAACAATTAAGGGTGTCGTCTGGGGAATAAATACCTATCGACAAAACATATCTTTGCCAGCAACCTGTATTTAAAACTGGGAAACTTAGCTGAGCTTTTCTAATTATGACAGCAAATTATAAGGAATTGCTAATACTATTGCCGGAATTGTCTTTTAGAATCATAAGTTTGCAATAAATATTTATACTATTTCAATCAAGCACGACTTCTGTTTTTCATATTTTTCTAACTGTGCATCAATTTGATTCCATGGTAACCGTCGTGACTCCTTTTTCATCCTTACATATGCCGCTTCCATCGAAGCAAGATCTAGCAGCTTTTCCTCAAATAACCTTTCCATAACCCAAAGAGTTCCTCGCACTTCAACGTTTTCTGAAGTTGCCGCCTCTCTTAAATCTGAATCTCCAGATAACAGGGTACACTTCTCTTGTAGTGCTAATACCAATGCAAATATGTCATTGCGGCCTGGCTTATTGTAGATACCACCAAGTTCATACGCTTTTCTCATGAACTCTTCTTTAATATCTAGTATTTTCAGCCCAAGAGCAGGTAATTCTGAATGTTGCTCAGACAGTTCTTCTAAATATAGGATATTTGGAACTGCAAAATCTTCTTGGAGCCTAAACATTTGCTCTAAAACTCCACCAACATCAAGATCGATGATTATATTTGTATCACTAATCAGCAACATCACTCGGACACTCCATTTTCCGGCATAAATGTAATGCTGAAACTGTCTTCCCTAAAAGTTCCGCTGCTTTTGATTCTCCAATTAAATCCTCAGCCAGGGCTCGAAATACCAATTGGTTGAATAGCCGGTCTTTTTCTTTACTGCATTGATCTCCGGGTTCCTTTTCTGCTTTTTTCCAGTGGCGCATATGATTTTTCCATAATTCAGAATGCGTCGATTGGGTGATTATTTTTAAATCTTTTAAACGATAAGACCATGCTTGCATGCTTAGGCCATACTCGTGTTTGAGAATATACAATTCCTGTAATTCAATTTTTTTACGTTTTTGACCAAAGGCTTTATATACGGCATCTTTGGGTGCTAGAAATGCTCCTGCAAAACGATGGCATGCCTTTTCTTCATCATTTTTTAAAGTATCATCAAGTAAATCTTCTAAAACCAGATGACCTAGTTCATGCGCAAGAGTAAAACGTTGGCGATCTCCCGCCCATTGTTCTCCTGAGCCTAGTACTATTACAGGAGAGCCATTTACCTGAGCTGAAAGTCCATTGAAATTTTTATGACCGTCATATTTTGTAGTCAGTACTTTGATACCTTTTGATTCAAATGAATCGATTAGATCTGGAACTGGATTTAAACCAAGATCCCAGTGTTTTCTCATATCAATCGCAATGTCTTCAATATCATCGAAATCAGAAATTTTTTTATGACTGAATTCAGATGGTAGAGTAAAAGGGACAAACCATGGTATTGGTAAAAAGGCATCTAATTCATACCATCGTTCCAATTGTTCTTTTACGTCAGCTAATACCTTTAACTCTTCCTTTTCAGGTAGAAGGTGCTGATCACGGTGTTTAACGTCGTCCTTAGTTAATTCAATAACCACACGTCGAAAGAAATATTCAGTCCGCACACCTAGTGCTTTAGCTAATGACAATAAAACACCTGATGATGGTACAGATTCATCTCGTTCATACTTTGAAATTGCCATGGCAGAAACGCCAACCTTCTCCGCCAAAGCCCGTAGCGACAGACCCGAGGCCATACGTGCTTGCTTGATACGATCCCCAATCATTTAAGCATCTCCGGTTTACAATATTGATCTTTTTTCAAGTTTATGTAAACTATAGACTATGAAAGATTAGTAGGTCAAGAAACTTGCGATCAGAAATATTTATGGATCAGTAAGTTATTGCTTATAGCTAGCAACTTACTGTAATTAACTTAAGAATAAATATTTGAAGGAGTAAAAATATGAAGACATAAAAAAAGACAAACCCAAATATTTGAGTTTGCCTTTTAGACGAGGAAATACGAGTACTTCCCCGGAATCGCAACCGTAGTCTCTCTTTCCTCACTCTAAAAGTCAAGAACTCACTAATTTCAATTTGAGTCTGAGAGTGCAATTTAATCATTTTCTACCTCTCTTGCTCACAGCTAATTATTTTTGATTTTTTAAGAGGAATATAGAAATGAGCAAATCTATTACTCATTCAAATGATAAAGAAACGGTTTTCTTTATTGATAAACAGCAGTTCAAAACAGAACATTCTGAACTATCTGCAGGCGTCATTCTTTCGCAGTTTGCTGAGGAAGATCCAGGCGAAACAACCCTTGTCCTGAAGAAAGGCAATGAGCTAATTAAGTATGAAGATGATTCTCAGATCATCGAATTACAAAATGGTATGAAGTTCGTTGTTTTCCATGATGGACCAACAACGGTTTCTGCATATGGACCGAACCAACTGATATTTGAGCTGGAACAGCTTGGGTATGAAGTAACTCTGGTCAATGATCCAAATAATCAACCATATGTCGTTATCAAAGATTATTTGATAGAACTGGGAAAATTTGCAGGAAGAATCATTGACCTAGGTATTCCTGCAACTCCTAACTATCCTCAAAGTGTTGGCTCATCCATTCATATAAAAGCTCAACCTCAACTATATGAGAAGCATGACAGCAAGCCTAATGTACGAAATATTATCAATAGTAGTTTAGGCTCAGAGTGGCGATATTGGTCTAAAAACTTTAACTGGAACCAACAAAAACAGTCGGCACGTCGTTTAATGGCTCAAATTGCAGGGGTATTCAAAAATGCTTAGCTCTGAATACAGTGTTGCTATAACAAGCTCTACTAATAGACAGTTGCTAGAGCACTTAATCAGGACTGACAATAATGAAGATGTCTGCTTTGCATTATGGACACCTTCATATGGAAACAAGCGCCTCACGGCGCTTGTTCATACCATAATTCTCCCAAAAAAAGGTGACCGCCAAATTCATGGTAATGCCAGCTTTAATCCTCAGTATTATGAGCGAGTATGTCAGTTAGCTATTGAAAAAAAATGTGGAATAGCGTTTTTACATAGTCATCCTGTTCCGGGTTGGCAGTATATGAGCCACGATGACGTCATAGCTGAACAAAAACTAATGAAATCTACAAATGCTTTAACAGATTTACCTTTATTAGGTATGACAACTGGTTCAGACGGAACGTGGAGTGCCCGATTCTGGGCCAATCAAAAAGGAAATTCATACAAAGGCATATGGTGCAAGTCTGTCAGGGTAATAGACAAAACAATAAAAACAGATTTTTGTGATCAGATTATTCCTATACCTGACAAATCTGAAATGATTAAACGCACAATTACTGTGTGGGGGGAAAAAAACTATGATCAACTATCACGTCTAAAAATAGGAATTGTCGGACTAGGTAGTGTTGGAGGCCTTGTAGCATTGTCATTAGCACGGATGGGTTTAACTAATCTTGTATTCATTGATTTTGATGAGATACAAGAACACAACCTAGATAGGCTTGATTTTGCAATTAAGAGCGATATTGGCAAGTTAAAAATAGATGTCGCAAAAGAGAGAGCGATTGAAATTGCGACAGCCTCTCAACTGAATATAGCAACAGTTCCATATAGTGTTGTAGAAGAACCTGGATATAAAGCGGCTCTTGATTGTGATGTACTTTTTAGTTGTGTTGATAGACCCAGACCGCGCTCTATTTTGAACCATTTCGCCTATTCCCACCTAATTCCTGTTATTGATGGTGGTATTGATGTCAGGTTTAAAAATGGTATTTTTTCGGGTGCTGACTGGCAACTACAAACTGTTGGGCCAGGACGACCATGTTTGAACTGTTTAGGTGTTTATACATGGGACGATGTGTCAACTGAAACTGAAGGAAAGCTTGATGAGCCTTCATATTTTAGTGGTCTTCCTGATAACCATCGTTTCCTAAGAAATGAAAATGTCTTCCCATTTAGTCAGAATCTTGCATCTTTAGAAGTAATGCAATTTATAGCTCTAACTACAGGCTGCGGAGGGTTCGACGATTTCGGTGTCCAACGTTTTCGTTATAATCCAGGAATATTAGAGTCTAAAACTGAGAAAAGTTGTAATCCTTCTTGTTCTACAAAAGAGTTGATCGCTACCGGTGACTCTCATTTTTCATTATCTGGTAAGGATCACTCTGCAATCAAAGCAAGAAACCGACAACAAGAATAACTAAAACAATTATCAGCACCTATATAATTAGGTGCTGATAACTATTGATAATATTTAAAAAAACAGATTTTCTGCTAAAAAAAGGAAAAACATTCTTATCACTGAAAGTTATTCTGCTTATTACTCTGATTATGGAATGAGTTGAACATAAAAAATGAAAATGGTGGCTCGAGGTGGAATCGAACCACCGACACGAGGATTTTCAATCCTCTGCTCTACCGACTGAGCTATCGAGCCATTTGAGGGCGCTAATTAAAGCTGTTTGCACTTTTGAAGTCAAGACACGAGTGGCATTTATATGAAAACAATTTAGGTATCGTTAAAAATATTCAACAAATTGTAGATGAACTCCATTCATCAATGATTTGAAACCCATTTTTCTATCTCAATCGGACTCGCTGGTTTACAAATATAGTAGCCTTGTACCTCATGGCCTCCATGCTTTTTGATAAAATCAAACTGACTCTCATTCTCTACCCCTTCGGCAATAATATTGAGATTAAGCGTTTGCGCCATTGCGATGATCGCCTTTGTAATGGCCACATCGTCAGGGTTTGAAGGGATTTCATCGATAAATTGTCTGTCAATTTTCAGTGCATCAATTGGCAACTTTCTTAGTGAGCTTAGTGAGGAGAACCCTGATCCAAAATCGTCGATTGAGATACTAATTCCTTCTTTTCTCAGTGCCTGAAGCGTCTGAACACTGTATTCGATATTTGGCATCGCGGCGCTTTCTGTTATCTCTATACACAACTTATCCGCTGGCATCTCTGTTTCAGATAGTATCAGTTTTATATTATCGATAAGGTTGCTTTGCAGGAACTGGTGCGGAGAAAGGTTAACTGACATTAATCCGATATCTACGCCTCTTTTGATCCATTTTTGATACTGATTGGCCGCGCTTCTCAAAACCCAATAACCAATATCGACGATTAGTCCGGTTTCCTCGGCTATATGAATAAACTCTGTTGGAAATATGACGCCTTTAGTTGGATGTTTCCACCTAATCAATGCTTCGACACCTGTGATTTGTTTCGTCACAGAGTCGATTTGTGGCTGGTAGTCGAGGAAAAACAGATCATCTGATAGTGCTTTTCTTAGCTCGTTTTCCAAAGACAACTCATTGTTTATCTTTTCATTGAGTTTGACATCATAGAGCTGAACCGTATTGCGCCCTTTATCTTTAGCTTTATACATTGCAATATCGGCATGCTTGATTAGGCTTTCGGCATCCAGTCCATCTAAAGGATAACTGCTTATTCCAATACTGATACTGACATGATATTGCCTTCCTGCTAAATCAAATGGATTTTGCATACATCCGAGTATCTTCTGTGCAACCTTTACTGCATCGTTTGATGAGTCAATTGATGGAAGCAGAATCATGAACTCATCACCACCCATCCGGGAAATCGTATCCATATCTCTTAGTAGTGTTTTTAGTCGCTCACTGACTTTAACAAGTAGATGATCGCCAGTTGCATGACCTAGCGTGTCATTTATCGTTTTAAACCGATCAAGATCCATAAACAGTAATGCAAATGAGGTGTTATTCCTCCTGGCATGTGCAATCTCCTGTTTTAGTCTGTCCTGGAAAAGATGTCGATTAGGAAGGTTTGTCAGCCCGTCGTAATAGGCTAGTTGGTGTAGTCTTTTTCTAATACTCTCTTCTCGGGTAATGTCAGAGAATACCGCCACATAATAGATTGGTTGATGTCGGTCATCAAATATCGTGCTTATACTCAGCCATTCAGGAAATATTTCACCATTAGCGCGTCGATTCCAGATCTCGCCACGCCACCTTCCTGTTTTTTTTATCGTGCTCCACATATCTTTATAGAAGGATTCGGTATGTTTACCTGACTTTAATAGCCCTGGATTTTTGCCTACCACATCTTCATGTTTATAACCTGTTGTCTCTTCAAATGCCGGATTGGTATAGAAGATCTGATTGTTATGATCGGAGATCATGACGCCTTCCATGGTTGTTTCGATTGCTCTTCCTTTGATCTTTAGCTCTATAGACATTTCATGGAGTCGAGTCACATCACTGACTGTAACCAGCTTTTGTGCCTCTGCATCACTCTCATTATCATTGATATGGCGTACACGCATCAGTACATGTATTGCCTTTTTATCTCTTGATTTTAGTCTTATTTTATTTTCAGCTTCGTTTTTTCGTTGCCTAAACAGATTGTTAAAGACAGGAAGGTCTAAAGCCTCAACAAATGACCCTAATGGTTTTCGAAGTATCTTGTCTCGCCCAAGATTGAGCATTTTGCAAAAGGCAAGGTTACACTCACGAACAATCCCTTTATCATCAAGCGTGCAATATCCGACCGGGGCAATATCATAGAGCTTTGAATACTTGTCTCTTGCTGTGAGAAGAACCTGCTGTGTATATCTCAGCTCTTCATTTTGCATCTCTAATTCGGCTTGATGAACATGAAGGTTATGAAGCAATTCTGATATTTCTTCGCGCGAAAGAGCCGACACATCATCAATGCTCGGTTTTTTCAAACGCTCTTCAGCTCGTTCTCTTAAATCTAATAAAGAATCCCTGTTCACATAATCTCTACTTTTATTATTCTAAAATCTGACCTATAGAACTAACGCCTACCCGATTTCCATGGCGATCATAAACAGGCGTATAACTCCAATAAATAAGCTTCTTCTCTCCATTTTTACAGGATAGATGGTTTTCATAATTACTAATATGTGGCATTTTGCCCGAATTTTTTACAAATCCTTTAAAGACTTTTTTTGCCTCTTCCCGCTCGCCTTCAGGAATGCATATATCTATCCAGCTTTTACCTATGACATCATCACTATTCCAACCTGACACTTCAAAAAAGTACTCGTTAGCAAAAATAGCTTTACCCTTTCCATCAAGCTGAACGGCTATCATCTCTAAACTTTCTAATGTCGAGAAGTAAAGAGCTTTTGATCTGCTCAGTGCCTCTTCAGCTTCGATTTCATCCGTTATATCTTTTATGATTCCAACCATACGAGTGGGCAACTCGTCACCATCGACATGAACCCTTCCATGCTCCTGTACCCAACGTGTTATTTTTTTAGGTGTTACGATTCTGTGTTTGATCTGAAAGGGTATTTGAGGATTGTCGAGACTCTCTTGAACTGCCTTTTCGACCTGATACCTATCGTCGCGATGAATAAATTGAAGAAAACTATCGTAGGTTCCATCAAATTCACCTTTATCCAGCCCAAGAATTCCTTCTATAGTCTCCGATAAAACCATTTGATTTGTCTCTATATCCCAATCCCAGTTACCGAAGTTGGCCGCTTCCTGTGAGAGCTTGTTTCGCTCTTCACTTAACATAAGGGCTTTTTGAGCTTTCTTTGCAGAATTAACATTGATGAAGGTCAATAATACTCCGGAGAAGATATCTGGCCCGATACGATACGGGCGTACTCGCATTAGATATGTATTGTCATTTCTATCCTTGACCTCTTTCTCAATCGACTCATTGTTTTCGTTAGCTCTTTTTACAAAATCATCCAGATCAACACCGACCAGCTCATGAGCGAGATGATCGAATGGCCTGCCAATATCCTGTTCGATGATACGAATAAAGTGAGAAATCTCTGGCGTATATCTTCGAATATCAAGGTTTTGATCCAGGAACAGGGTCGCAATGTGAATATTATTCAGCAGGTTATCCAAATCGTTATTAACATCGATCAACTCACTGATTTTACTTTGGTGTTCCGCATTAACAGTATAAAGTTCTTCATTAACAGATTGGAGCTCTTCATTTGTAGATTGCAGCTCTTCGTTACTTGCGAGCAACTCTTCATTTGTCGCCTGTAGCTCTTCATTTGACGTTTCAAGCTCCTCAACAGTCGCTTGCAAGCTCTCTCTGGTGAATTGTAGCTCCTGTTCCAAATCACTAATGCGTTGCTCTGCTTCTTTACCCACATCGTAGGTGTATGTGGTCTTTGAAGTTGAGGCTTTATCGCTTTTTGCTCTTTGCTCTATAAATACTGAAACAAGTGGTGCCTGCGATTTGCTTCCTTGTAACAGACTGACCCTCATATCAACATGAACAGTTGTACCATCTTCATTCCGAATATGGATATTGCTGTAATCAACATCTTCCTGACTTTTCAGTACCTTTTGAATTCCTGTAGAGAGTGGAATGGCTAGATCTCTTTTTGCCAGTTTGCTTACATCTGTAAGCATTCTTCCTGTAGGAAATTGTAAATATTCCGACGCATTGCCAACCATGTGCAACAGTTCTAATCGTTCATTCACCACCATTGTAAATGGTAGATAGCGTTCGGTTGCCTTTTGAAGTAGTCGCTCAAGTAAGCGCTCATCCTCTTGCGGTGGAATTTTATTGGCTCTATTTATTGAATAGCCCATAGGCTGTGTCAGCTTTCCAGAAGCGTTGTAAGTCAGTGCTGGTTCTGACAGGGCATCACGTCGTTTTTTTCCTCTGGAGCGATAGATCTTCCATTTGTGATGAAGCGGCTCAAAATAGTCTGACATTTCACCTGTGGTTTCGCTTGTTCCCAGCAATAACAGGCCATTCGGATTTAATGAAAAATTAAATAGCTCCATTACTCGCTGCTGCAGCACAGGCTGTAGATAGATGAGCATATTGCGACAACTGACTAACTCAATATTTGTAAATGGCGGGTCTTTAATGACATTGTGCTGAGCAAACACAACCATTTCACGGATATGTCGCGCAATCACAAAATCGTTCTCTCGTCGATGAAAATAGCGGCTTAAAAATTCTGGTGGCACATCGGCTGTAATGCTTTCAGGGTATGCGCCCATACCTGCTGTCGCGATTGCATCTTTGTCCACATCAGTTGCAAATATCTTTATCTCGGCTAACTGTCCCATTTGTGACATAACTTCATGACAGATCATCGCCAACGTATATGCCTCTTCACCAGTGGAGCAGGCAGAAACCCATATACGAATCTTTTTGGTTTCAGAATTTTTGATTAACTCAGGAAGCCACTCCTCCTGAAGATGTTTGAACACCTTTGGATCGCGAAAGAAGCTCGTCACACCGATTAAGAGATCACGATGCAGTGTATCAATTTCTGCCGGATACCTTTCAAGATAGTCAACGTAGTCTCTGAGCATGACAAGTTGATTAACACTCATACGACGTTCGATACGTCGAACCATAGTGCTTGGTTTGTAATAGGTAAAATCGACCCCTGTTTTTTCACGCAGCATCAAGAAAATGCGATTAATTCCGTCTTCATCACTTAACAAGGTCTCAGAGCGTTTGGTTTTGTTGACATAAGGGTGTTGGATATATGAGATCAACTGGTTCGGCATCTCATCCGGAGGAATAATATAATCGACCAGGCCTGTGGCAATGGCTGATCTTGGCATACCATCGAAACCTGCCGTATCTTCATCCTGAACCATGACCATTCCGACCTTTTCCTTAATCGCCCGAACGCCACGGGTGCCATCTGATCCGGTTCCTGAGAGAATGATTGCAACCGATTTATCGCCCTGGTCTTCTGCAAGCGATGCAAGGAAAATATCGATTGGCAGATTGATGCCGCCATCCCGTTTCTGCTCGGTTAACAACAATTTTCCGTGAAAAATTCTTAAATCGTGGCTGGGCGGGATCAGATAAACATGATTTGCCTGAACCACCACACCCTCTTCAGCTCGACGAACCGGCATTTTGGTGCGCTTGGAGAGTAGCTCTGCCATCAGGCTTTTGTGATCCGGCGATAAATGCTGCACAACAATAAACGCACAACCGCTATCACTCGGCATGTTTTTGAAGAAGGTATCAATCGCCTCCAATCCCCCTGCCGACGCGCCGATCCCGACATAATGGGATGGAGGATTATTCACATTATCCAGTTCCAGTGTCAGCTTCGATTGACTCATTTTTGAGGCTCTCTCCGTTATAAAAAATCTATTTTTTATATTAGTCCGGTTGTCGGATCTGTCATAGAGGAATGACACCTGATATTATTGGGTATATATACTTAATATTGAGTCATTTCCTATGTTATTTAAAAGGCCTGCCCACCCTTTGTCAACACATCCCGGTTCAAGTCACTTGCAACAGGTTTTTATTGTTAATCCTGATCCGATCAGTTGCAGTATTACAGCTAGAACTCTTAACTCCACTCGCATTAAATGTAAGGAGTTGCATAGTCCGGGGGATCTGATAAAAGAGCTTCCAGTGAGTTCACCCGCGTGCTTTTTGCTTGATGTTTTTCTCCCTGACTACAATGGGCTTCGGTTAATGGAGCAGTTGCGCAACAAAAACTGTTTTCATCCCTGTATCTTTATGTCGACAAAGATCGATCCAAAAATAATGGTCTCAGTAATGAATCGTGGCGCGTTCGGTTTCCTTAGCCGTCCATATCAGTCACTTGAGTTGATTGAAATGGTTCAAAGCGCATTGATTCATGATCAGGCGCTCTCTCCCTATATCAGCATCGCACTGGAATACAAGCGCCTTCGCTCTCAATTAAGCCAGAGAGAGCAGGAAATATTATCTCGACTGGAGCTTAGCAAAACGGCTCAAGCGATTGCACAGGAGTTAAACTTAAGTCGCCGTACCGTTGAAAACCATCGCGTCAGAATCTTTCAAAAGATGAATATTATGAAGGGGCATCAACTTATTGAGCGGGCGACTGCACTCAATCTCTTACGTGCCCACGGAACCATTGAGTAGGCATTTATGGCACAAACTAGGGTCTGTTGAACTTTCATCTTCGACACTGCCGGAGACGATTTTATCGTCCAATAAGGCAGAAGGAGTGTAATTTGGTTATTCCAAATAAACGACTGATAAAGCTTCCGCTCCTGCTCACGCCCCTGACCTGCGTCCTGCAGGCCACGCCATT
>JBNKZU010000041.1:0-16129 GCA_050301795.1 Thiohalomonadaceae bacterium | reverse complement strand
TATCGATTCAAATATAAACGCCAAAAACGGCTGAAACTGAGCCCGCCTAACAAAATAAAAATGTGAAAACAAGTGTTGACATCGTTTTTTATTCACATTTTTTTTTGATTATTTCAAATTGATTAATATCAGGAATATCTCCTGCATTAGCACTTCATGAAATTCTGTATGTTGTTGAATTTATTATAATTATTGATTGTGTTTAAAATGTGTTCAATTTAACAAAAGTGACATATTAATGCGGTTTATAGCGTGTTGACCCCAATTCATCCACAGAGTTATCCACAGGAAATGTGGATAACTAATGAACCCTAATAACAACAATAGGTTAGCGAAGATCGTGACAAAATGGATGAAGAGATCGCGCTAATTATTCCTCTTTGAGATGCTCATTTTTAGTGCAAATTTAGACCCATTTCAGTGATATTATGCCCCCATGTCAGAACGAATTCTCAAGGTTGCATTGCCTACCCCGATCAGATCACTTTTTGACTATCTTGATCAGCCTGATGGCTCTCACTCAGCCACTGTCGGCGCACGGGTTGAGGTTCCGTTCGGGCATCGAAAAAGGATCGGGACTGTTGTGGATATTAGTGATCATAGCGCGCTCGAAAAATGTCGCCTAAAGCCGATCATCAAAGTTATCGATCCAGAACCATTGCTCCCCCAAAAACTTTTTGAACTCCTTTTATGGTCTGCGAGCTACTACCACCACCCGATTGGGGAGGTTATCTCTTCTGCATTACCAAAAGCGCTACGTGAAGGAAAGCCGGCATCGCTGACCCCGCTAATGCAGTGGGTGATTGTTGAGTCGAAGCCACCTCTTCTGCTTAAGAATGCACCAAAGCAAGTTAAGATCCTTGAGCTGTTATCAAACGCCCCCTCTGGTCTGACCACCTCTGAGATCGCCTTCTCCATATCGAACCCTTTAGATGCACTTAAACGTCTGCAACTCAAAGGTGTGATTACAGAGGCCGAAATCAACCTTCCACATATCGCTTATCAACCACCACAACAACCCGATTACGCGCTAAACCCAGAGCAGATATCCGCGATTGAAGCTATCACGCCAAAGCTCAATGGCTTTTTCACCGCGCTTATCGACGGGATCACAGGCAGTGGCAAGACTGAGATCTACATGCAGATCATTGATCGGGTTCTGCAACAGAATCGTCAAATCCTGATTCTTGTGCCGGAGATTGGATTAACACCTCAACTTGTACAGCGCTTTACACGGCGATTTAAAACAACGATTGTGCTCTTGCACTCGGGGCTTGCCGACGGTGAGCGTTTTAAAAACTGGATGCTGGCAAAAGAGGGTAGCGCTTCCATTATCATCGGCACCCGCTCTGCGGTGTTTACCCCATTTTCTAATCTGGGGTTGATCATTGTTGATGAGGAGCATGACAGCTCGTTTAAACAACACGAAGGGTTTCGATACTCTGCACGGGATATTGCCGTAAAACGTGCCCAACTTGAACACGTGCCGATCCTTCTTGGCTCTGCAACGCCATCATTAGAATCGCTCTATCATGCAATTCAACAAAACTATCAACACATCTGTCTAACGCAGCGCGTAGGCTCAGCACAAACGCCAGATATTGAGCTATTGGATACCCGGATCAGCCACTGTGAAAACGGACTGGCACAATCCTTAATCAAACGTATTCAGCGCCAACTTGATTCAGGAAATCAGGTCTTAATCTTTCTTAATCGGCGCGGTTATGCGCCGGTTTTACTCTGTTATCAATGTCACTGGACTGCACACTGCAAACAGTGCGATGCAAAGCTTACCTACTACCAACGACATAACCGACTACGCTGTCACCACTGTGGAAGTGAATATCCTGTGCCAGTTGTATGCCCCGATTGCGGCAAACCCGAGATTCACCCGGTGGGTGAAGGGACAGAACGACTTGAGACATCATTGGCTCAGCTCTTTCCTCACAATACGGTAATCCGAATCGATCGGGATACCACTCGTAACCGATATGCATTTAATGATTTGCTTGAGAAAATTGAACATGGCAAAGGCCAGATATTAATTGGAACCCAGCTCATCGCAAAAGGGCACCACTTTCCAAATGTAACCTTAGTCGTTGTTGTCAATGCCGACAGCGGGCTTTTTAGTGTCGACTTCCGCTCAAGTGAACACATGGCGCAACAGATAATGCAGGTTTCCGGTCGTGCCGGAAGGGAAGACAAGAGGGGTCATGTTGTGATACAGACCGCCGTTCCTGAGCATCCATTATGGAAACACATCCAGTCAAACAACTATAATGCCTTTGCTACGATGCAGCTTGAAGAGCGCAAAGAGATTCAATTTCCACCTTTTTGTCATCTTGCACTGATTCGTGCTGAAGCAAGGTCAAAGGAAGAGACTCACGCATTTTTAGTATTGTTGCAAAATCTGGCACTACCGATTCTTGGTAGCCATGTGCAGCTTTATGGGCCAGTAGCATCTCCAATGGAGCGTCGTGCAGGTCGTTACCGTGCTCAATTGATAATTCAAAGCGCTCATCGTGTTGCGCTTCATCTGTTTATACGACAATGGCTGCCAGAAGTTGAACAACTCAAGCAGGCAAGAAAGGTGAGGTGGTCGATTGATATCGATCCCATCGAGATGTATTGAAGTTCTTAAGGGGCTTTACAACAAAAAGATGTCCACTGTTTTCGTACATCCCTGTACGGTGTGTGTGAGGCCTTTTTACTATGACCAGGTACCATCTTCACAGCATATTTGATAATCATCATCAGAAATATAGACCTTCGCACCAGGTGAATACTTTTCACCTTTGTACATACAGTATCCCTGAAGCTTTGGCTTGTTCAGATCCTCGTTTTCGCAATCTTCATCCGTAATAGTTCCCGTATTAGTCATTTCAACTCCTCCTGTTATTAAGGTCTGTTAATCGTTCACTCTTATGAGCATTAATAGCCTAGTATTTGCTGTAGTTTATAACCATGATATTTATCAGGATTGCTCCTTATTCTATGGCTTATTTTTCATATGAGCTTTAACAATCTCCTGTCTTGGTTTTTGTTTCCTGATGACATTACCGACAAACCTTTACCACGCTGCGAGTAAACCACTCACAAACCTCCATATCCTGGCTTGATGTTGATCAAATTCTAACAATAGATTATCGCCATGCTGATGAACGGACTGAATCGTCTCTACCGCATCTGGGCTATGCTGTTTCAACCACTCCTCAGCAACATGGTCATCCTGGATCTCTCCTAAGAGATCCTGCCACTTTTTCAATTCATCTTTATTGACGGTTCGAATGCGTCCCGTCTCATTTAAAAAGCTCACGAGGTAACGTAATGATTTATAGGTGACCCGAAGGGTGTGTACGGTTTCAGGGTGGTTGATATCTGCTGATTGAAACTGCTTTGTTATCTTTTCAATCAATCGCCACCACTGTGCCTTTAAGACCTCTTCTAACTGATGTGGGTTTTGATTGATTACTGCGATGGAATGCTTTTGGCGTCGCTTCATGCGTTGAATAAACTCTTTTGGAGCAACGCCTGTTCTAACGATCTCCCATTGGCTTATCGCCTTTTCGATCTCATGCTCAAGGGTTTGATCCAGGTCGGCGTTCTTACCGACAAACCGCATCTGCATTACTTGAAGGTCTCGAAGGTGATTAAGCGCCTTCAACCATGTTTTGATCTCTTTACGGCATTCTGGACAACGATCATCAAGAAACAGCTTGTTCACTGCAAGAATGTTTCTGGCCGCAACTCTAAAATCGTGGATTGTCTTTTCGTCACTATGCTCTCGAACCTTTGTGGCCAATTTGAGGTAGTCATTAACCCTTTGATTCAACACAATCGCTGCCATTGATTTCTTCATCTTTATCGCTCCGCTATGCGGCCAGTATCTCCATCTCTAATCGCTCTTCGATGATCGCCTCTTGTTTCTTTATTTGATGATCCCCAATTCATTATACGATATCTAACCATCGGAGAGATGAGATGCCGGATCAGAATCTCAAACAGATGCTTAATCCTCTGCAATACCATGTAACTCAAGAAGATGGTACCGAACGGCCATTTGATAATGAGTACTGGAATGAAAAACGTGACGGTATCTATGTCGATGTCGTTAGCGGCGAACCACTTTTCTGTTCCATTCATAAATTCGATTCTGGAACAGGGTGGCCAAGTTTTGATCGCGCCTTGGTCAATGAGAACATCATTGAGAAAATCGACAAAAAATTAATCATGCCAAGAACCGAGGTTCGTAGTAAAACCGGAAACTCTCATCTTGGGCACCTCTTTCCTGATGGTCCGCCTGAAACAACCGGAATGCGCTACTGCATTAACTCTGCTTCACTTCGTTTCATCGAGAAGGAGCGCCTTGCAGAGGAGGGATACGAAGAGTACCTCACTCTATTCGAAAAGATCGATTAAGTGTTTTCCGAGTCTCAATTGCTGTCAGGCGTGGCTACTCATCGTGATCCATTCCAAGCTCTTTTATCTTGCGTGTGAGTGTATTTCTACCCCATCCAAGAAGCTTTGAGGCTTGCTGGCGATGACCTGCTGATCGATTGAGCGCAACATTGATTAATAATCGCTCCATCTCAGGCACAATTGATTGCAGGATATGATCTTCACCCTTTGACAGACTCAATTCGGCATAGCGCCTAAGAGCCGCTTTCCAATCTGATGTATCGACATCATCCTTGGTTCTTGATTTTAACTCTGGTGGCAGATCTTCTGTATGGATCTCTTGACCAGGCGACATCACTGTTAACCAACGACACATATTTTCCAGTTGGCGAACATTTCCTGGCCACTCAAGCTGCTGTAAAAACTCTGTCGATTCATTGTCGATTCGCTTGGTCTCTACCTTTAACTCTTCTGCGGCCTTCTTCAGGAAATGGCTGATTAACAACGGAATATCTTCCCGGCGATCCCGCAATGAGGGAATATGAATTCGTATCACATTGAGGCGGTGAAACAGATCCTCTCGAAACAGCCCTTTTGAAACATGTTGCTCAAGGTTTTGATGTGTCGCAGCAATAACTCGAACATCAACCTTAATCGGGGTACGACCTCCAACCCGATAAAACTCACCATCGGCCAACACCCTTAACAGGCGTGTTTGCAACTCGGCTGGCATATCACCAATCTCGTCCAGAAAAAGGGTGCCACCATCAGCTTGCTCAAATCGTCCTTCGCGAGCACTTTGAGCACCTGTAAACGCACCACGTTCATGACCAAACAGCTCTGACTCCAGCAAGTCTTTAGGGATTGCTGCGGTATTAATGGCGATAAACGAGCGATCCGCTCTTGGGCTGTGTCGATGCAGTGCTTGTGCTACAAGCTCTTTTCCTGTTCCCGATTCGCCATTAATTAAAACCGTAATATTTGATCCTGAAAGACGCCCGATTGCACGAAACACCTCCTGCATCGAGGGTGCTTCACCAATGATCTCGGTGTGGCTTTTATTGTCATCGATCTCAATTTCGCCTTTCTGAGCGCTTCGATGCGCCAGTGCACGTTGCGTCAGCTCTACGGCCTCATCAACATCAAATGGTTTGGGTAGATACTCAAATGCCCCACCTTGATAGGCCGAAACCGCACTATCAAGATCGGAGTGTGCTGTCATGATAATCACCGGGATATCGGGATGCTGCTTGCTTAACCGATCCAACAACTCAAGACCACTCATGCCTGGCATACGAATGTCGGTGATCACGACATCAGGGATCCGGCTTCCTAATAGGTTTAACGCATCATCTGCATTTTCAAAGCTACTAACCTCCATATTCATATGCTTTAAAGCCTTCTCTAAGACCCAGCGAATCGAGCGGTCATCATCAATAACCCATACTGTTGATTCTGAACTCATCTCTTAAACCTCATTTTAGTAATCTTCTTCATCCCCAATGGGCAGTAGTATTGTGAATTGAGTAAATCCGCTATGGCTCTCCCACTCAATCAAACCGCCGTTGGAGTTGACAAGTGATTGTGCAATCGGTAAACCCAAACCAGTGCCATCTGGACGCCCAGTGATCATCGGCAGGAAAATGGTCTCTTGCATGGAGCTGTCGATCCCGGAGCCATTATCAATAACATCAATTCTTGCAACCAGTTTGTGCAGGGTTTGACCTATCGTAAACTGTCGCACTGTTCGTGTTTTGAGCTTAATCGTGCCGCCATCTTCCTCAACGGCTTGCGCTGCATTTCGAACTAAATTCATCAGCGCCTGTATTAGCTGATCAAAATCGACAAATACATCGGGTATGCTTGGGTCATAATCGACTTCAAAAACTACCTTTTCAGGAAAGTCAGCAGCAACAACCTGTCGCACCCGCTCTGTCGCTTCATGGATGTTTATTAAGCGTTTTTTCGGCAGTGTATTCGGGCCAAGCATCTCGTCCATTAACACCTGAAGTCGATCTGCCTCGCTAATAATGACCTGCGTATACTCTTTGAGCTCTTCATTATGCAGTTCACGCTCGAGTAACTGTGCCGCACCTCTTAATCCACCCAATGGATTTTTAATCTCATGGGCGAGACCTCGTACCAAAGCCCGTGTGGCATGGCTTTGTGCCAATAATCCCTCTTCCCGGTTGATTCTTAATTGACGGTCAATCTGGCTCATCTCCACCAGTACATGGATCCCATCATTCTCCCGAATCGGTAGCGCGCTCAGATTAACCGTGACCCGGTCGCCATAGCCTAGATTCAGCTCTAAACCTCGCTTAACTACCGGATTAACATCGGTGATCACGGTTTGAACCGTATTTATCAGTTGATTATTCGGAAACAACTCCACAAGAGAGAGACCAATGTGGCGCTGAGCACTAACAGCCAACAGCATCTCTGCTGCCGGATTGAGATAACCCACTTTAAGTCCGGGGGTTAATAGCATTACGGCCGTACTCAAATTATCGAGTACCGTCACCTCAACGCTATGGGTGTGATCACTATTTCGGTTCATTCCTTAACTCACAGCAAAAATCGAACCAACTATCCACATTGATGAGAACTAATCAAAACCGCATCAGAGCGCCATTTACAGGCTATTTATTGATACGTGAAAAAAACCTCATCAACCGTATTGCACAATAATAGTGCATAACATCATGAACAGCACGATCTCACACTTTTTTTGTAGGGCTAAAACAAAAAACGCCTCCCGAAGGAGGCGTTCTTTGAATCGATAACTAACTGCTTATTAGCAAGAGTAGTACATATCAAACTCAACTGGGTGAGTTGTCATACGGATACGCGTTACTTCATCCATCTTCAGGTTGATGTAGGCATCGATCATATCATCTGTGAATACACCACCTTGAGTCAGGAACTCACGATCTGCATCCAGTGCATCCAGAGCCTGGTCGAAGCTGTGGCAAACCGTAGGAATTGCTTTTGCTTCTTCAGCTGGCAGATCGTACAGGTCTTTATCCATCGCTTCACCTGGGTGGATCTTGTTCTGGATACCGTCCAGACCTGCCATCAGGTAAGCTGCAAAACAGAGGTATGGGTTAGCTGTTGGATCACCAAAACGAACCTCGATACGACGTGCTTTAGGATTGGTTACATAAGGGATACGGATAGAAGCTGAACGGTTACGTGCTGAGTATGCGAGCATAACAGGTGCTTCGAAGCCAGGAACCAAACGCTTGTATGAGTTAGTAGAAGCATTGGCAAAGGCGTTCAGTGCACGAGCGTGTTTAATGATACCGCCGATGTAGTACAGAGCTGTCTCTGACAGGCCGCCATACTCATTACCAGCAAACATGTTCTGACCATCTTTAGAGATTGACATGTGAACATGCATACCTGAGCCATTATCGCCAACTAAAGGCTTAGGCATAAAGGTTGCTGTTTTGCCATAAGCGTGTGCAACATTGTGTACACAATACTTAAGGATCTGTACTTCCAACGCTTTGTTGACCAGAGTGTTTGCACCAACACCGATTTCACACTGACCAGCTGTCGCAACTTCGTGATGATGTACTTCAACTTCAAGACCCATCTCTTCCATCGCCAGACACATTGCAGCACGCAGATCGTGCAGTGAATCGACAGGAGGAACTGGGAAGTAACCACCTTTAACACCAGGGCGGTGACCCATGTTGCCGTCGTTATAAACCTTTTCAGAGTTCCACTCAGCTTCTTCTGAATCGATCTTGACGAATGAGCCGCTCATGTTAGCGCCCCAACGAACATCGTCGAATACGAAAAATTCTGGCTCAGGGCCAAACAGAGCTGCATCACCAATACCTGTAGATTGCAGATACTCTTCTGCGCGCTTGGCAACAGAACGTGGATCACGCTCATAGCCCTGCATAGTTGATGGCTCAACGATGCTGCAAGTGATGTTGATCATTGGCTCATCAGCAAATGGATCAAGAACTGCCGTTTCAGCTTCTGGCATCAGAATCATGTCTGATTCGTTGATACCTTTCCAGCCTTCAATTGAAGACCCGTCAAACATCTTGCCTTCGACAAAGGTATCTTCATCAACTTGAGAAATAGGCACCGTTACATGCTGCTCTTTACCATGTGTATCGGTAAAACGGAAATCGACAAACTTAGCACCGGTTTCCTTAATCATTTTCATTACATTTGCTGCTGACATTGGAGTCCTCCAAAAGTACTCTTTTTAAAATAAACCAACTGAAATAAACAATTATCTGTTAACGCACAAAACGTGCCATCGATGAAAAACTTAAAAACGCCTATTTATCACCACCTTACAGCACTATCGTACCGTTACGACGCACACTATTGGTGCAACTTATCAAGGGCTGCATCAATTTGGTGCATTAAATAAAATCTTCAGGCTTTCAACATAGGGAAGCGTCTCTGCCGACACCTTTAGTTCATCTGCCTGTGTGCTCGCGTTATCGATCTGTTGATAACGCTTTTGAGAGATTATGATCTCTATCTCTAATTTTCCGCGGCAATAGTGTAGTGTTGTTCTTTCGATCGCTTGTGCCACACAGTTGTCACCCCATAACCCTGTTAGATCCTCCAGCACCTTACGACGATTAGGCAGTTTCAAACTTGGTGATGAATACTGATCATCTTCATGATCAATATGAACCAACGCATCTTGCACCTCATCGACCTTCTGGATCAAGGATCTTCTCACCATTTCGCTCACATAATGCCCCTCTGAGACACTCAAATAGGGGGCAACCTGAATGTGAACATCGACCAGAGCATCCCCGCCCATTTTTCTGCTGCGAAGCATGTGCAACTCTTGAACACCATCGACACCAAGAATAACCTCCTTGATGTGTTCAACTCGTTCAGCATCAAGGGCGGTATCGATCAACTCGTATAGGCTATCCTCGATTAGCTCCCATCCAATCTTTCCAACCATTAGCGCCACACCTATTGCCGCAATCGCATCCATCGATTCGAACCCCATCATTGTGCCGCCAACACCAATAATGACGATTATTGAGGAGATCGCATCCGAACGAGCATGCCAGGCATTTGCTTTGAGAAGATCTGACCGAACCCTCTTGGCAACCGCCATAGTGTAGTGAAATACCCACTCTTTTGATAAGACTGATACCGTGGCAACGATCAGCGCCCAGATACTCGGTTTTACCAGTGTTTCTGGATGGAAGAGGCGATCGCCGGCGTCGTAGACAATTCCAAAGGCAACGACCATCAGCACCGAACCGAGCACAACGGTCGCCACCGTCTCTATACGCCCATGTCCATAGGGATGCTCTTCATCCGCCTCTTTAGAACCATGCTTTGCCGCCCAAAGCACCATCACATTTGTTGCCAAATCGGAGAGCGAATGAATGCCATCAGCAATGAGTGCCTGTGACTGGGCAAGATAACCGACCACCAACTTAAAAGCGGAGAGTGCAATATCAAGCACCGATCCTACGAGTGTGACTCTTTTAATATCCGCGTATCGAGGGTCTTTCTCAGAAACAGCATGGTCATGATGATGGTGGTGGTGTCCGCCCATAATCTATTCTCCAACCTCAATCATTATTATAATCTCGCCACTACTCTCCTGAGTCGAGATCACCCGATGGCCATTAATACGGCACCAGGCCGGAATATCATTCAATGCGCCGGGATCGGTAGAGTAGACTGTCAGGATATCTCCCTTCTCTAACTCCTCAACCCGATTCTGCGCCTTAATCACCGGCATCGGACACAACAGTCGGCGAGCATCTAGTGAATACTCACTCACCGGAGCCACTCCTCAAGAACATCTGCTGCCAACATAGGCTTTACGGTAAGTGTGTATTCACTATCGTTTGGTTTGTGAATACTTACTTCTACGGTTTCATCCATTCTTCCCTTACCATATCGTGCCGTTATTCTTGCGGCTAATGCCAAGTCATCTTCACTGACGTTGACGCCATCAATGAGCGCTAATGGTCCTGGATGAGATGAGGCATACATGTGAATAAACTGTTTCCGGTACCCTTCCATGTATCGGTTTTCACCCTCTTCACGACTAATGATCATCTTAAAGTTTGGTCGTGGCCGCAGGTGACGGCCAACCTTGAGTAGCATAATATCATCCATGTCGTATTCACGATTACCTCGAGACTCCCACATATCCACAAGCTTCCTTGAATAGGCTTCGTCTGTCAGGAAGCAGCAACCACCAGCCGGTGAAGCGTAATCCTCAAAACCGAATGCTTTTGCTAATGCCATCTGCGGTTTACGTCCCCGACCAGAAAAGTCATATAGCTTCTCCCGATCCACCCAACCTTCACGTTCTGGAAGTGTTATTGGAAGATTTTTTGCACATAACGGTCGTAACAGACGATCTTCCGCACCGGACTGTTTTGCAACCACCGGCATCGTATCTTTACGTTGTGACATCGGACGCTGGCCTATCACCTCGCCGGTAATGATAAAATCGAAGTCGTGTTTCTCAATCCACTCCTGTGCTTTTTTTACCATAAAGATTTTGCAATCGAGGCAGGGATTCATATTGGCGCCATAGCCATGCTTGGGATTGATTAGTACGTCTTTATACTCATCCACAATATCAACAATATGCAGTTTGATTCCCAACCGCTCAGCACTCCACAACGCATTGTTACGTTTTGGTTTTGCACGATCTTTTTTTCGAATGGCGTGAGTGTGTCCTTCAACACAGAATCCTGTGAAAAAGTTAAGCCCCTCAACATGGATACCTTGCTCTAACATTATCTTTGCGGCGAGAAGTGAGTCGAGTCCGCCAGAGATCAGAGCCGCTGCTTTTCGTTGTTTTTGCTGCATCTTGAAATTTTCATCACTCAAACCCCCATTTTACTCTAATTCGAGGGATGAAACATGGCCTCTTTACTATGAAGAGTAGGCTTGCACCCGTTATAATGTTCGACTTTTACACTGGCTAGAGTAAATACGTTGGGCGATCACATTAAAAACTCACACGACCTGATGACCTTTCAGGGTCTTATCCTTGCGCTTCAGGAGTATTGGGCAAAGCAGGGCTGCGTTATCCTACAACCCCTGGATATGGAGGTCGGTGCTGGCACCTTCCATCCGGCAACCTTCTTAAGATCTATCGGGCCTGAGCCTTGGGCTGCTGCCTATGTTCAACCATCACGTCGTCCGACAGATGGCCGTTATGGTGAAAATCCAAACCGCTTGCAACACTACTACCAGTTTCAGGTTGTCATTAAGCCATCTCCGCTCGATATTCAGGATCTCTATCTCGGTTCATTGAAGATGCTTGGCTTTGATCCTTTGGAGCACGATATTCGCTTTGTTGAGGATAACTGGGAATCACCAACACTTGGTGCCTGGGGTCTTGGCTGGGAGGTGTGGCTCAATGGTATGGAGGTAACACAGTTTACCTACTTCCAGCAGGTCGGTGGTCTGGACTGCAGGCCGGTGACTGGTGAGATCACTTACGGACTTGAGCGGATCGCAATGTATATTCAGGGCGTTGAGAGTGTCTTTGATTTAATCTGGACTAACGACGGCCCAGCCGGAACCGTCACCTATGGTGATGTTTTCCATCAAAACGAGGTCGAGCAGTCAGCCTATAACTTTGAACACGCCGATGTCGATTTTCATTTCGCCCTTTTCGACCAGTGCGAAATGCAGAGCCAGAAGCTGATTGAGGCCGGGTTACCGCTACCCGCCTACGAACAGGTTCTCAAGGCATCCCACACCTTTAATTTGCTGGATGCCCGTCATGCGATCTCGGTCACCGAACGTCAGCGGTTTATTTTACGTGTGCGTACTTTGGCGCGTGCTGTTGCCCAAGCCTATTACGATGCTCGTGAAGCGCTAGGATTTCCCATGCTAAATAGTGTTAAAAAAGAGGAGGCACAATAGTGACTACACGCGACCTCCTTATTGAAATTGGAACCGAAGAGTTACCACCAAAGGCACTTAACGATCTTTCAAACGCTTTTACCCAGGGCATTAAAAAGGGATTAGATGATCATGGTTTGAGTTACGGTAGTGTTCAAAGCTATGCCACGCCAAGACGTTTGGCTGTTGTTGTCTCTGATCTTATTGAAGGACAGCCTGATAAAAATGTTGAAAAACGTGGCCCCGCAAAGGCAGCCGCTTTTGATGCTGATGGCAATCCAACTAAAGCCGTACAGGGCTTTGCTCGCTCCTTTGGTGTTGAGCCGGATCAGCTCGAAACCATCGAAACAGATAAGGGAGCATGGCTCGTCTACCGATTTAACCAAAAGGGTCAACAGACGGCGCATCTTATTCCAGAGATCGTCAACAATTCACTCAACCAACTTCCGATCCCGAAACGTATGCGTTGGGGTGATCTCGATTCTGAGTTTGTCCGACCTGTGCATTGGCTGGTTTTACTGTTTGGGAGTGAGGTTATTCAAACCGAAATCCTTAGTCAAACCTCTGGTGATCTCAGTCGCGGCCACCGATTCCATGCTCCGAATAGTATAAAAATTACCTCTCCGGCCAGCTACGAATCACAGCTCGAAACTGAAGGAAAGGTAGCGGTTAATTTTCAAAAGCGTCGTGATCTGATTCAGAAGCTAGTTGAGGCCATTGCTCTGGAAAATGGTGGCACTGCGGTAATTGATCCTGCGTTATTGGATGAGGTTACCGGTCTGGTTGAGTGGCCAACGGCGATCATTGGCACTTTTGAAGAGCGCTTTCTTGATGTTCCTGCTGAGTGCCTGATCTCTGCAATGAAAGGGCATCAAAAGTATTTTCATCTGGTTGATACCGATGGCAAACTGATGCCTAAATTTATCACTATCAGTAATATCAAAAGCACTCAACCAGAGTATGTTCAGCAGGGCAATGAGCGAGTCATTACACCTCGACTTACTGATGCTGATTTTTTCTGGTCTCAGGATAAAAAGCAGACACTTGAATCTCGTCTCGAATCGCTCTCAAGCGTAGTTTTTCAAAATCAGCTTGGCACTCTGCTCGATAAAACCAATCGTGTTGCCGTGCTGGCTGAAGATATTGCAACCCAATTAGATGCCGATACAAAAAGCGCAGTAACTGCCGCCAGACTATGCAAATGTGATTTGATGACGAACATGGTTTACGAATTCCCCGAATTACAGGGAATCATGGGTCGATACTATGCGCTACATGAAGGGTATGGCACAGAGATCGCCAATGCCTTAGATGAGGTCTACATGCCCCGTGGCGCGGGAGATCATCTGCCGTCTACCACAACTGGACAGATCATTGCCCTTGCAGATCGCATCGATACCTTGTTGGGAATCTTTGCCATTGGTCAAAAACCGAGCGGCACCCGAGATCCTTTTGCACTTCGTCGCGCATCACTTGGTGTGCTTCGTCTTCTGATTGAAAAACGACTGGATCTGGATCTAATGCAACTGCTTGAAGCTGCAGCTACAAAGCTTACTGATCAGGTCGCTGTTTCAAGTGACGCTATTGATGAAACCTTCGATTATATTGTTGAGCGTCTTAAGGCCTATTACACAGATCAGGGTATTGATGCTTCGGTTGTTGATGCCGTTCTTGCCCAGCGCCACACCAACCCGGTCTCTATTGATGCCGCTATTCATGCGGTCGCCAATTTCCAAAAGATGGAGGAGGCGGAGAGCCTTGCCGCAGCAAATAAACGTATCGGCAACATTATCCGAAAAAGCGGTGATGTGGTGGCTGATGGCTTTGATCGTACGCTATTTACAGAGCAGGCCGAAACGGTTCTGGCAGATGCAATTGATGCGCTGCAACAGCAGGTTGATCCAATGTTTATAGCACGAGACTATACCGATGCCCTAAAGGCGTTGGCACAATTACGCTCACCGGTTGATACCTTCTTTGATCAGGTTATGGTCATGGCCGATGATGAGGCGGTAAAAAATAATCGCCTCGCATTATTGAACCAACTGCGAAACTTATTCTTACGCGTTGCCGATCTCTCATTGTTACAAACCTTCGGAAAGTAATATGGATAATAATCACGACTCCTATCAAGCGATGCTCGATGTCGTTCAGGCCTTTCACGATAAACACGACTTTAAAAATAAAGGCGGTGAGGAGCTAACATATCGCATGGCATTAATGGCAGAAGAGCTTGGCGAGATCGGCGCATGTATTACTAAAGGGAAAAGCACTGAACAACTCGCTGAAGAGACCGCCGACCTCTTTATTCTTTTAATTGGGACGGCAATCTCTGCAAAGTTTGATCTCAAAGAGGCCTTTTGGGCAAAGATGGACAAGATCATGCAGCGTGAATCAAAGATGGTGAATGGCCGTATTCGGGTATCAGAATTTAGAGACTAATGAAGCTAATCATTTTAGACCGAGACGGCGTAATTAACTTCGACTCTGACAACTACATCAAATCAGTAGATGAGTATGTCACCATCCCAGGAAGTGTTGAGGCAATCGCGAGATTGAAACAGCATGGATACACCATTGCGGTTGCAACAAACCAAAGTGGCATTGCGCGTGGTTTTTACACCATTGATACACTTGAAGCGATGCATCAGAAACTGGCGCGAGAATTAGCAGCATTTGATCAAGCCATCGATTTCATTACCTATTGTCCACATGGACCAAACGATGGGTGCGACTGCCGCAAACCCAAACCAGGAATGCTTCACCAAATCGCAGATCACTTTCAAATCGCTTTAAATAAATCCATCCTCTTTGTTGGTGACTCTTTAAGTGATCTTCTCGCTGCCAGCACTGCCGGGGTTACCCCTGTTTTGGTCAAAACAGGGAAGGGTGAACGCACTATCGAAAAGGGGCTTCCCGATATCGATGTTCCAATCTTCAGCAATCTTGCCGATTTTACCGATCATCTATTAGGGTGAAGTAAATGCTTACTATCCGTTCGGTCATCTTTAATATTGGGCTTTATGCATTTACAGTTGTGTTTGTTGTTGTTCTTCCGCTGTTCTTTTTTACACCGCGTAAACCGAGAATCATCTATATCAATCAATGGAGTCGGTTCGTCTTATGGTGGGTGAGAATTAGTTGTGGCCTAAGCTATGAAGTTGAAGGTATTGAGAATATTCCTCAAGGAACATCCATTGTTATGGCAAAGCACCAATCCGCATGGGAAACCATCGCCTTACAACAGATCCTCCCAACACAAACCTGGGTTCTTAAACGAGAGCTGCTTTTGATTCCTTTTTTTGGATGGGGTCTAGCAATGACCCGACCGGTTGCGATTGATCGTACCGCTGGGAAAAAGGCATTAAAGCAGGTTGTTGAGCAGGGAAAAAAGCGTCTGGATAGTGGGATATGGCTCGTCATCTTTCCAGAGGGTACACGTGTTTCACATGGTGAAACCGGAAACTATGCGATTGGTGGATCAATGCTTGCTGT
The DNA here is from genome assembly GCA_050301795.1 of Thiohalomonadaceae bacterium. GTDB lineage: Bacteria > Pseudomonadota > Gammaproteobacteria > Thiohalomonadales > Thiohalomonadaceae > JBNKZU01. The sequence goes on along the minus strand of JBNKZU010000041.1, from coordinate 346 downwards.
GCAAAGTGGTTATCAGGTTCTGCCGGTCGCACATAATGCTGGAAAATATTGGCCTAAAAACAGCTTCATTATAAAACCAGGGGTAATCAAGCTATCGATTGGCCCTGTGATCCAATCCAAAGGAATGAAGGCTAAAGAGTTAAATGAGCAGGTTAAAGCGTGGATTGAAACCACTACAAATGCTCTTTAATAATCGCTTATTACAGAGCCTGTAAATAATTCTGTGTAACTGCTGTAGTTAAACATAATCCGTTAAGCGGTCTTCGAACTCAATCATAAACCGGTTCAAGGCCGCTTTCCAATTTCTGATAGGCATCGTCCATTTTCTGGATGCCTCATCTATCGC
>JBNKZU010000040.1:0-14182 GCA_050301795.1 Thiohalomonadaceae bacterium | reverse complement strand
TTTGGTTATTCCAAATAAACGACTGATAACGCCATTGGGCGGAAAAATCGTCCCGTCCCTTTGGGTTGCGCCTCAAAAAGCGTCACTCTGCGTTACTTATCGCTCATTTGGAGCAACCAAATATCGCTCTTCGTGCCTTGTACCCAAGGGCATTTCCGTTGGTCATTGACGCTTTTTGGTGTAGCAACAGTGGTGAATATGAAAGATCAACAGGCCCTAGGGCCTGTATGGTTATATCACCGAAAACACCATTTTCATGCTGAGAAGAATCAGCAATAAAGCAAAGACCTTTTTTAAGGTAGCCACAGGTAAGCTATGCGCCAGGCGTGCGCCATAAGGTGCCGTGAAGAAGCTGGTGGCAGAGATCAGTAGTACCGCCGGAACATAGACATAACCGAGGGTGTAATCGGTTGATATTGCCGACCAACCATTGATGACATAGCCTGCTGTCCCTGCGATAGATATCGGTAATCCGACTGCCGCAGAGGTTCCAATCGCTTTTTTTATGTTGATGTTCTGCCAGACAAGGTAGGGCACAGTTAAAGTGCCGCCTCCAATCGAAACAAGTGCTGATATTGCCCCAATCCCCATTCCTGCGGGTATTAATCCGGACGCTCCGGCCAGTTTGCGAGTCGGTTCTGGTTTTTTGTTGATAAACATCTGAATTGCGATGAATGCCATAAATAGTGAGAAGAAGAGTGCAAGGTATAAAGAGGTCGCATTAACTGCGATATAGGTTGCCAGATAGGTTCCTACAATCACACCTACCGACATCACCTTAACAATTTTCCAGATCACCCCGCTTTGGCGATGGTGTGCTCTTAGGCTCGAAATTGAGGTAACAATTATCGATGCCATTGATGTGCCGAGCGCAAGATGGACTACATTATCGACCGAGATGCCCAGATGGAGAAAAATGGCAGTAAGTACCGGAACCATAATTCCACCACCGCCAATCCCGAAGAGCCCCGCCATAAATCCAACGAATGATCCGAGTAACAGGAAATAGGCGATTGATTGCGCATCTAATGACATGAGGTGTTCCAAAAGAGTAGTTAAATGTGATTAATGAAAATGAGTATCTGTAGCATACTGTTGAAGAGCCTGGTGATCTATTGGTCACGGTATTCGTGCATCCATGCACGCGCTTTACTACGTTCGCAATGGTTGGTGAATCGTGACTTGACCAGCCCCTTCTTAGTTATCGATGCTACGCACGCAGTTTTTACCCGCTTCTTTTGCGAGGTAAACGCCATCATCGGCCGCCTTAACCAAATCATCGAGTTTATTCATCTTATCGTTTCTGGTTGCAACACCGATGCTGATACTGCCTTTCCAAACACCATCTCCGGCATGGACTTCTAACTTAGAAACGATTTCCCTGATCTTTTCTGCGAGATACATTCCACCACTGTGATCGGTGTTTGGGCAGATCAGAAAAAATTCATCACCGCCAAGGCGGCTGGCAATATCATCGTTGCGAACCGAGTTCTTAAGCGCTCTTGCCAACTCTTTTAATACAATATCACCAGCATCGTGACCATTGTTATCATTAATCTGTTTAAAATTATCAGCATCTACCATCATGCACGTTATCGGTTTACCGCTGTTGGTAGACTCTTTCCATAAAAGTTCCATATATTGCATTGCATGTCGACGATTGGGGAGATTAGTTAATACGTCAGTTAAGGCGATCACTTCAAGTTGCTTATTTGCCTCAGCAAGTTGATGAGTACGCTTTTCGACCTTCTCTTCAAGCGTTTGGTTGAGATTAAGTAGCTCAAGATTACGTTCCGATAATTGTTTGATTAGACCATGAAGAGCACTGAGAAGTGTGCTGGTCGAGCTGGATTGTTCATGCTCTTCGTTTGCATAGGCCTCGGATGGATCAGCACCGGAATTGATGGCGTGAATTTGGCGAGCCATGTTTTGATCGGAGCCTAAGATATGAACAATAAGCCATGTGCTTAAGTAACTTAAGAGCGATTCAGTTGCACTCTTGTCTTCAGGATCAATATTGCTATAGCGGGCACTGACATCTTTAAGGAAGTCGTCGTGTTCATTTTTGTGTTCGTTATAGTGACGACTATCGATTGATACCGCCTTCATTAATACCTCTTCTTCCTGAAAATGGTAGATTGCATAAGAGGCGAGTTCGTTAAAAGTTTCATCAACAACGCTTTTTTTCAGGCTATTGTTTGTGAGTAGATCGCAGTATTGATTAATGATATCGACAAGGTGGTGATGTTGAGCGTCGATAGCTTCAAGGCCGGTCACATATTTATTATCCCAATGAAACGGCTCCATCGGTAACCCCCTTTTATTTTTATCCGATTTGCAAATAATCACTCCCTTCATGATAACCACGCTGCTCTAAATAGCGAGCAATTTCATCCCTTTTACCGTGGTTGTTTACATAATTAAGGATATATGGTTTTTGATTTTGTACCAACCATTCTGGTGGAACGACTTTGGCCTGGTGATATTCAAGCCCGATCTTTTTAGGGTCGATATCGATCCACGCTGCGGGTTTGAAGCCTTTTTCAAAGAGTAAGCTGGCACGTTTGCGGCTTGCCCTTCCTGCGCCCCAAATGACCAATGGTCGATGGCTTTGAAGACGTTTATCTCTTGCCAGGTAGGGTATTCGAACTTGATTAAAGGCCTCGCGTGAATAGCGGGGATCGGTGTGAGTCAGGCGCTTCTCGCTCTCACGCCATCTCAGCAGTATCTCAGGAATCTTGCCCATTTGATGGCCTTGGCTGTGAAGTCTTAGCAATAATTCATAGTCTTCTGGAAACGCGCCATGGCGATAACCACCTGCCATCATTAATGCCTCTTTTCTAAACAGCGCTGAGGGGTGGGCTATCGGCAGTTCTAAATAGATATTATTCGCAATATCGGTCGGGGTAATCGATCGATTTTGCCAGCCGATATACTCAATACTGCCCTGCCCGAGACAATTGGCCGGAAAGAGTTCTACCTGTGTACCGACTACCGAGATTTCAGGGTGTCGCTGCATGTATTCATATTGTTGCTCTAATCGTTGAGGCATCATGATGTCATCAGCGTCCATTCTGGCGATCAAATCTGCCCGTGATTCATCGATTGCATAGTTACTGCTGGCCACCACACCCTGATGATCACACCTGAATAATCTGAAACGGTGATCGTTACGTGCATACGACTCATAGATTGCGACCGATTGATCTGTCGAGCCATCATCAATCGCAACCACCTCATAATGATGAAAGGTTTGCTCTTTAATGGAGTCGAGTGTTTGAGCCAATGTCGCTGCTGCGTTATATATTGGCAGATTGATGGATATTTGAGGTTGATGTTTCAAGTGATGTGAACTGCTCTTAATTAGATATTCACAGTCTATTGAGCAGACAAAAAAATTGCCAGAGATTACATCGGAGGTGTTTATCTCCTTTCCTGGAGAGTTGACGGATGTAATTCTGGCTAAGAGGGTATAGATGTGAACAAATCGCTCACTTATTCAATGTAGACCTATTTCAGATAACAACTATGGGAAATCAATGATAATTCTTGTAGGACAAATCTGATTAATTGCCAGAATTTGTAGGGAAATTATGAAAATGGGGAGATTCTCAACCCAATTCTCTCTCTGTAGGGCATCTGGGTGACACGTAAGTCGTAGCTTCCTGATGTTTATGCGCGGTCGTAGTGAAGCAATCCATAAATATTTGAATGAGAGTCGCTCAATGGCTTCATCTCCTTCACAATCACCGTTCATCGTTGTAGGGTGCACCGAATAAAACGAGGCTAGGTCTGATCATCAGACTCCTGTTCGAGATAAAAGCAATCAAATGAATAAAAACAAAGAGCGCTATAAAAAATGGGTGGTTAATCTGCTCATCCAATTACTGTTCATCACAATGGTGATTGTGGCCGCAGACTGGTTTTTAACACGCGATAACTATCGCGGCACACTACCTGATCTCACTCTTACAACCTTGAACGGTGAAACAGTCAGTTTAAAATCGACGCTATCAGGTGGTGGTGTGATCCACTTCTGGGCGACTTGGTGTCCCGTTTGCCGTTTAGAACAGTCGATGATTGATGAGTTAGCGCAAGACTATCCGGTTATTACGATTGCACAATCATCAGGTGATGATCTGGAGGTCACTCACTATTTAAACGAGCAGCAGCTCAAGTTCAGGGTTGTGAATGATCAGAGCGGGGATCTTTCAAGAGTGTTTGGTGTTGCCGCAGTGCCGGTAAGCTTTATTGTTAACCCTGCGGGTGAGATCACATCTGTGACACGAGGCTACAGCTCATCATGGGGAGTTAGAGTTCGGCTGTGGTTAGCCGGAGTAAGTGGTTATTAACCCCTGACTTTAAAATGATGAATCGCCTGTACCATCTCACTAAACGGAAATGATTCGATCGATCCGTACTGTGCTACAGCCTGCTTGAGAAGTGCATCAATATCTTCAACATAAGATGGCAGTTCATCAAGTAAGTGTAATTGCTGATCTAAAGCGAGCAGGGCACCACACTGCACCTTAACCTCTTTGCCATGTGGAAGTTTGCCATCAATCTGTACCATCTTGAGCGCAAACATCGCTTTATCCCGCAATACCGGAATCACCGATTCACAGCGCTGCTGATCACCAGGGGATAGGCAGGCAAGGATCTCACGCTCTGCGAGTAGTAGCTTTTCTGAGAGGCTACATCCACAACAGCGACGGAAGATCGCCTTGGCAAAGGTGCAAGGAGTGCGATTTACATCATCGAGTGTATTAAGAAACTCGTTTTCGTCCATCGTTAATGAGGTGCTTCAACCATCGATATCATTCTTGATTTGTATGATTCAATCGTCGCTTTATCAAGCCGCGCGGTTAGCATCGCGAGTGCCTTTTGTGCCGGTTCACTCTGGTTCATCACCGCTAATGTTAACCACTGAAAGGCAGCTTCATCGTTTTGTTGCACCAGTTTACCTTCGGATAATAGCGAGCCAAGCATGTATTGTGCTTTGGCATGTCCGGCGTTGGCAGCGCGTTCATACCACTGCATCATGGCCTTGAGGTTTTGCTCAATACCCTGACCACCCTCGAGATAGAGATCAGCAAGCGCACACTGGGCATCAATATCATTCGCCTCAGCCGCTTTTTGATACCATGAAAAGGCTACAGCGTGGTTTGGCTCAACGCCTTCTCCTTTTAGATGAATCCAGGCCAGAAGAGTCATTGCGGCAACCTGTCCTGATTCCGCCGCCCGATTTAGCCATAGCACAGCCTGTTGCAGATCATAATCAACCGAGTTCCCATAGCTGTAGAGAAGGCCAAGCTGGAACTGCGCTTCAGGGTCGTTATCAGCCGCCTTTTTACGAATATCGTCGAGTGATTGACTTTGATAATTCTCAATAAACGCTTGTATCTGTGCTGCGGTACTTTGCATGGTGCTCTCTTTTGTTTTATCAATGTTCGAAATCGGGATTTAGTCCATCGGTGGCGATCTCGGTAATCTCAGGATTGGGATCTGCGACAAGTTCTTCAAGTCGTTTCAATGCGATTGGCTGGGCACTCAGGCTTAAACAGTGTGCAGCATCCGCCCGAATACGGTCATTGCTGATGTGGCTGAGTTTCAATAATTCGGGGACAAGCGCTTCAAGTGCATCAGTTTTTGGTATCGCTTCGAGTATCGCAGTAACACCAAGCCGAACCTGCATTGGGCTGTTAACATCACCGATATGTCGCAATAACCCTTGATAGGCCTCTGGATGAGTCGATAATAGCCGCTCGACTTGATTCAGGTGTCCGTTCGCTAACAGATATGATGTCAGAAGATGATAATCTCCTGCGTTGGAATAGCCGCCTAGAAGCTGCTCCAACTCATCTAACGAGTGTAATCCGTTAAATACCATCGAATCCAATGCAAGCGTCGGCACAGAACGGATCGCCACAGGTAGTTCGGCACTTGGGTGTTCAATGTTCACAATCTCAATCGATGGCATGGTTCCACGCTTGATTAAGGTGGTTACTGAATGCAACATCGCCTCACAGTTTGGGCATGTGGATGAGATATAGAGTGTAATCATGGGTGATATGTTATCAGCAATTATCATTGTCTTTATCGAAAGTGCCACAATTATAGCGGTTCAGGTAGTATTGGTTTTGTCATTTGTAATTGATTTGAGATAAATAAACATCCATCGGAGTAATACATGAGTGCTGAGCAGAGTAAAGAGGCGCAAATCCTAAAGGCGATGAAGGTGGTATTAACCTCCATCATTAAAGAGACCGCCACCGAACCCGGTTTTAAGCATCCACTCTCAGACAATACCAAAAAGGGAATGCGTGACTGTCTGCTGCTGATCTCACAACGCGAGCAGGAGCTGGCCGAAGCCTCCGGCGAAACGATGGAGATGCGACCACGCTTTAAGGATGAACCTACTCAAAATAGTGATGAGGTGGTGGTGTCGATCGATTCAATAAAAGGACGAAGAGATCAATAGTTACTCGCCCTGCATACCTTGCTGATAAATAAGGGCACGATCTCGCCCCTGTTCCTTTGCTTGATAAAGTGCAATATCTGCAAAACTGATACATTCAAAAAAGTCGCTGCTGTCATCTGGGAATAGGCTTATCCCCATCGACATGGTTTTATAGAACGATTCGTTTGCAGCATTAAACTGTTTTGCAGCCAAAGTACTGCGGATCTTTTCAGCGACCAGCATTCCTTGGCTGGTATCCATTAAGATAATCAAAAACTCCTCACCGCCATAGCGAATCACAAAGTCTGATTTTCGTATACTAGCGACCAATATTTTTGCAACCTCGGTAAGAACAACATCGCCGGTTTGGTGACCGTAGGTGTCATTTGTATCCTTGAAATGATCTAGGTCGCACATAATGATCTGGATCTTGCTTCCTTGTCTTTGAGCCAGTGATGTTAACTTGGTTTGATACTGTTCAAGGAAGCGACGGTTATGGAGTCCGGTTAGAGGGTCATGTAGTGAAGATTCTTTGAGAATCTTCATTAATCGCTTCGATTCAATGACAGGTGCAGCATCAGAGAGGTAGGTTCGAATGGCATGAAGGTGTTTGTTAACACGATCTTTTTCATCATCTGAATAGACAATCTGTAGAATCCCGTCAGCACGACCACTTAGGATAACGGGAATACAGGCGTGGAATAACTCCTGCTCCTGTTGAACAATGTTGCCTTCAAATGATGGACATATCAGCTTGTCGTCTATCGAGAAGACCGTTTGTGCAGTCCTTCGTGATCGACAGAGCGTTTCATCGGTGATGATGCCATGGGTACACCACATCACATCATCTTTTTCGAGACCCTCTTTAAACACAACACGCATCTCTTTGGTTTCAGGGTTTACTTCATAAAAGCTGAATTTGGTGAGTTTAAACTCAGTGATGAGGATTTGATGAATTCGCGTATAAACATCATCCAAATCACGGTCATCCTCAATGGTGTGCTTGAATTGAGTCGAGGCGACCATGCTTTTAACAATCCCAACTGTGTGATCCAGCAGGTTGCCTTCACGAGCCGCAGTGGACTCGAACGATTGCACTTTGGAAACTTCGTTAATAATGTCACCAAAGCTTTTATGAAGCGTTGCCATTAGCTCATTGGTTATGATTCCAACCTGAGCAATTTCGTCATTTCCAATAACCGGTTGTCTGCCAGAAAAGTCGCCACGACGAGCTTTATCGACAACCTCCTGCATATACTCTGTGCTTCGTGCAATGGGCATAAGTAGCTTTCGCAAGAAAAAGGCGAGTAGTAGCGCAAAAACGATTAACACTACAAATATGATCAAGCTGGCCTTTTTCTGGGATTCTTTCATCTTTGTAAGATCAACGCGAATCTTAACGATTCCCATCGGTGTTCCGGGGGTTACCTGATGACATTGGGTGCAATCACGTTGCGATGTCTTCTCAGCATAGACAGGGGAGATATATTCAAATTCAGCACGGCCATTGTTTTCGATATATTTCTCAAAATCACGTTTCTCATCAAGCGCCAACTGCTCATCCTCTGTTAATAGACGATCCGTTGCCCCAAATTGATTGATCACATTCGGGCCTCGAATAATGTCGACATAGATAAGATCAGGAATTTGAGCTCTTAAATTGGTTAATAGTTTGTTTCGATTAATATCATTCTGCATTAAACGCAATAACAGCTCGTTTTTTATGATCTGTGCGCCGAGTTTTCCGTGTTCACGCTCCTTGGAAATGGTGAAGTCTTTAATCATATAGCTGGAACTAACGATAAACAGAACGCTCATGAGCACTGTCGACAAGATAATGAAGATGTAGAATTTATTTTGAACTTTCATAGGTCACACATTTTTTTTATTTAAAGGAAAGTCAGAACTAAAACGGCTTGCCTTGTTTTGTTTGCGATGACTGTGCTTAGCCAATTACCCCGTACGCCTAAGGTTTAATCTAAAGCGATTGCTAAAAGTGTAGACCCGAATAGCCACAATCAGTAGTGCTTTTCATGATTTTTTATTCAGGTATAGTCTGCGACATGCAATAAAGCAGATCTCAAATGGATAGATACCCAGGGTCTGTTGGTCTTTCATCCACGATACTGCCGGAGACGATTTTATCGTCCAATAAGGCAGAAGGAGTGCCGTTTGGTTATTCCAAATAAACGACTGATAAAGCAATTGGGCGGAAAAATCGTCCCCTCCCTTTGGGTTGCGTCCCCAAAAGTGCCAGTCTGCGTTACTTATCGCCCATTTGGAGCAAACAAATATCGCTCTTCGTGCCTAGGTTGGCGCTTTTTGGCAAAGCAACAGTGGTGAATATGAAAGACCAACAGACCCTAAGATTACTGCTCTCGATCATCGGATTGGTCTTGCTCACTTCATGTGCAAGTAGTGCTCATTTTCATGACAATCCACCGTTACAAGAGGCAAACCAGGCTGCTAATCAGACATCATTCTCAAACGATGAGGTGTTGATGTTTTTAAGCTTTTCAGGGGGAGGGAGTCGGGCGTCTGCCTTCAGCTATGGTGTACTTGAGCAGCTTGCCGCCACACGTTACCGCTCCTCTCCTGAGCATCGACTGATTGATGAGATTGATATGATCTCATCCGTATCCGGGGGTAGTGTTACCGCAGCCTACTATGGCCTCTATCTGGATGGGCTTTTTGAAAACTTTAAGGAAAAATTCCTTCTCAAAGATATTGAAGCAGAGCTGACATCCTCAACACTCTCGATCTCTAATCTGGTTAAACTCAGCTCAGAAACCTATGGAACGGGTGATTTGGTTGATAGTTATTTTGATCAGCTACTCTATTCAGGCGCAACGCTTGATCAGTTGCTGGATAATCAGGGGCCGATTGTACAGATCAACGCAACAGATCTGTTTAAAGGTGGACGATTTGGGTTTAGTAAGGAGCAGTTTTCGATTATCTGTTCCGATCCAAAAGAGTTTCCGGTAGCAAGAGCCGTTGCTGCATCAAGTGCAGTTCCGCTGATCTTTACGCCGATCACGCTCAGTAATCGTTCAGGGAGCTGTGGCTATCAAACCCCTGCATGGATTGAGCAAAGCATTATGAGCGATCACGAAAATCTGCGAAGAAAGCAGCGTGCCCGCTATCTAAAACAGTATAACGATATTGAGACGCATCCATATATTCATCTGCTCGATGGCGGCTTATCAGATAACCTTGGTTTGCGTTCGGTGATCGACTTTGTGGTTGAACAAGACGGGATCTGGAATGCGCTTAAATCGATTAATCAGCAAAATGCCCGGTTTATTGTGATCATTGTGGTGAATGCAGCATCAGCCGTTCCGACCAAATGGGATAAATCTAAAAGTAATCCCCCAAGTGCTGCGGTGTTAGATGCGGCAACAACCATTCCATTGATGAATTATAATTTTGAAACATTGGAGTATGTTCGATCCAATATCCAGCAGTGGCAGCGTGATCTTAATGAGGCTCAGTGTCGTGGGCGCCGCCACTGTGATCCCTCCCGGTTTTATCTGATTGAGGTGTCGATTGATGAGATTAAGGATCAACTACTGCGTCAGAAGCTGACCGCAGTTGAGACAGGTTTCAAGCTTGAGGCAGGCGTTGCTGATGAGTTGATTAATGCCGCAAGAGAGGTATTACAAAACCATCCTCAATTTGTTCGATTAAAACAGGATATGAACCTACAATAATAGTGGTGCACAACGATGACTAAGGATGAAGCAGTGACAGCAAAAACAGGAAAAACCGTATCGCTGGTGCTTGGCTCCGGTGGAGCCAGAGGTCTTGCTCATATCGGTGTCATCCATTGGCTGGAGGAGCACGGTTATGTCATTAAATCGATCTCAGGCTGCTCAATGGGTGCATTAGTTGGTGGTATTTATGCAGCAGGACGATTAGAGGAGTATGAGGCATGGGTTAGAGAGATCACCCGGCTTGATATGATGTCCTTTCTCGATATCTCATGGAGCAGAGGCGGGTTACTAAAAGGCGACAAAATCATCAATACCCTCATCGAATTGGTCGGTGATCGAATGATTGAGGATCTACCGATTGACTACACCGCTGTCGCGACAGACATCAAAGCAGAAAAAGAGATATGGATTCAATCCGGCCGGTTGTTTGATGCCATCCGCGCCTCAATATCACTACCGTTTATCTTCACCCCCTTCAAATACGACGATCTTGAATTGATTGATGGTGGGGTGGTAAATCCTGTGCCGATTGCCCCAACCTTTGGCAACAGAAACGACATTACGATTGCGGTTAATCTTGGTGGTGCGATTGAGCCACTGCATCGACCTACAAAAATGGATGCAGCTTCAACACGATCCTCTTCAAAGATCCATCAGCGGATCACTCAATTTATTGAGCGATTCCAAAAAGATGAGCAAGATGTCAAGGTGGATAATCGCGGTGTGCAAGAGGTGATCACACAGGCCTTTGATGCAATGCAAAGCACGATTGCACGTCAAAAACTCGCAGCATATCCGCCTGATATCGTGATCTCGATTCCTCGAAATGCAAGCCGTACCCTTGAGTTTGATCGTGCTGCCGAGATGATCGCGCTCGGATATGAGAAAGCCGAAATGAGTCTTAAGGATGCAAAGTAGACACCATAACGGATTTAGTCACAATCGATGAAAGCGGCATGTTACGAAAGATATGGGTTGCCGGATGTGCTTACGATCTGCGAGATCGATATGCCAGTTCGACAAAGCGGAGAGGTGCTTGTTAAGGTTCATCATTCGGTAGTTAACCGCTCTGATTGTGCCATGCTTAGCGCACATCCGTTTATAATGCGACTGTTTACCGGCTTGTTAAAGCCCAAAAAACCTGTGCTCGGCACGGTCTTTTCAGGTGAGGTTGTCGCAGTTGGTGAAGATGTTCAGTCGTTCAAAACAGGTGATCGCGTCTTCGGGTTTGATGATGGTGGTCTTAGCGCCTATGCCGAATATCTAACCATTGCTGAGGATGGCGGGATTACCACAATTCCAGAAAATGTCAGTTACGAGCAAGCCGCCGCTGCAATCGAAGGTGCACACTATGCCTATAACTTTATCTCTAAGGTTGAGATTCTGCCGGGACAGCGTGTTTTAGTAAATGGTGCATCAGGCGCAATTGGCTCAGCATTAGTGCAGCTATTGCAAGTGTATGATATTGAGATAACGGCAGTCTGTGGCGGCAGGAATATCGATCGTATCAAAGCGTTAGGGATCGAGCGGGTTATCGATTACACCACTGTTGATTTCACCAAACTTGATCAACAGTTCGATATCGTTTTTGATGCAGTGGGCAAGAGCACCTTTGGGCAGTGTCGATCGATCCTTAAGCCGAAAGGGATCTATCTCTCTTCCGAGCTTGGACCTTATATTCAGAATATATTTCTTGCGCTGGCAACACCGCTGTTTGGTCGTAAGCGCGTCATCTTTCCTGTTCCGGTAAATATCACAAGAAGTCTCATATACCTACAAAAGTTAATGGCACAGGAAAAGTTTACTGCGGTGATTGATCGTAGCTATCCACTGGAGCAGATTGCAGATGCCTTCCGTTATGTTGAAACCGGACATAAGGTCGGCAATGTGATGATTAAGCTTTCATAACAACAACAACGCTATAGAATAGTCAGCCGACTTATCTACAACAGGAATAATCAGCCGATGGCCAGTGGAATATTTGCAGTTCTTGATGATATTGCAATGTTATTAGACGACGCTTCGGTCATGACCAAGGTCGCCGCCAAGAAGACTGCCGGAATCCTTGGTGATGATCTCGCAGTTAATGCGGAGAAAGCGATAGGTTTTAAGGCATCACGAGAGTTGCCGGTGATCTGGGCGATCACCAAAGGCTCTATGCTCAACAAGATCGTCATTCTGCCCTTTGCCTTTGTGTTGAGTTCTTTTATGCCATCACTGATTGTGCCTATTCTGCTTCTTGGGGGTGCCTATCTAAGCTATGAAGGCGCCGAGAAGGTCTATGAATGGCTGTTTCATCATCCAAAACAAGCGATTGCCGCTGTAGATGAGAGCGAGCGAGGCGACCGATTGCAAAAAGAGGCCGCAAAGATCAAGGCGGCCATACGAACCGACTTCATTCTTTCGATAGAGATTATCGTGATTGCATTAGGGACTGTTATCGAAGAGCCGCTATTAATGCAGATCATCGTTGTCGGTTTTGTTGCAATGTTAGCCACGGTTGGCGTTTATGGCCTGGTTGCAATGCTGGTGCGAATGGATGACGTGGGTATTGCACTGGTTGAAAAGGCATCTGGCAGTGTGGGTACGCTCGCGATGTTGATGAGAGTAACCGGCTCAATGCTGATCACTGCACTTCCTAAAGTTATTCGATTACTGGGTGTTATCGGTACAATCGCGATGTTGCTGGTCGGTGGTGGTATGTATGTTCATAACATCGATGTCATTCATCACTACCTTGAGTTTATGCCGCTAATCGTTGCAGAGTTAGTCGTCGGACTTGTGGTTGGCGGGATCATCCTTGGTCTGATGACCATAAAGGCTCAACGCTCTACCTAAACATCAGACCCTAAAGGCGAGAGATTGTCGCTTGATTGTGTCTTGATAAATGAGGGGGAAGGGGGGTATTCTGGTTATACTTTGACCGAGCAAACCAGATGCTGGTCTTTAAAAACATACAATTGCCTTTTTCATTCAGCCACTATATGAACTGATGAATGCGCGAATATCGATAACAAAAAACTAACAAGCCCTGTTCATAATGGATAACCCTGTTTCAATTACAACAATTATTTTTATCATTGCAGCATTACAATCATTTATTGCCGGTATTTCGTTTGTCATTTTAAGAAAGAGCGAGAGGTTCTCCCATCCCAAATTAGTCGGGACATTATTTATACTCATCGGTTTCTCTTTTGTTGACGGTACTATCGCCAGGTTAGGCGGTTATTTTGTCTACCCTGAGTTGGGATTTACTATTCAAGTCCTTTCATTGGGCATTCCTGCGGTTCTCTATTTTTTTGCTCGCGCCATTACGGTTGAGCATTTTCGACTCTACTGGTACGACAGTTTTCATTTATCTGCGGTTGTTGTTGCTGGTGTTATTTCTGTCTTTGAGTACCACCTCAAAAGTCATGAAGAGAAAGTTCACTATTGGCAGGGTGGTATGGAAGACTCACTGTTAACCTCATCACTGCTCTCTTCATTTATCCTGATGGTGACATCTATCCAGATCGTCATGATGGTTGTTCGTCTTTATCGTAATCACATGGCGTTGAAACAGGTACGTTCAAACACGCTGGAAGGTAGCTTCTATGTTCTGGCTGGTTTTGGCATTGCCTATATTGGAATTATTGTTTTAAACGCAATTTATATCTATTTCATGAAAACGGGTGATTTTGAAATAGCGAACATTTTTGAAGTGCTGATAGGAATATGGAGTTATCTGTTAATAAGCGCTTTACTTGTCGCACTGATCCTTGGTCATCAGACAAATCAATTGGCACTAACTGATGAAGAGATAGCGATCTCAGGATTTGAAAAGCTTCCTGAATCAAGCGATAAAACAGCCACTGATATTGAGGCTAACGAACATTGGGATACTCTGGAAAAATCGCTTGATCAGTACATGCAATCAGAGAAACCCTATTTGAATACGAATTTAACACTGGTACATCTGGCTAGAAAGATTGGTGTGCCAGGGCGTGAACTCTCTTCGTATATCAATCAG
>JBNKZU010000039.1:0-47970 GCA_050301795.1 Thiohalomonadaceae bacterium | reverse complement strand
AACTAATCCAATAGTTCAGTGTTAGAATATCGCGCTTATGAAAATGGCTCTATTGATGAACCTTGAGAAGATTGATGAATCGTAAACCTGCATCGCGAATTCGTGAGATCCCATACAACTACACCTCCTTCTCTGATCGAGAGATTGTGATCCGCTTTTTAGGAAAAGAGATGTGGGATGTGTTGAACACCCTTCGTGGTGAGCGTGTTACCGGAAGATCTGCGCGCATGTTGTTCGAGGTTCTCGGTGATATGTGGGTAATCACTCGCAATCCGTTTATTCAGGATGATTTGATTGAGAACATCTCACGATGGCAATCTCTTGCACATGCACTGCACCATCGTCTTGATCAGATCGTTACGCGGGCAGATGACAATCAGCAGGCACTACAACTGGCTGAAGTAACCCGTGAAGCTGTGAAAAAATTTGAGGCCTGGATTCCGTGCATTAAAAACCGCCGCAAAAAGATTCATCATGTTTTAAGCCGGGTTACCCATAGCGATAATATTCTGTTCGATGGCCATGCACGTGTAGCACATGTTACTGATGCATCGGATTGGCGTGTTGAATACCCATTTGTAGTTCTTACACCCGATAGTGAGGAGGAGGTACAGCAGCTTGTTCAAAAGTGTATTGAACTTAAGCTAACCATTATCCCTCGCGGTGGCGGTACAGGTTATACAGGCGGAGCTGTTCCTCTGGTGCCTGATAGCGTGGTTATCAATACTGAAAAGTTAGATTCAGCTTCCAGTGTTGAATTTGAATCAATTCCGGGCGTCGCCGAAAAGGTTGCTGTTATTCATACCGGTGCTGGGGTGGTTACCCGAAGAGTTGCCGAAGCGGCTGAAGCTGGAGGCTATGTTTTTGCAGTAGATCCAACCTCACAGGATGCCTCTTGTATTGGTGGCAATATTGCGATGAACGCCGGTGGTAAAAAGGCTGTCATGTGGGGAACAACGCTGGATAATCTTGTTTCTTGGCGCATGGTTACGCCAGAAGCAAAATGGATTGAGATTGAAAGGATTAATCATAATCTTGGAAAGATCGATACTAATGGTGTCGCAGAGTTTAGAGTTACTGAGCTTGATCAGCACAGTCGTCAGAAAACTAATCGTGAGACGATCATCGCTATCCCTGGATCTGAGATTAGAAAGCGTGGACTAGGAAAGGATGTCACGAATAAATTCCTGGGTGGATTACCTGGTGTTCAGAAAGAGGGGTGTGACGGGATCATTACCTCGGCACGCTTTATTGTTCACAAAATGCCGAAGGAGACTCGCACGGTCTGTCTGGAGTTCTTTGGTGATGATCTTAATACCTCAGTTCCAGCGATCGTTGAAACGATCAACTATATCGAGTCTCAAAAGGGTGTATTGCTATCCGGCCTCGAGCATCTCGATGAGCGTTATATAAAGGCTGTTAAGTACTCAACCAAGGCTCCACGAGCGGATCTCCCTAAAATGGTACTCCTTGCAGATGTTGCCGGGGATAACCCTGAGCGTGTTGCAGAGACAGCATCACATATTGTTAAGCTGGCAAATCAACGGGGTGCTGAGGGTTTTATTGCAGTTAGCCCTGAAGCTCGCCAGCGTTTCTGGCTTGATCGCAGTCGAACGGCAGCGATTGCTGCGCATACCAATGCGTTTAAGGTTAATGAAGATGTGGTTATCCCTCTTGATCGCCTGGGCGATTATAGTGCTGGTATTGAGCGCATCAATATCGAACAGTCAATTCAAAACAAGATCGCAATTATTGATCGGGTTTTGAATTATCTCTCAAGTGAAGAGATCAATCAGGATTTTGAGCTGGAATTGGAGGAGAGTGAAGAGTTTCAACAGATCTTTAGTGCCAAGACTAAGGCAGCCATTGCTCATCTTCATGAGGTTAAACAGCGTTGGTATCTGTTCTTAACCTCACTGGACAAACCAGCCGGAAGCCTAAAGCATCAGATTTCGTTTTACCTCCAAGATCAAGAATCACCCGATCAAAGTATCTTTAAACTACTTCAGACGAGACAGGTTCGTATCTCCTACCGCAAGGAGATCGCCAAACCGCTGAATGAGATCTTCGGTGGAAGTGATTTAGCGCAGATTTCGAAACGGCTGGATGAGATTCATGCAAAACATCGCAGTTCAAGACTTTTTGTTGCAACACATATGCATGCAGGTGATGGCAATGTCCACACCAATATTCCGGTTCACTCCAGTGATTACGAGATGCTCAATACGGCTGAAAAGGTGGTGGAGCAGATTATGGTGCTTGCCGAATCGCTCGGTGGTGTCATCTCCGGTGAGCACGGTATCGGGATTACCAAGTTTCAATTTCTCTCGAAGGATGTGATCGATGCATTTGTCGCTTATAAAAAGGATATCGATCCGAATGGACATTTCAATCGAGGAAAACTACTTCCAGGGTCTGGTCTTGATGATGCCTATACACCATCGCTACGACTCCTTGAGCAGGAGGCGCTAATCCTTGAGGCGAGTGATTTAGGATCACTAAATAACGCCGTAAAGGATTGCCTACGATGTGGTAAATGTAAACCAGTGTGTAACACCCATGTGCCTCGTGCCAATCTGCTCTATTCACCACGAAACAAGATTTTAGCAACCGGACAGATTATAGAAGCCTTCCTCTATGAAGAGCAGACCCGCAGGGGTATTTCAGTGAGACACTTTGATGAGATGAATGATGTGACCGATCATTGTACGGTCTGTCATAAATGCCTCAAGCCGTGTCCGGTGAATATAGACTTTGGTGATGTCTCTGTGATGATGCGCGCACTGCTCAAACAACAGCGACAACGCAAGATAGCGATGGGTACTCGATTGGCGATGGCTTTTTTAAATACCCGTGAGCCGTCGACGATAAAGATGATGCGTCAGACGATGATTCAAATGGGCTATTTTGCCCAACGCATGGGACATCGATTTGCACGCTATACCGGATTAATCTCGAAGAAGCAGCGACCCAGAGCAACAACTGGATCTGTAGAGGTTAAGACCCAGATCATCAACATGATTAAACACCCACTACCAAGCAAGCTACCGTCGAAAACGATGCGTGCGATTTTGGGAATTGAAGATAACAAAGTGATCCCGATCTTGCGTGATCCTGCACTATGCAATGATAGCGAAGAGCAAGAGGCGGTCTTCTATTTCCCTGGTTGTGGCTCAGAGCGTCTGTTTAGCGAGGTTGGTTTAGCAACATTAGCGATGCTTTATGATAGCGGAGTGCAGGTCATTGTTCCTCCTGGGTATCTCTGTTGTGGTTATCCGCAGGATGCTGCTGGCGATAAACAACATGGAAAAAGTTTGGCAACTGAAAATCAGGTTCTGTTTCATCGTATTGCCAACACGCTTAATTATCTTGATATTAAAAACGTGGTTGTCTCATGTGGCACCTGCCTTGATCAACTCCTGAAATACCAGTTAGGACGAATATTTCCAGGATGTAAAGTGATGGATATTCATGAATACCTACTCGCAAAAGGGATAAAGATGAATAGAGAAGGCGTAGGTAGTGCGGTTTATCATGACCCATGCCACAGCCCGATAAAAACCACACAACCACAAAAGGTGATCGCTGAGTTTAGCGGGTTAGAGGTTACAGTGAGCGATCGCTGTTGTGGTGAAGCGGGAACCTTTGCTGTTTCCAGAGCTGATATTGCAACTCAGGTTCGACACCGCAAACAGGAGGAGTTGGATAAGGCGATCCACATCGCGAGTAGCGCACCCCAAAAGCTATATACCACTTGTCCTGCATGTCAGCAGGGATTATCGCGTTACCGTCAGGAGACAGGTTTGATTCCGGTCTATCCAGTCGTTGATGCTTGTGTGATACGCTGGGGTGATCGCTGGGTTGAGGAATTTACCACCAAGCTGAATCAAGGTGGTATAGAGAGGGTACTACTGTAGCCTTCATCGTGTCGGAGTATTGCACCCCGACACGGTTGATACCCCTTAATTTAAATCCATTGTTGTCACACCACTTTGGCTTCCAACCAGAACTACATCAGCGGGTCTTAGCGCAAACAGGCCATTGGTCACGACACCGGTGACATTGTTGAGCTGATCCTCAAGTTTGGTTGGCTCCATAATCTCAAGGCCGTGCACATCAAGAATTACATTGCCATTGTCGGTCACAAAGCCTTCACGATAAACCGGTTGTCCACCAAGCTTAACCAGTTCCCGCGCCACAAAGCTGCGTGCCATCGGGATCACTTCAACAGGGAGTGGGAATTTTCCGAGGTAGTTGACGATTTTGGTGTCATCAACAATACATACAAATGAATCTGCGACAGCAGCAACGATCTTTTCACGGGTAAGGGCACCACCACCGCCTTTAACCAGATGACCATAGCGGTTAGTTTCATCAGCACCATCAATGTAGACCGACATTTTATCAACGCTGTTGAGATCATAAACAGGAATACCATGACCTTTTAATCGCTCAGCCGTGGCCTCTGAACTGGCTACAGTACCTTCAATTGTATGTTTGATCTTTGCTAACTCGTCGATAAAGAAGTTTGCGGTTGAACCGGTGCCAACACCGATAATCGTATCTGGAACAACATACTCAATCGCAGCCTTTGCAACGGCCTGTTTCATCTCATCTTGTGTCATAGTAACAACCATATTTTATCTATTGAATGGATTTGGGTTTGTTTAACCTTCATCTTCACCACTGTTGCTGCCTGAAAAAGTCGCAATCAAGGCGTTAGGAGTGATATCTGGTTATTCCAAATGAACGATGAATAACAAGGGTGACGCTTTTTTTATGAGCAACCCGAAGGAACCGGATGTTTTTTCCGTCCAACTGCGTTATCAATCGCTTATGTGGAATAACCACATTACGCTCTTTCTGTCTTATTGGACGAAAAAAACGTCTCTGGCAGTGCTGAAGATAAATGTCCAACAGACATTAATAATATCAGTTTGTGGCAGTTGATGGCGATAGTTCATTTATTTTAGTGCAGAAGTAAGTAAGAATAGACGCCGTAATAAAAGTACAACGAGTAACCACCCTAACTCACGATTAGATCTGCACACAAATTGCAGGGAGACGACATGTTAAGCGACTATATTCGCAAAATAGTGACCTCAAAGGTTTATGAATTGGCTCATGAGACCCCTCTTGAGTTGGCACCACAGCTATCACGTCGTCTTGGGAACCAGATATGGCTTAAGCGGGAGGATCTTCAGCCTGTGTTCTCGTTTAAACTTCGCGGCGCCTATAACTGTATGGCGAATCTTAGCGAAGAGCAGCGAGAGAGAGGTGTGATAACGGCCTCAGCCGGAAATCATGCACAGGGCGTTGCCCTCTCCTCAGCAAAGCTTGATATTGATGCGCTTATCGTCATGCCGAAGACCACACCATCAATAAAGGTGCAGTCAGTATCAAACATGGGTGCAAGGATCGAGTTGCACGGTAATACCTATAACGACTGTTATGAACACGCAAAACTGTTAGCTCAAAAATATAATAAAACCTTCGTCCATCCTTACGATGATCCCGATGTGATTGCAGGGCAAGGAACGATAGCCATGGAGATCCTGCGTCAACATGATGGCGAGATTGATGCCATCTTCGTCCCTGTTGGCGGCGGTGGTTTGATTGCAGGTATTCTTGCGTTTATCAAATACCTCAAACCTCAGATTAAGGTGATTGGGGTTGAACCAGATGATGCCCCTTGTCTTGATGCCGCACTAAAAGCGGGAGAGCGGGTTGTGCTCGAACAGGTGGGTATCTTTGCTGATGGTGTAGCTGTAACGCAAGTGGGTGAAGAGCCATTTCGAATCGCTAAAGAGTATGTCGATGAGGTGATTCTGGTCAGCACCGATGAGATCTGTGCTGCGATTAAAGACATCTTTGAGGATACACGCTCGATTGCAGAGCCTGCGGGAGCCTTATCGGTTGCTGGATTAAAGAAATATATTCAGCGTGAAAAGGTTAAGGGGAAGCAATTTATTGCGATAGATAGTGGTGCAAATATCAATTTTGATCGGTTGCGCCATGTTGCAGAGCGGGCGGAGATCGGTGAAAAACGCGAAGCAATCTTTGCCGTCACTATCCCTGAGCGCCCCGGCAGTTTTCGCCAGTTCTGTGAAATGCTCGGACAGCGTCCAATTACCGAATTTAATTATCGCTATGCCGATAATGAGAATGCACATATCTTCGTCGGTATTCAGATGATGAATGGTGAAGAGGAGAAGCAGCAACTGATCTCGCAACTCAAAACCAATGATTACGCTGTAGAGGATCTTTCGGATAATGAGATGGCCAAACTCCATATTCGCCATATGGTTGGTGGACGCTCGAATATCAGTGATGAACGTATGGTTCGCTTCCAGTTTCCTGAGCGCCCTGGCGCGCTGCTGCGTTTTCTCAATCGCATGGGTGGTGATTGGAATATATCGCTATTCCATTATCGTAATCATGGTGCTGCTTATGGTCGGGTGCTGGCGGGGATTGAGGTTAGTAATAGCGAACTGGAGAAGTTTTATCAGTTCCTTGATGGTCTCGATTATCCCTACTGGGCAGAGGACGATAATCCGGCGTACACCCTCTTTTTAAAGTAAAGCGGTTTAGGTCGATCTATCCATATCCAGTGTGAATGCGTCTCTCTCGGTGATTATTCCATTCATTGGAATATCCCATGATTCACTCGGAAGCTTTGGGTAGCACTGGAACTCAAACGCGGTTCCCATCAAATAGGGTCTGCGCCACACCTTGCGCTGATTGAGGTAGGCCAAGGTTCGATCATAAAAGCCACCACCCATTCCTAGTCGGTTTCCATTTAGATCAAATGCAACTAACGGCATCAGGATCAGATCAAGTGCATAGGCTGGTTTTGCGTTTCGCCAGTTAATATCGGGCTCTGCAATTCCAAAGCGGTTAATGACCATGATGCTTTGATCATTAAATGGTGCAAACCAGAGACGATTATGAAATATCGGAGAGAGGATCGGTAGATAGAACTTTTTTTTCATCTTCCACCCCTGTTCTACCAGGGGCATAAGATCGACCTCGCCATCATTCGTCAGATAAACGGCAATATGATCACTATTACGAAACTGATTTGAGCGGATAAGGTTATTGCAGAGTTTTTGTGAAAGGGTGTAATGAGTGTTGACGTCGAGATTGCGACGATGCTGCCGAACCTCGTTTCGAATCTGTTGGCGTTGAATAGTCATGATAAGAATTAGGAGGGTAGCCCCACCTGTGCCGCCGATACCTTCGTTCTTGAACCAAACGGTTCAAGTGGGAACAACAACATAAGCTTTAGGCTTTCCGTACAATGACGGACATGCACACTGTTTATGTTTAATGTCCCCGGGGTAGTGAATAGGCTCAAGAAAATACCCGGCATTACAAAGCGAGCACCGTAGGGATACCCAAATCTTTAATCGTTAAATTGTCCAAGCTCGTTAGTGAGGCGTTCATTGATCTGAGACAGTCTCGATGAAATATCAGAAGAGAGTTTTACTTTGCGTTGTTCTTTTAACACATCATGAGATAGGTTAAGCGCAGCCATAATGGCAACCTTTTCGTTGTTCATCACCCGATCTGCTTCACGGATTTCACTCATCTTAGTATTCAGTAGCGCTGCTGCATCAAGCAGATCATGACGCTCTTCAGGGGTGCATACAATGGTATAAACCTTACCAAGTAGGGTGATCTGTTCTTGATTGGGTGGTTTACTCATATCTCAATTTCCATCGCTTTGAGACGAGTAATGATCGCCTCTACACGACTACGGGCATTCTCATTCTTTTCGATTAAGCGAGAGCGCTCAGCCATTAATGACGACTGACTTTCACGAAGCGTGCGATTCTCACTCTTTAATTGACTAATGTGCGAGATCAGTGCATCGACCTTATCGACAAGTTGTTCCAGCTCTTTTTCAGTCATGTTTTTATCATTCATATCAATAAAGATTTTGCTAACAGGGATGATACACCATTACCTATAAGCCTCACTATAGTTGTGCGACTGATGCGGGTCAATCTCCTTCGTTAGAGGTTTTGTGACGTCAGTGATACCATCCACACTTTCCATTAATAAAGTAGAGTTGAGATGTTTTCATCGGAGCAGATAGAGGTACTGGCGCAGTTGCTGGAACGTGCGGAGACAGAGTGCGAGCCTTATGAATTTCATGGCGTTATCACCGCTTTAGTAAGCCTGTATGAGGATGATGTTGATGCGTTATGGCTGGAGTTTTTTAAGGTTGAGTATGATCCGAATGATCTTGTCGTGAAGGAGACGATTGATCAGATTAACCAGCAGATTGATTTGATCAACCAAGGACTGAGTGAAGATGCATTGAGTTTTATGCCGCTCATGCCGGATGATGAAGAACCGTTCCAGGAGCGGGTCTATGCACTTGCAAGCTGGTGTCAGGGTTATATTATGGGGCTAAATTTCAAGGGATCCCAGTGGATTGATGGACAATCTCAGGAGCTAAAGGAGATGATTAAAGATCTTGAGGAGATCTCACAAATCGAGAACTACAACTTTGATCAAACCGAAGAGGATGAGCGCTCACTGTTTGAGATCATTGAATATGTCAAAACAGGCGTCATCTTTATTCACGATACACTCACGACAATTAAACAAGAGTCACAACAGAAACATACCATTCATTAAGGGTTCCTGAGGTTTAGATGTCCAATCCACAAATGTCAAAGCGAGAGTTTGCAAAGCGTCGTAATCAGTTAAAAAAGCAGATGGGAAAAGGTGCCATCGCTATTTTGCCAGCGGCACCGGTACAGATTCGTAACCGCGATGTGGAGTATAAATATCGCCCCGATAGTGATTTTTACTACCTCACTGGGTTTGAAGAGCCGGATGCTGTTGCCGTTATTATCCCCGGACGCGAGCACGGAGAGTATATCCTCTTCTGTCGAGAGCGTGATGCATTGATGGAGACGTGGCACGGCTATCGAGCCGGACTCGAAGGTGCAATGAACAGCTTTGGTGCGGATGACGCATTTCCGATCACCGATATCGATGAGATCCTTCCGGGGTTACTTGAGAATCGAGAGAAGGTCTATTATGCAATGGGGTGCAACCCTGACTTTGATCAGCAGGTGATGAAATGGATCAACCGGCTGCGTTCTCAGTCCCGCTCAGGCACCCATATCCCTAATGAGTATATTGCGCTTGATCACATGCTTCATGATATGCGCCTCTATAAAAGTAGTGCCGAGATTAAAATGATGCGTAAGGCAGCGGAGATCTCAGCAGAGGCACATCGCATCGCAATGAGCAGGACAAGCGTTGGACAGTATGAGTATCAAATCGAGGCGGAGTTTCTTTTTCATTTTCTTAAACAGGGCGCCTATTATGAGGCCTATCCATCAATTGTTGGTTCTGGCGCTAATGGCTGTGTGCTTCACTACACCGAAAATAGAAGCAAGTTAAAAAATGGCGATCTGTTACTTATCGATGCCGGTTGTGAGTATCAATACTACGCCTCAGATATTACTCGTACCTTTCCAGTCAATGGCACCTTTTCGAAGGAGCAGCGCCAGCTCTACCAGATTGTACTGGATGCTCAGTATGCGGCGATTGATGCGGTTAAACCGGGAAATCACTGGAATGATCCCCATGAAGCCGCACTGAAGGTGATCACCGCAGGGTTGGTTGAACTCGGTATCCTCAAGGGAAAAAACATCAACAAACTTATCGAAAAAGAGGCCTATAAACCATTCTATATGCACCGAACGGGGCACTGGATCGGAATGGACGTTCATGATGTTGGCGATTATAAAGTTGGTGATGAGTGGCGGGTGCTGGAGCCGGGCATGGTGATGACGATTGAACCTGGGCTTTATATCGCCGCCGAAACCAAAGGTGTTGCCAAGAAGTGGTGGAACATCGGCATTCGCATTGAGGATGATGTCTTGGTGACAGAGGACGGGCATGAGGTCTTAACGTCTGCCGCACCCAAGGAAATTGATGAGATAGAGACAATAATGGCCTCGGAAAAATAACAACGATGAAACAGTATGATTATGATCTGGTGATTGTCGGTGGCGGCATGGTCGGTGCCAGCCTTGCGTATGCGCTGCAACACACCTCATTAAAGATTGCGCTCATTGAGGCCTATGCGCCGCAGGCGTCAGATCACCCCAGTTATGATTCGCGTGCGATCGCGCTTTCTTACGGATCAAAAGAGATCCTGAATACCCTCGGCGTGTGGCAGAGGATGGTTGAGGATACCGTTACCCCCATTACCAATATCCATGTGTCGGATCGCGGCCATTTTGGTGCCACACGCATTAGTGCCGAGAATGAGAGTGTCGATGCGCTGGGCTATGTGGTCGAGGCCGGGGTGATGGGTCGGGCGATGAATCCGGGATTAGCCGAAATGGCGAATCTCACCATGCTCTGCCCGGCGAAGGTGATCAATATCGCCACTCATCAGCACATTGCTGAGCTGACGGTAGAGCAGGGTGACAACATCGAAACCGTAACCACCCGGCTGGTGGTTGCCTCTGATGGCGGTAACTCCTCCATTGCGCGGCTTCTGAACGCCAGAACGTGGAACGGTCGTTACGACCAGACCGCGATCATTGCCAACGTCACCACCGATCAGCCAAACAACGGCTATGCGTTTGAGCGCTTCACCGAAAGCGGGCCGATGGCGATGCTGCCCAATCGTGCACCAGCGTGGATGGATGGGCATGAGGATGGCGACTATCGCTGGTCACTGGTGTGGACAGTGCACGACCACCAGGTCGATGAGATTATGGCGCTGAATGATGATGAATTTATTGCGCGTATGCAGGCGCGCTTTGGCAAACGTGCAGGCCGGGTGTTGTCGGTAACACCACGTAGCGCCTATCCGCTGCGCTTGCAGTTTATCCGTGAGTTTGCACAGCCGCGTGTCGCCTTTATCGGCAACGCTGCGCATATTATCCATCCGGTTGCCGGACAGGGGTATAACCTCGGTCTGCGCGATGCCGCAGCGCTGGCAGAGGTCATCTCTGCCGCTGCCGAGCATGGCGAAGATCCGGGAACACTAACGGTAATGAAACACTACCAGCGGTGGCGCAAGGGCGACTATCTGCGCGTGGCTGGCATGACCAACTCGATGGTAAAGCTCTTCTCAACCGATAATACCCTGGCGGTGATTGCCCGAGACATCGGCATGGTGCTGCTCGATCTCTTCCCGCCCGCCAGACGACTACTGACCCATCAGACCCTCGGTATTCTCGGAAAGCAGACAAAGCTGGCCAGAGGTGTTCCGCTCGGAGGTGACAGACAATGAAACAGTATGATCTGATTATTGTCGGTGGCGGTATGGTTGGAGCAAGCCTTGCCGCAGCGCTGGGGCCACATGGCCTCAGGATGGCGATTGTTGAGCCGTTTGAGTTCACCCCGTTTGAACCGGGCGAGCCGTATGACATTCGTGTCAGTGCGCTCACCCGCGCCACGCAGAACGTCTATCAGCTGATCGGAGTCTGGGATGAGATGAGGCAGATGCGTCTTGCCCCCTATGGCCAGATGCACGTCTGGGACAGCACCGGATCGGGACGCATCGATTTTGACTGTGCCGATATTGGGCAGCCGAATCTGGGGCATATTGTTGAGAACCGGGTCATTCTGTCGGCGCTGCGCAACGTCGTTAGTGGGTTTGATGACATTGATCTGATCTGCCCGGCCAAAGGCGAATCGCTGATCCAGAATAGTGAGTCGGTGACCTTAACCCTCGATAGTGGTGAACAGCTTACGGCGCCGCTACTGGTTGCAACCGATGGCGCCAATTCGTGGGTGCGGGATCAGGTTGGGATCACCACCACCGGCTGGGCGTATGACCAGACCGCTGTAGTCGCCACCGTAAAAACCTCACAGCCCCATGCCGATGCAGCATGGCAACGCTTTACCCCCGAAGGCCCCATCGCCTTTCTGCCAATGCCGGAGCCAGACCTTAGCTCACTCGTCTGGTCGGCAAGACCCGAACATGCCGAAGAGCTGGTAGCGCTGGATAAAGCCACATTCCTTGAAGAGTTGCACAGCGCCTTTGGTGATAACCTCGGAGAGATGCTTGATTGTGACAGGCGTGGTGCGTTTCCACTCGTGCTCAGACACGCCAACCGCTATAGCGAAGGACGGGTGGTGTTGATGGGTAACTCGGCACACGCCATCCACCCACTGGCCGGGCAGGGGCTGAATATCGGCGTATCCGATGTTGCCGCGCTGGCAGAGCTGGTGGTAGCAGCCCGCAGGGATGGAAAGGATATTGGCGCGCACAGGCTGCTGCGCCAGTACGAACGCTGGCGCAAGGCGGATAATGTCGCAGTAATGGGGGCGATGGACGTATTCAAACGCCTCTACAGCAACGACAATCCACTACTCTCGATTGCCCGTAATCTCGGTATGAGCCTGGCCAACTACTCCGGGCCGCTTAAGGATCTGATGATCAAAAGAGCGATGGGGATCGGTGGCGATCTGCCCAGGATGACACAGGGAAAGGCGCTATAGTCATTTTAGGTAACATCTTGTTTCGAATATTTCGTTTATTGCGATTATTTCGCTCGTATACTAGTATTGAATTATAAATATTTGATTAAACGAGAAAGGTGTTCGGATGTCTCAGACATTTAGTTTTAACAGTCAGACCATACCGCTTCCCAGTGATGAAGATAGAATTATTGCGGCAGAAAGTAGTCGGCAGTTAGCTGCAATAATCGGAAAAGGTGATGCAGCACGGTTGAGACTGATCGATGGAGATCAAAGTATTACGGTACCCGTTGCGGCTATGCGTATGCTGGTGGATATTCTGGCGTATATGGCTGAAGGTGAGGCAATGATGCTGATCCCACAACATGCAGAACTGACAACTCAGCAGGCAGCAGATCTTCTTAATGTTTCCCGCCCCTATCTTGTAAAAATTTTGGAAGATGGAAAACTTGATTTTCATAAAGTTGGAAGTCACCGCAGGGTCTATTTTAGAGATCTACTTGCGTATAAAGAGCAGAGCATGAGTGAACGGGAGAAAGCCTTAGATGATTTAGCTAAGCAGGCGCAGGATTTAAATATGGGATATTAGATGAATGGCAAATTTTACAGCAGTATTTGATGCCTGCGTTTTATACTCTGCTCCGCTACGGGATTTGCTCATGAATGTCGCAATGACTGAGCAGTTTCGTGCAAAATGGACAAATCAGATTCATGATGAATGGGTCAGGAACCTACTGCTGAATCGTAGCGATCTTACTGAAGAACAACTACAACGGACTGTAAATCTGATGAATCAGTCAGTTCCGGACTGTCTTGTTGAAAATTACGAGATACTAATTGATTCACTGGTATTACCAGATCCGGATGACAGACATGTTCTGGCTGCTGCGATAATGTGTCAGGCCGATGTCATTGTGACAAATAATCTAAAGGATTTTCCAAAAGCGGTGATGGAGAAATATCAAATTGATGTTCAGTCACCAGATACCTTCTTAAGCCACTTATTTGATCTTAATTCCGGATTGTTCTGCAAGGCAGTGCATAAGCAGAGGCAACGATTGCGTAATCCTGTATATACGGCGGATGAGCTGCTGGAAACGCTATATAAACAGGGATTACCAATGACGGTTCATAAGCTCAGGGAAGTGATAGATCTGATATAGGTAGTCAGGAAAACCCTAATTGCTCACTCCAGGGCACAGTGCCAAACTCGGTATATGCACATATTACCCTCATTACTGAAAACGCTGATGCAGTGGACACTGATCCTGCTCGTTCTGGCAATGGTTGAGCCTGTCAGCGCAGCGAATGAAGGGGATGATTTTGATTCATTCGGAGAGCTGGAGCCGGGATTTGATGATAGTCCGGTTCAAAAAGAGGTTAGACATCCCCACTGGTTTCGGCTGAGTTTCCTGAATCTGGGTGAAGATCTGGAGGAAGCGATATCCTTCAGAAAGAAGGGACTGGTACTCTATTTTGGTCAAAAGCACTGCCCCTACTGCCAGGCGATGCTCGACAATAACTTTGCACGCTACGATGTTGAGCGCTATGCCAGAGATCGATTTGATTTTATCGCAATTGATATTCACGGCGACAAGAGTGTTATCGATTTGCAGGGCAATGAGATGAGTGAGAAGGCGTTTGCTGATTCGATGAAGGTCAACTTCACACCCACGCTGATCTTTATCGATGAGAAGGGAGAAACAGCACTTCGGCTTAATGGTTACTCACCCCCCTACAGATTCAGAGCCGCTCTGGAGTATGTTGCAGATAACCACTATCAAAAAGAGCGTTTCAGTGATTATCTAAGTCGAGCCGATACTACTATGATCTTTGAATCGGGCGGATTAAATGAGTCACCAATATTTATGTCGCCGCCTCATAATCTTAATCGAAGTCGCGTCAAGGGTAGTCGTCCACTGGTTGTTTTTTTTGAACAGGGTGATTGCCACGCCTGTGATGTTCTTCATACCAGCCCACTACAGAATGAGACGATCATTAAACAATTTGAAGCGTTTGATGTGATTCAGCTAAATATCCGGGCGCAAACGCCGGTAGTTACACCAAAGGGTGAAAAGACAACCGCTAGGGAATGGTCATCAAAACTGGGGCTCTACTACACTCCGACACTCATCTTTTTTGATGAAAATGGTGATGAGATTCTCAGGGTAGATTCAGTAATTGGCTTCTATAGATTGCAACGAGTACTTGATTACATTAATTCTGGCATTTATCGTAGGGGCTTAACACTACAACAATACAATCGGAATGAACAATGAGCCAAACAATTGCCCCCCTAATTGAAGTTATGGCTGCTCTGAGAGATCCGCAACGTGGATGCCCCTGGGATTTAGAGCAAACCTTTAAAACGATAGCCCCGTATACCCTGGAAGAGGCCTATGAGGTTTCTGATGCAATCGATCATGACGATATGAACTCACTTAAAAGCGAGCTTGGTGATCTTCTTTTTCAGGTCGTATTTCATGCGCGGATGGCCGAGGAGCAGGGTGCATTTAGCTTTGATGATGTTGTTGAATCCATCGTTGAGAAGATGGTACGCCGCCACCCTCATGTCTTTGGCGATAGCCAGATTGAAGACAAAGAGGCGCAAACAGAAGCGTGGGAACATATCAAGGCAGAAGAGCGTGCAGTTGACTCGAACAGCCATCTTGATGGTATTGCAAAAGGGTTGCCGCAGCTTAAACGGGCGGAGAAGATCCAGAAGCGAGCGGCAAGAGTCGGATTTGATTGGGATGATCCCTTTGGCGTACTGATTAAGGTAACAGAAGAGATTAATGAGCTTGAGATCGCCTTGGCCGAAGGGGAAGAGATCAACATTGAGGATGAGATTGGGGATCTTATGTTTAGCTTAGTGAACCTGGCTCGTCACGAGAATGTCGATCCTGAACATGCCCTGTTGAAATGTAATAACCGCTTTATAAAACGCTTTCAGCAACTCGAAGCGATAGCGCTGGATTCTGGTAAGGATGTCAAAGAGCTCTCTCTTGAAGAGATGAATCTGCTTTGGGAGATGGTTAAATCCCAGGCTGATGAATAGATGCTTTATTGATATTGGTTTGACATAAAAAAAGGGCGGCTCAGTTGAGCCGCCCTTTTTGGTTTTATTAGTCAATCTATTCTGCCGCGTAGAGGCTTCCATCCTGACTGGTGAAGTAGATCTTCTCATCCATAACTATGGCAGATGAGCTGATTGCACCTTGTGTGCTGAACTGCCAGATTTTTAACCCCTCTTCTTTGTTGATCGCATAGAGGTTCTGATCATAGCCACCGACATAGATCATATCGTCGGCAATGACCGGCCCGCTGATCACCCAATCGTTGAGTTTGTATTTCCATTTCGGACGCTGAAGTGTTTCAGAGATCGCATAGAGATAACCGTCATTGCTTCCGACATAGATCATCCCATCTTCAATCGCCGGAGTGCTGTATACAGGGCCTTCGGTTAGATATCTCCAGCGCATTTGGCCAGTTTTGCGGTCTACGGCATAAACAGTGGTGTCCTGACTACCAACATAGATAATCTCATCGGTGGCGACAGGTGAGCCGTAGATCGCCTTTTTCGCTTTAAAGCGCCAGCGTTCGGTTCCCCCTTTTGTACTCAGTGCATAGAGGTTGCCGCTCTCAGAGCCGAAAAAGAGTGTATCGCTATAGACTGCCGGTGAAGAGTAGATTGAACCCTCTGCGGTATAACGCCAGTTTTGACGACCAGTCTCCGCTTCAAAAGCGTAAAAATCGCCCTTCACATTACCAAAGAAGACTAAGCCTTCAGCAATGGATGGAGAGGTTGTGACTGCGCCAGTGGTCTGGGTTGACCACGCTTCCTGCCCAGTCTCTTTATAAACTGCATAGGCCTTTCCGTCACGGCTTCCGATATAGACAAGGTCACCCATGACAGCGGGTGTACCATCGATTGATGATAGCGTTTTAAAACGCCACTTCTCTTTACCGCTTTTAAGATCTACAGCAAAGAGGTAACCCTCCTGATTGCCAAAAAAGATGGTATTGCCAGAGATAACTGGCGAGCCTTTAATCGGCTGATTGGAATTGAATTTCCAGAGCAGGTTATTAATCTTTTCAACACTGCCGGAGTCGTAGACACCAACGAGTGATGAACCACCACGATACATATCTATCTTGCCACCTCCGCAGGCGGTAAGTGCTGCTGTAAGTATCAGAATTGTTCCAATACGCTTCATTTTCTTCTCCTGTAGCCAATGCGTAATTGTAGCGTTGTAAAAGCAAAAACCAAACTCTTCTTAAAGATTTATTCTTCTGATGGGGTCTGTGTCACCTTTTTTTAGCAGATTTTGAGATTTATATATATATCGGTTTGATATATAGTCACCTTTCGTTTTATCGGATCAAAGATGTACAGGGGATAGTTTTTTAGGATGAATGTTAAAACGCTCTGTCTTGGTGTGCTCAGTTGTGGTGACGCAACAGGATATGAGATCAAACAATTTTTTGAGGATGCCTTCAGCCATTTTTATGCGGCAGGATATGGTTCAATCTATCCTGCGCTCGCAGAGCTAAACGAGAAAGGATATATCGATTGTGTTGATGTGACACAGCAGAAAAGACCGGCAAAAAAGGTCTATTCACTTACGGATAGTGGTCGCCAACAATTAATCGATACCTTGAGTCAGCTTGAGCCATCACACAAGTTACGTTCAGCCTTTATGGTTCTTATCGTTTTTGCACCGCTAATATCACGAGAACGTCTTGTCGAGATCTTGCAACAACGTATCAATGAGAGTCGGCAGATGATTGATTACCTTAATGAGTGTGTGGCTGTTCAGGATGATCCCTCGGCACAATTTGTTGCTGGATTTGCCACAGCAACACTGAAGGCCGGAATGGAGTATATCCAGAATCATCAACAAGAGCTGTTGGTCAGGGTGCATCCCCCGGTAACTAATAAAGAAGAGAAACAATGAATCGTTCAATCGTAATTGCAGGTGTTATGGCGCTTTCTGCCACTGTATGGGTTTTAAGCGGAAATAGTTATTCAGATTCAGAAGATGTTTCTACGCCTGAAAAGGTGATAGCAAAAGAGTCCGCGCCTAAGCAGTTAAGCAAGGTTAAAGCCCGACTGATCAAGGCCGAAAAGGTGTTGCAGGAGGTTGTGATTAACGGCCGGACAGCGCCTGGTCGAAAGGTGACACTGCTTGCACAGACTCGTGGCAAGGTGCATTACATCTCAAAGAAGCGTGGTGCGGAGGTAAAAGCGGGTGAGGCAATACTCCATTTTGCGATGGATGATCGTCAGCAGCAGCTTGACCAGGCCAGTGCTCTGCTGGAGCAGCGAAAAATAGAATACCGTGCATCACAATCACTAAAGGATAAAGGGTTAAGAGCCGAGAGTCAGATGGCTGAGGCGACAACACAGCTCAAGGCTGCCGAGGCGGCACTCAAGGCGATTGAGCTGGATATTGAAAAAACAGTGGTCAAGGCACCATTTGACGGTGTATTGGATAGCAGAATAGTTGAGCAGGGAAGTTTTCTCTCAATTGGCGATCCGATCGCAACGGTTGTAGATATCAATCCCTATTTGATTATTGGAGACCTTGCTGAACGAGAGGTTGTGAATATTCAGCAGGGACAGAAGGTCGTTGCAACAACCGCAGATCATCGAAATATCGAGGGCACTGTTTCTTATATCTCTACCGAAGCAGATGATAAGAGTCGCACCTTCCATATTGAGGTCACGATCCCCAATCCGGAAGGTGAGCGTATGTTAGGTATTACCACTGAA
The DNA here is from genome assembly GCA_050301795.1 of Thiohalomonadaceae bacterium. Classification (GTDB taxonomy): domain Bacteria; phylum Pseudomonadota; class Gammaproteobacteria; order Thiohalomonadales; family Thiohalomonadaceae; genus JBNKZU01. The sequence goes on along the minus strand of JBNKZU010000039.1, from coordinate 29,723 downwards.
ATGAGGATCCCGGTTAAAGAGGTGCTTGCACACAAACTGTCACCATCCCTGTTATCACTTAATGATGGTGGAGTGCTTGGAGTAAAGGCAGCCAATGAGGAGGGTATTGTTGAATTCTATCCGGTGGAGATTGCACGTTCTGATAGCGATGGTATCTGGCTTACTGGTATCCCTGAACAGATCCGGTTGATCACCGTAGGACAGGGGTTCGTTCGTGATGGCGATCATGTTGATGTGGTAATGGAACAGTAGAGCAGGGAATAAGATGAAATCGATTATCAATGCGGCGTTTGATCGCTCGCGCACCGTGCTTTCACTACTGATCCTGATCCTGATAAGCGGGAGTATCGCCTATGTCTCGATACCCAAAGAGGCTGATCCTGATGTTGCGATCCCCATCATCTACGTCTCAATGAGCCACGAAGGGATCTCACCAGAAGACGCCGAGCGTCTGTTGGTCAGACCGATGGAGAAGGAGTTGCAGACCATTGAAGGGATAAAGGAGATGCGCTCAACTGCTGGCGAAGGCCATGCCTCGGTATTGCTGGAGTTTGATGCCGGATTCAATAGCGATAGCGCGCTCGCCGATGTTCGTGAAAAGGTCGATATCGCCAAAAACAACCTCCCTGCGGATACCGACGAACCCTCTGTCAACGAGGTGAATGTAGCGCTGTTTCCGGTTTTGGTGGTGACGCTTGCAGGGGATGTTCCAGAGCGCACACTGTTAATGCTGGCGCGTGATCTCAAGGACAAAATCGAAGGGATGCGCGAGGTGCTGGAGGCGGATATCGCCGGAGACCGCGATGAGATGGTTGAGATCATCGTCGAGCCAAGGATGCTCGATACCTACGGCATCTCCTACGAAGAGCTGATCGGTTTTGTGCTACGGAATAACAAGCTGGTTGCGGCTGGTGCGCTTGATAGCGGCAGTGGTCGCTACACCATCAAGGTTCCGGGGTTGCTGGAGGAGGCGAAGGATGTGCTGTCGCTACCGGTGAAGGTGGTCGGAGAGCGCGTTATCACTTTTAAAGATGTAACCACTGTGCGTCGCACCTTTAAGGATCCCACCTCGTTTGCACGGGTCAATGGTAACCCCGCCATCAGCCTTGAGATCTCCAAGCGTGTGGGTGAAAACATTATTGAAACCATCGAAAAGGTCAGAGATCTGGTTAACAACGAGCAGCAGTTATGGCCAGCGGGGGTTGTGGTCAGCTTCTCTCAGGATAAATCAAAAGATGTTCGGCAATTATTGGCAGATCTGCAAAACAATGTTCTGAGTGCGGTGATTCTGGTGATGATTGTGGTGGTCGCAGCATTAGGATTGCGAACAGCCGGACTTGTTGGTGTTGCGATCCCCGGATCATTTCTGACTGGGATTCTGATCATCTATGCTATGGGGCTGACGATCAATATTATCGTGCTTTTCAGTCTGATAATGGCTGTGGGTATGCTCATTGACGGTGCGATAGTGGTGACTGAACTGGCCGATCGAAAAATGGCCGAGGGAATGCACAGAAAACGTGCCTATGCCTATGCCGCCAAGCGAATGGCGTGGCCGATCACCGCATCAACGGCAACGACACTTGCCGCGTTTATGCCGCTGCTATTCTGGCCGGGGATTATGGGCGAGTTTATGAAGTATCTGCCGATCACCCTTATCGCCACATTGAGCGCATCATTGGTGATGGCACTGATCTTCGTGCCGACGCTGGGTGAGCTGATCGGCAAGGCCAGCAGTGCAAATAGTGAGACCTTGCAAAGCCTCGCCGCAGCAGAGCAGGGCGAGCTGCATGAGATCAAAGGACTATCGGGCTTATATGTTCGTGTTCTGGAAAAATCGGTTGCACACCCGCTGATGATTTTGATTCTGTCCACGCTATTTCTGTTTGCGGTATATGGAGCCTATGGCGTTTATGGCAAAGGGGTGGAGTTTTTCCCCGATATTGAGCCAGAGCGGGCGGTGATCCATGTACGCGCCAGAGGTAACCTCTCTGTCTACGAGATGGATCGGTTTATTGCAGATGTTGAGAATCGTCTGCTGGATATGCGTGAGATATCAACCCTCTATACACGCAGCGGGATCAACCTTCGGGGACAGGATTTAGCCGAAGACACCATTGGTGTGATCCAGATGGAGTTTGTCGATTGGCAGCAACGCCGCAAGGTGGATGCGATACTCGCCGATATCCGCAAGCGCACCGCAGATATCGCTGGAATCCATATCGAGATCCGTAAGCAGGAGGGAGGACCACCAGTTGGAAAGCCGATCCAGATGCAGCTTAGTACCCGCTTCCCAGAGTTGTTGGAGCCGGCGGTGGTCAAACTCAACGAGATGCTGGAGGAGATTGGCGGCTTTGTCGATGTAGAGGATAACCGTCCACTTCCGGGGATTGAGTGGCAGATCAAGGTTGATCGTACCCAGGCCGCTAAATATGGGGCGGATGTGAATATCGTTGGCAACGCAGTGCAGATGGTGACCAAAGGGATCAAGGTTACCGACTACCGTCCCGATGATTCCGATGAAGAGGTCGATATCCTGATTCGATTCCCATATCAGAATCGGGGGCTGGATCAGCTTGATCGCCTGCGGGTACAGACCAGTTATGGACTGGTGCCCATTACCCATTTTGTGACCCGCACTGCTGCGCAGAAGCTGGGCAATGTTTCTCGTGTCGATGGCAAACGTGTGATGACCGTCAAGGCCGATGTCGAGACCGGAATCCTTGCCGACAGCAAGGTCAGGGAGATTAAGCAGTGGCTAGAGAGCCACCCCGAGCTTCACGATCCTCGAATCGAGCTGACCTTCAAAGGTGAGGATCGCGAGCAGCGGGAATCGGAAGCCTTTTTGAGCAATGCATTTTTGGTGGCGCTATTTATTATGGCGATCATTCTGGTAACCCAGTTCAACAGCTTCTATCAGGCGTTTCTGATTCTTACCGCAGTGATCTTCTCTACCGTGGGTGTCTTTTTGGGGCTGCTCACTACCGGACAGCCCTTTGGTATTGTGATGAGCGGGATCGGTGTGATCTCATTGGCCGGGATTGTGGTCAATAATAATATTGTCTTAATTGACACCTATAATATTTTGAGACAGCGAGGTATGGATGCGGTTGAGGCGGTTTTGCGTACTGGTGCTCAGCGTTTACGTCCGGTTTTATTGACTACGGTAACGACGATTCTCGGATTGATGCCGATGGTGCTTCAGGTCAATATCGACATCATTAACCGCGAAGTCACTACGGGTGCCCCTTCCACACAGTGGTGGGTGCAACTGGCAACAGCAGTGGCTGGAGGATTGGCTTTTGCGACAGTGTTAACGCTGGTTTTAACACCGTGTCTACTCGTACTGGGAGACCGTGCCAATCAGCGTTGGAAAAAGATGTTTCCAAGTGACGAGTAAAGCGCACTTGAGTTTATAAATAACCTTGTGTGAACGGGGAATTGTTGCATTTATGCATATTATTGCGAGTTATCAAACGACCTGGATGTTCGTAAGACATTGATATCATTAAATATAATCACTTCATATTGATTGCGACGACACTGTTTTGGCTTCAGGTGTGTCGTTAGTTGTCGTAGTAATGGTTGGCGCAAGAAAAAAATTGAAATAACACAATAGGTTACTTCAATTTGTCAGACACTTAGGTGATTTGGCGCTTGAATAATAATGCTTTAGTACTATTCTATATGGATTGTAAAAAATGACTAATTTAGTCAGAGAATTAATAGTTTTAGTTAAGACAGCAGCAAGATAGTTAGCATATAAAAAAGCAGAATGTATACAAATTTAGAAGGCCAGATGGGATCGATACAGCAGTTTTTGATCTCACTTCACCAAGAAATATCAGAAGAGTTTCCTGAGATTGTTAGGATCGCAGCCGTCACTTATGATGCTGAGACCGATGAGGTCAAGACCTTTGTCCAGTCGAATAGAGGTAATAGCCCTCTTCAACACTATTCGGAAAAGCTAGAGAACGTCCCCTCTTTGCAGAATTTGGCAAAAAGCCGAGATAGACGAATTCTGGAGAACCTCTCGCACGCTCACGATGTTTCTAATTTTCACTCGCGTGCAATTGTCCACAGTGGCTATCAATCGAGTTACACCATTCCTTTTTTTGATGATCATCTTCTTGCCGGTTTTCTTTTCTTTAATTCAACTTCTTCACAATTTTTTACCTCGATGGTTGAGCAGAAGCTTAAGATCTATCGAGAACTGATCATCTCAAACATTCTCAATTCGCTTACTCATATTCGCTTTTTACGCTCACACATCAAGATGCTCTGCAATATCAGTAATTGTCGTGATATTGAGACCGGCACACATCTAAAGCGTATGGCTCACTATACTCGGCTCATCGCAAAGAATATCGCCAACAAGTATGCATTTGATGATGAATTTATCGAATACCTCTACATGTTTGCACCACTGCACGATATTGGAAAGATATCGATACCAGACTCGATCCTTCTGAAAAAAGGAAAGCTCACGGATGAGGAGTACACGGTAATGAAGCGTCATATCATCAGTGGAGAACATATTATCCAGAACATGATCGAATCACTTAATCTCAATAAAATAAGGCATATTCCGATGTTGCTAAACATCGTACGCTACCATCATGAGTGTTTTAATGGATCGGGTTATTGTGAGGGACTACAGGGTGATGAGATCCCAATTGAGGCACGGATCATCACGGTGGCGGATGTCTTTGACGCCCTGACATCAGAGCGTCCCTATAAAAAGGCCTGGAGCAATGAAGAGGCTTATCAATACCTGTTACAGGCCGCTGGGGAGCAGCTCGATCCCGACTGTGTTCATGCCTTTCTTCAGGCAAAAAACGAGATTGAATCGATTCAGGATCTCTTCACCTCTGAGTATGTTGCAGAAGGCTCTGCTTATTTCCCTCAGCTTGAGATTGAGTTCCCGCTTAAAGACTAAAATCGTGCAATAAATTAGGGCAACTCTCTTTGAGGTGCACAAATATAGTGCGTTAAAGTCCCTGTTAATCGTTGTTATCATCTATCCCTGTGCATTATTGAACCGTGGTTGTGCGCCAATCAATCGAAAACTCTCTTTTTTAGATGGTGAAATCAAAAATAGCGATATCCCAAATAACTCAAACAAAATCAATAGCCTGAAAGTTGAGTTGATGCTGAAAAGTTCTAATAAACCCCGCTTTGTTTCCACTGTGAATGCAATATGTTGGTGCGATGCAATACAAATTGGTGCAATTATTGCAGGAAGTCTCGACTAAATTTTAATCTAAAACGCGGGGACAGAGAGATGAAGATGGTTACTGCCATTATTAAACCCTTTAAGCTTGATGATGTGCGTGAAGCACTATCTCAGATCGGGGTTCAAGGGATTACAGCAACAGAGGTCAAAGGGTTTGGTCGTCAAAAAGGTCATACAGAGCTCTATCGTGGTGCAGAGTATGTGGTCGATTTTCTTCCTAAAGTGAAGCTCGAAATTGCTGTTCAGGAATCGGTTCTTGAGCAAGTGATCGAGGCGATACGCGATACCGCGAATACCAATAAAATTGGTGATGGCAAAATCTTTGTTACATCCATTGAACAGGTGATTCGTATTCGTACCGGAGAGACTGGCCCAGAAGCGCTATAGGAGAGTTTAATGATTAATAAAATAGTTAAAGGTTTCGTACTCTTTTTAATGTCAGCACCTGTTTTTGCACAAGATGCGATCAATGGTGCAGATACTGCGTGGATCATGACCTCAACCGCGCTGGTGCTGTTTATGACACTCCCTGGACTGGCTCTCTTTTATGGCGGGTTGGTTCGTAGCAAAAACGTGCTTTCGGTACTGATGCAATGTTTTGCGATTGCAGGGATGGCATCCATAGTCTGGCTACTGTTTGGTTACTCATTAGCTTTTGGTGAAGGCAACTCATTTATTGGTGATTTCAGCAAGGCGCTATTAAACGGTGTTGGCCGTGATACAGCATCAGGTACCATTCCTGAGTCACTGTTCATGCTATTCCAGATGACCTTTGCCATTATCACACCGGCACTGATTGTTGGTGGCTTTGCCGAGCGGATGAAGTTCTCTGCAATGCTGCTCTTTAGCACCTTATGGCTAATCGTAGTCTATATCCCTGTTACCCATTGGGTTTGGGGTGGCGGCTGGTTAGGCAGCATGGGGGTTTATGATTTTGCCGGTGGTATCGTTGTTCATATCACCGCCGGTGTTGCAGCACTGGTTGCGGCAATCGTATTAGGGCCACGTCGTGGTTTTGCCACCTCAGCAGTAATGCCGCATAACATGACCATGACCATTACCGGTGCAGGCATGCTCTGGGTTGGCTGGTTTGGCTTTAATGGCGGTAGTGCGCTGGCATCCGATGGAAGCGCTGCAATGGCAATGCTAGTAACCCATATCTCAGCGGCTACAGGGGCAATGACCTGGTTATTTATTGAATGGAAAAAGTTCGGCAAGCCTAGTGCTCTCGGTGCGGTAACCGGGATGGTCGCCGGTCTCGGTACGATTACCCCTGCATCAGGTTTTGTTGGACCTGGTGGCGGATTGATAATCGGCCTAAGTGCAGGCGTAGTCTGTTTTTATGCCACACAATTTATCAAGCAAACCTTAAAGATTGATGACTCACTCGACGTATTCCCAGTTCATGGCGTTGGTGGAATGCTCGGCTCGATACTGGTAGCGGTTTTTGCATCAACCAGTCTTGGACTCTTTAGTGGTTATGGCTTTAGCGAAGGTGTTACCACAATCTTCGGTCAGATGAAGGTACAGGTGATAGGTGTCATCGCAACAGTACTGTTCACAGCAATAGTCACCTACGGGATTTTAAAGGTTGTTGCCATGATGGTTGGTGGTCTGCGAGTTGATGATGAAGAAGAGCTTCAAGGGCTTGATATCACCCAACATGAAGAACGTGGATACGACCATCTGGTCTGATCTTGATCATAAAACAACGATAGGGCGCTTCGGCGCCCTTTTTTACTTCAAAAATCGTGTTCTGGACATCGCAGCAATTCTGATATAGTTTTTCAAAAGTAGAAAAAACAAATTTTTTGCACAGATGAATAAATAAAACGGATTGACTACAGGATTTCTAAACGGACCAAACGTAGTCATGGAGGAATCGGGAATGCAAAAACAACAGGGTAGCGGGGATAAGCTTCAGGACAGCTCATGGCAGGCAAAGCTGCTTGGCGGCTACCTTTTAATCATAACGCTCTATTTCATCTATCTTCTGATTAATTTCTGGCCTGATACAAAGAGTTCTCAGCAATACACCATCTGGCCGCTATACGCACCCGTAAAAACCACCTACGAACAGAACATCATGATCATCGCATTGATATGTGGTGCACTGGGTAGTCAGATCCATGCGCTCGCATCTTATGCCAGTAATGTTGGCAAGGTAAGATTCCGCACAGCCTGGATCTCATGGTATCTGTTCAGATTACCGCTTGGCGCACTGCTGGCAATCGTCTTCTACTTTGCAATCAGAGGTGGACTGGTGCTTCTGGTTAATAGCGATCAAACCGCTCCAATAAAGCTGGATGGCATAGCCGGTGTATCAATGCTGGTAGGGCTGTTTACAGAGCAGGCATCCCATAAGCTAAAAGAGTTGTTCGACACGCTCTTCGCCACCAATCATTCCGACAAACATAAAATAAAGATAGATGGCATAGCACCAACCACCTGCAAAGCAGGAAGCGAAGAGCTGTTAATCTCCATCCTTGGCGAAAACATGTCATCAGGATTAAAAGTCAGCTTTGATAATAAGGAATTTGAAACCCGATTTATCAGCAAAGAACAGTGCACAGTCGTATTACCCGGTGCAGTGTTACAGGAAAGTGGAACCCGGATACTCACAATCCTCGAACATAACGATAAGGTCGTGAGTGGGTTTGTTTTTGATATTAATATGGATAACTAGGAATTATGGTACGTTACTATGTCTGATACTTATCATGCTATATCGCTTGATGTTGCGCGCCACGAGATTGAGAGTGTTGGGCAGGAACTCCCTGCATCTCTAATCCAGAGCCAGATTCATCATAGTGGGGAAAACTATAAGTCTCGACCTTTCCGGCGCCATGTATTTGATCGCTGCATTTTTGACGATTGTACGTTTGATCGTACTGTCGGAACCGGTGCGAGGTGGCCTAAGAATAAATTTTTAGGGTGCCATTTCGTGGCAGCTGATATGGAATTCGCAGATTTTACGGGCGCTGTCTTCGCTCCCAACGCTGAGAGAAAAACAACTCGCGTTGATGGCTCTGGGTTTAACGCAACCGTGATGCGTGAAACACGTTTTGAAACCTTCTCGGTAGAAGGTAGTTCGTTTTCCCAGTCTGATTTTACCAGTACGGTTATGATTGATTGTGATATCCGCAACGGAACGTATGAAGGTTGCCTGTTTAACAATGCATTTCTAAGGAACGTTTCGTTTTCGAATGCGAACATCGAATTTGCTGATTTCACCAATGCCAAATTCGAAAACACCCGTCTCCCTTTAATGCAATTAGCTTATGTTTTCGGTGTATCCGAGCAGTGTCTTATTGATCAACAGGTTCAGGTTTCTACTGGTAAGGATTCTTCCCCGCTAACCTACACAGAATTGCGGAACTTGATCCCTGCGTTGCTAAGATACTATAAATCAAACTCAGAGTTTTTTGCCCTAGCCAATTTAGCGTTAATGTATGGTGATGACGATGAGTTCAAACAATACTTTTCTTTGGGTATGGTGTCTGCCGTTGAAATGCAGAATTTTCGGGAACTTAAATACTTGTGTCGTTTAGCCTCATTGGCTGCGGATAGCGGCACTAGTATTTCCAGAAGTGTTTTGAAAAAGTTTTACGACACATTGATTTCCCAAGTCAACACATTGTCCGACCCAGGCCTGATTCAGCAGTATGCTCTCCATGATGGCCTTATTCGCAGCTATCTGCTTAGCCGTGATGAGCAGGCACTTACCATATCCTTTACGACCACAACAGACAACGCTATTGAGGCACAAACCACGGTTGCTGCCATTGCTAATGCTATACAGCAAGCTTGCTCTTGTATTGGAATCGATCTGTCTTTTCAAGAAATAGACGTTGCAACCTACTCAAATGCACGCGCCCATCTCAAATCATCAACAATAGAAGTGAAGATGCCATTTTTCAGATACACCCGTACGGATGAGTACGAAGTACCACAAGAACTGGAGGGCGCTAACAAAAAAAGCCCGTGGCACAGTCAAGCTATCTACATGGCGGTAGTGGTAACGACAAGTATGCTTTTGTCCGGTATGACAACTGCCTTTACGGTATTGGGACATATGGACGATGGAGCCAGTCTTAAAAAACACATTGAAAAACAGTTGCCGCAAATTATGGAAATTCGAGAACCAATTAAGGATTTGGTTGAGCTAGATTCGCTTACCTTCTCCGAAGGTGTACGACAAATTGCGCGCATCCGCGATGGCAGCTTGAAACTGAGCGAATCCTACGCACAGAAACAAACGACTAGTCTCACAAGTATCGAATAGACGCATATTGTTTGCGGGCTATTTTTCAACAAGATAATAAATATTTTCCTCGATCTTGGCGTAGTGCTTCATGGAAAAACCGAGGTATTCTAGATAATCCTTTAGCTTGCGTTCGTCGTAAAAATTGATTCGATCTAGTTTGGCGGTCTTCTTTTTTCCCGCTTCGTAGTGGTGATATTGAATCATAACCGTCTCCGTCCCAGGCACATCAGAGGGTGAGCGAGCTGTTACTGGTTTTACTTCGAAATTATCTAGTTTCATTTCCCAACCCAATGTTTCCAATGGTCCGAAACTGAATTTGCTCGCCTTGCGGACATGCTTGTTTGTCGAACCGCTACTACTAACCTCGACAAAATCATCTTTGCTATCAAGAGAACGTACCTCAAGTAGCAAGATGTCCCCTTCCGACATAATGTCCATCAAATTTCTTAGCGCCTCACCATCTTTCATCATGTTACCGATGGTGTTGCCCAATATAGAAAACATTTTCTTTCTGTTTGGCAGGTGACCTTTGGCATAAACAATCTCCGAAATATCACCGTATATATAGCCGGTCGACATCTTGATGTGTTCGTCGCACAATTGCGTTACATTGCGGATGGCACCCCGAATCATAAAAGCACTGATGTCAATGGGGTAGTATTGGACATGTACACCATTTAGTTCGTTAAGAACCGACATGTGGTCGAGAATCTGGTAGTCTTTACGGCCATCACCCGGCCCAATGCTGACATACGACAGCGTTTCACCAACAAAGCAATTCATTAAAGTATCTGTGATGTCGTCGTGATTGAGAATGGTTGTTAGTTCGTTTGTATTGCCGTGCAATGTCGAAAATTGCATCCAATTGTCTGCACACCAATCAGTATCATAAAAATACCGGGTCGGGATGGGCATGCCTTTACTGATACATTTTTGTATTTCTTTTCGGTTTACTCGATCTACGTCACTGTTGAGCATCACTCCCAACAAAGCGGCAAAGGGTAGTTCTTCTTCATAGCGGTCAGCTACTTCCTGATGATTCGGCTTGTTTCCAACGATATCCATCGCTTTGGGCTCAATACCGCGTACGAATTGACAAATCGTTTCATATACCATGCTTTGGGGGGTAGGCGGTTTGACAATTGAAATGTGGTCGGCGTCCACAGCAAGCGGCCGGTCATATTTGCACCCACTTTTCGCAGACGTTTCAGGTACAACCTGAATGCCATTTATCTTCTTGGTTTCGTAAAGACTTCTCACTTTAATCGATTTTTCCTTCGCCAAGATTTGAAATCTCCCAGCCATACGCGTGAGGTCTGGAGCGTTTCTCTTGAGTTCTGATACTGCTTTCGAACATCCAGGAATGAGTGCGGCGATGTTCGCAATTGCAGATCCTTCATGCGGCGTTGCAATGAACATTACACCCTTGGCATGAACCAGAATATCTTGATATTCTGGTTCATCTGTTTCGTGACATTCTAGTAAGATTTCTTTTGCCAGCATTCCCCCCATGCTGTGACAAATAAGTACATAGTCTCGTTGCCCCAGCCCTTTGTTCAGCATCATTTGAACGACTGCGTTTGCATGCTCTTTTATTGTCATCCCTTTACCAGTTAGCCCCAATATGAATTTTGGAACGGGGTAGCTCACCAAATGGATATTGATGTTGTGGTTGTTTTTCATCCACGATTCGGGCCACATGATTCCGTCCTCATTCGTCCAGGTCTCACGAAAATGACCATCAAGGCCGTGGATGAAATACACATCAAGTGCCGCTTCCTTACGATTGGTGGGCACTTCAATAATATTATGATCTGTATCAGATACATTCGACATACTATTCATCCTTCACATGATGTTTCTTGAACGCTTTGATTAGTAATAATGATAATGTTGTTCGATCGGCATTGTAATTGTGTTGTTTTGACAGGCAATGCATGTCGGTCCCAAAGTCATAGCGTATTCCTGCGCAATTTCCTGTGCAGCTTTCCAGGATTGGAAAAGCACCTCCGCCGTAGGTGTCGGATGGTTAGCCAAGGGCGTTCCTGGTACAGGCCGAAACGGTGACAGAATAGGCATAACACCGAGAGCACACAGTTCTCGTACGCCGTGCAGGGTATTACTTAATGGCTCTAAACCGACGATCAATATACTTCTGATTGCTCCCATTTTTGGCCACAATTTCTTAGCGTATTCCATAGTTTCTAAATAGCGCTCAAGCGGAATGGCTCCCTTGGCAGGCATAATACGTCGCGCCAATTCACGGTCAATGACTTCAATATTGAATCCAACTTCATCGACGCCAGCGTCTAGGAGCTGATCAAGCAGTCCCAGATCAAGTGGCGGAGCCATCATTACATACAGAGGTATGTTGGTTTCCTGGCGCACGCGTTTGGCTGCATCGACGTAAAGATGCAAAAGCCTATCTGGGGGCGTTCCGCCACCCAAAAGGATATGACGCATGTTGATTTTTGGATTATCTCGGCAGTGCGCGACAAGCTCCTGGGTGTCGTTTAAGTCAACAAACCCAGGTTTTCGTTCGGCACCAAGTTCGCAAAAATGACATGCTTTTTCATTAGCCCATGTGTTCACACAGCCGTAGAATATTTCGATACTCAAACGTTCATTGAACATTTGTCCGATATCTAACATTTGAGTGCCGGTTGAAACAATTCGTCCAGCAAAATCAGGAATAGGCAGGATATCTATAGGTATGGTGTCTTCGTACTCGTCTTGAATGACAAATCCATCCTGTTTCACCCAATGCAACGATAGCGGGCTTAGCAGGGCAAAATATTCCTTGATGGGGACGTTGACGTGTAGCTGTTCGAATAACTTGATCTCCAAACCGCCCGCGATGCCATCACGGATAGTCAAATCGTCACGATCCTCGGCCAGTTTATCCAATGCACCTGCTGCAATACGCAACCCGTGAGCAAACAATGTAAACTTTAAACGAGCCATGCTTTCCATGTCGTCTTGGCGCACTGACGCAAGACGAAAACTGCTGGGCTTTAGATATGAAGAAACAGCATGATCGACCGTGATTCCATTCAAAGGGTCATGGCATACAATTTGACGGTTAGTTTCAAGTCGCCATAACTTTGTTAGTGGTTCTACGTTGACATGAGGCTCAAGTCCGTCAGCAAAGAGTCGAATAGTGACGTCGTCCTGGGCGAATATTGTTTGACGTTTGTCTGGGCTTGATAGACATAAATTCAGATCATGATATTGCGGTAAGGATGTGCCGTCATTAAGGCCAATCAAAAATGCCCCACTGGCTTCTAACGAATCTGGTATTCTGGGTGTCTCACCTGAAAATGCCATGAGATGGAGTTCATGAACGGAGGGACATCCTTGCGCCATCAAGTTTTGATTTAATAGGCTCGTCGAAGATTGAAAACGAGGATTAACCTCAATGAAGTATAGCTCGTTGCCACGAACCAAATAGTCAATGCCAGCAACACCGCGATAACCGTTGTCTTGTAGCAACTTTCCGATTCGCTCCGAAGATCTTCGCATCTTAGACAAGACGGCACTATCAACGATTTGTACTGCTGAGAAATCCCCTCCGGTATACAGTAAATTTTTGTTTGGAGACAGCGAGATAATTTGTACAGACGGAGGAAGGAGTAAGCACTGATTGTCGAAAACGACGATATGCTGGTTGAGAGGAATGGAATTTTCAAGATAACCTGTAACCATCAAGATATCTGCATTCATCCCCGCAATAAGTCTATCGTCATTTAGTGAGGTGGCTAGAAGCGTATTATATCCCCCAGATCCGTGTAGTTCCTGCACGACAAAGGATGAGTTAGCCGGCATGAGTTGGCACAAATTAGCAAAGTGACATTCACTTTTAAACAGCATCAAACTTGGAAGCGTGTTCATGAATCGTCCCACGATAGCGCGTAAAATAATTTTGTTTGAAAGGAACTGGATTAGTGATAAGCGGTTGTTTGCAATCGTTCCCGGTTCAAGCTTATCGACAATGGAAAAAGACTGCTGGTCTTGCCAAAGAAAAGTAGATGATGGTTCTTTTTCGCGTATTTCCCGAACCTTGGAGCAAAGAAAATCATCGCATTGCTTATAATTTTTTGAATCATTGTAATTAATACGAATATTGAAGTCGTTTTCCAAGCTAGAAGAAACAGGGAATTTACTCTGGGAGCTTCCAATTATCGTAATAAACCCTGAAAAAAGGTGCTCAATACCCTGAATTTCAGATGGACTAATACCCACCCATACAGGCTTCAAGTGCATAATAATTCCTAGTTATCACTACTATCCCATAACAATTCTCCCTATCGGATGTGAGTCACATACAACCTGTTTCAGTATGGCATCGCCAACCTGCGTGTAGATTTGGGTGGTGGTTATGCTTTGATGTCCGAGCAGCTTTTGTACAAATCGTATGTCTATACCGCTGTTTAGCAGGTGTGTTGCGGTTGAGTGTCGTAACATGTGGGGGGTTATTCTTCTGGTGATGTTTGCTTCTTCGCCTGCGATACGGATGAGAATTCTTATGTACTGGGTGTCAGCTCTTGTGCCGCGAGTTGTGATAATCAGGTATTTGCAATTTGATGAGAAACATTCCCTTGCGTAAAGGTAACTAGCAATCTGTTCTGATAGCTGACTGTTTGGTAAAAAAACAAGACGCTCCCTGTCTCCTTTTCCATGTATTTTTATGGTTTGGCTTTGAAGATCAATATCCTCAAGTGTGATTGCTGCAAGCTCTCCGACTCTTATTCCGGTTGCGAATAGAATGTCCTGACAGATCAATGTTGTTAATGCTCTAAATCTGAGCCTGTCAGTGGCGATACTCTTGCAACGCTTTCTGGTTAGCTGTGATCTGTAAGTTATTTCAAGTGGTTTAAGTGGAGTATTTAATAGCTTCTGTAGTTCATGTTCACTCAATCCTCTGGGGAGTCGTGATGGTAGTTTGATGTTTAGATCAATTTTTCTGAAAGGATTTTCCTGAATGATCTCTTCGACTTCCATCCATCGAAACATTGCCTTCAGACATGCGAATCGTCTTTTCACGGTTGTCTCTTTTAAGCCGCATTTTTCAAAGAGATAACGGAGATAGTTCCTTAGTAATACCCGATCACATTCTGGTAACGATGCGTTTCTGGAGAATTCGAGAAAACTTTCAAGATCGGTTGTGTAGGCGCGAATGGTGTGGGTGGATAGTTTTTTTGTATGCTTACAGTGGATTAAAAATTGTTCGATAACTTCTTTTATTAACATTATTTGCTCCGAAGGCTTTATTGTTGTTATGGCCTCCGTGCCTTCGACAGGATCGGTGGAGCATCTTATACGTTTGGGGAATATTAATGGAGTTTTTTATGGATGGCATTTTACCCCTTTCCCGTATTGGTTGATTCTTCCTTTGATATGGAACTTATTCAGGGAATAGGTCAATGAGTATACGGCTCTAAGGGTGTAATGGTATTTTACCGCGCAGACTCATACCATCCTTTACTGCGATTAACCAGTTTCACCACCAGTAACATCACGGGTACTTCAATCAAAACACCTACAACGGTTGCGAGTGCCGCACCCGATTCGAAACCGAAAAGGGAGATCGCCGCAGCCACTGCCAACTCGAAGAAGTTGGAGGCACCGATTAATGCTGATGGTCCTGCGACGTTATGTTTCTCGCCAACTTTGCGATTTAACCAGTAGGCCAGCCCTGAATTAAAGAAGACCTGGATCAGGATCGGTACGGCAAGTAATGCAATCACTAGCGGTTGCTCAATAATTGCTTCACCCTGAAAGGCAAATAGCAACACCAGCGTCGCCAATAGGGCAATAATCGAAAGATGGCCGAGTGTCGCTAACGTGGTGTCGAACTTTTCCTGACTCTGCTTTAGCAATGCAGCACGCCAGATCTGGGCGATGATCACCGGGATCACAATGTAGAGCATCACTGAGGTAAACAGGGTATCCCACGGTACGGTGATCGCGGAGAGGCCAAGCAACAGACCGACGATCGGAGCAAATGCAAAGATCATAATGGTGTCGTTGAGTGCCACCTGCGACAGGGTAAATACCGGATCACCGTTGGAGAGCCGACTCCAGACAAAAACCATTGCGGTACACGGTGCAGCAGCGAGCAGGATCAGACCAGCGACATAGCTATCCAGTTGTTCTGCGGGTAACAGCGGTGCAAACCAGTGACGAATAAAGAGCCATGCCAGCAACGCCATGGAAAACGGCTTGACTGCCCAGTTCACAAAAAGGGTGACACCGATGCCACGCCAGTGTTCGCGTACCTGATGCAACGCCCCAAAATCGACCTTCATCAGCATCGGGATAATCATTATCCATATCAACAAACCGACCGGAAGATTGACCTGTGCGATTTCCATACGTCCCAGTGCCTGAAACGGTGCCGGCATCAGTTGTCCGAGCACTACTCCGGCAACAATGCAAAGCGCCACCCACAGACTTAGCCAACGCTCAAAGATACTCATCGGTTCGCCTGTAGCCTGCTTGACGGTAGTCTCGCACTGCATGCTCATAGTCCCAACTCCTTGCTGACTACCTGGATCAGTTTCTCACGTATCTCGTCACGTACCCGGATGAACGACTCTAATGGTTCGCCATGAGGATCGTGAAACGGCAGGTGAATACTTTTGACCGGCCTGGGAAACACTGGGCAGGTCTCCTTAGCGTTGTCGCAAACAGTCACCACCAAATCGATGGATTCATTCAAAAAGACATCTACATCCTTCGGAAAGAGATCGTGAGTTGGCAGATCGAGTTGTTGCAGTGCCGCAATCGCTCCATCAGCCACTTTCGGTTGCGGGCTGGTGCCCGCAGAAACGGCTCGCACCTTTCCTGCCAAGTCGTGGTTGAGTAGTGCCTCTGCCATTTGTGAACGGCAGGAGTTGCCGGTACAGAGAATCAGAACAGTAGCTACCATATTATCATTCATGAGTATTTTTAATCTTTAGTTACAGTTGATGGAGCGCAGGCAGAAGCATCAGTGCCACAGCAGTTTTCAGAGAGATAATCAATCAAGCCATGCATTGCATCGAAGTTTGCAATATACCGCACAAAGCGACCCTCCTGCTGTGATGTTACCAATCCGCCCTGAGCCAGAGTCTTCAGGTGGAATGAGAGCGTCGCTGCCGGGATCGCCAATGTATCGGCAATCTGCCCGACAACCAGTCCTGACGGCCCCGCCTGAATCAGCAGACGAAAAACCGCTAAACGATTCTCCTGAGCGAGGGCAGAAAGTGCCTGAACAGCGTTAGATGATTGCATTTCATAATTCCATATTATTGGAAATGTGGAATCTATCGAAAAATGCCTTTCGAAGCAAGAGACGTTTTGTATCAGTTTTTCTCCGTCTTTGAAAAACTAGCTCAGTTGGACATTATTCTGAAGATGGTTCGTTGAGCAGATTACTAAAAAGACATCCCATAACCTATAAGAACTGTCCGACACGTTCTTTGCGCACTTAAATAATCATACTCAAGCAGGTTTTCTTTAGCTAAATTGCTTCAATATAGTTAGAAATGAGATCGACAGGTCAATTGCCTGTTTTTGTCATTCAAATATCAATCACAAAGAGAGTGGATAATTTTAAATCAGAGTGATAAGTTATTGTTATTAATCATATTTGACAGGGAAAGTTTTTAATCACCCTTCAAATATCTACCATTAACTAATCTGGATAGGAGGCACAGTGCCTGTTTTTACTGATCTACGTGTTGCCTGCTATTCCTACTGTTAGCATTTAATCAACACATAACGTATGTAAATCAAGGTATGTAGGAGAATTAACTTGCCCCAAAATATATTAAGAAGAATATCCCATATTTCCGTTAAATCTTTATTTGGAATGTTTGACTATGAACTTGATGTAAGCGCAAAGGAAGGAGGGGAAGAGGAAAAAATTGTTATCCTTTACGGTGATAATGGAAGCGGAAAAAGCACACTCCTAAAACTGGCTTTCCATATGATCGCTCCAAATCAAGGAGAAGGACACAAGACCTATCTTCTAAATACCGAGTTTCATTCTTTACTTGTTCGATTTAATGATGGATCAGAAGTGCTAGCGGAACGAAAAAGTGAAAGCTTTACAGGGCCATACACAATTAAAGTTAAAAGACCAAGAAAAAGGGTGATTTCTGCAGTAGTTAAATCTAGCCAAGCAAAAGAACATGATCATGATAACTTGCATTTACTTGTCGAGCCAGCTCTCGAAGAACTTGATTGTGCACTATATCTACTTTCAGATGATCGAGCTATCCACCGTGCAGGAGCGGGCGTAAAGAGATCAAGTAATCGTAATGAAACGCTCTATATTGATGAAAGTGACTTTATAGAAATTCAACGGCGTCGAATATTGAACGAAATCCCCGAAACGCCTGAAGATATCTCTAAACAATTATTGGAGTCCGCAATCAAACGAACTGAGGAATGGTTTAGGCAGCGAATTATCGGAAGCGGAACAAGAGGTGACTCAGGGGTTAATGAGCTTTATGCAAATATTTTGAAACGGATTTCTGCTGCAGGAGGGGGAAAAACAAAAGGCGCAACTAAAAAACAAATTGAATCAAGAATAAATAAGCTGTCAATAGAATCTAGGAATTATTCTAAATATGGTTTACTTCCAGAATTTGATTCAGAGGAAATTTTATCTATATTAAATAAGTCTGACGCGCAAACATATAATGTAATCGTTGATGTTTTGTCCCCATACCTTGACAGTATAGAAACAAAAAACAATGCAATGGAAAATATTTATGAACGAATAGATACATTTGTTTCAGTGGCGGGTAAATTTTACACAAATAAATCCCTATCCTATGATCTCAGAAAAGGTATTAGGATAACTTCTTTGAATGGAAAAGAACTTAATCCTTCCATGTTGTCGTCTGGAGAAAGGCACTTACTATTACTATTTTGCACAAGCATAGTTACAGGCGGAAAACCTAGTATTTTAATGATAGATGAGCCTGAGATTTCATTAAATATTAAATGGCAAAGAATGCTTATTGATGCGCTTATGCAGTGTATTGGTGATAATGATATCCAGTTTATTTTCTCAACACATAGTTTAGAGATTTTAGCTAAACATAAATCTCGAGTTGTGAAATTGAAGAGTGTTAGTGGTTAGCTTTTTATGGAAGAAAGAAAAAACATTAATGAACTAATGGCATTGTATTCTTTAGAAGATACAGTAAAGGATATATATGTTGAAGGAGAAAAAGATAAGAACTTTATTAGCTGGTTTATAGACTCTAGGGGTGTAAAAAATATTAGCGTCTATGAAATAGGAGATATAAATATTTCAGATGAAATCCTAGACAAATACGACCTACCTAGAGGCTCCAACAGATCGAGGGTAATTGCAGCCGCAATGGAATTATCTGAAGAGCTACCAGGTTGTCGCAATGTTATGTTTATAGCCGATAGAGATTATGAAGATTACTTACCTACGATGGTGAACAGCAAGCTTTTAGTATTTACGGATTATAACTCATTAGAATCGTATTTATTAAATGAAAACGCCATACGAAAAATCATTGCTATTGTTTATGGCGCCTATACTGAGCGCACAACAAATTTTTATTAACAAATTAAAATCATATTAAGGAAAATATTTTCTATAAGACTCGCAAATGAACAATTAAAGTGGGGCATGGAATGGATGGATTTCAAAAAGTATGTGAAAGTAAATCCATCATTGGTATTTGATGACAATCGATTTATAGAAGCTTATCTAAAAAAGAATACGAAATGGAGCAAGCGCAATGAATTTTATAAATACCTTGAGAAGTGCGATAAACAGCTTAAAGATGATTGTCGTCTAAGTATACGAGGCCATGATTTTACTACTTTACTGCTTCATTATTTCAATAAAAAATATCACCGGAAAAGACTAGATAAGATCGATCTGTTTGAAGGTTTTTTACTTTCAAGCCTAGATAGATGCAATCTTTTAGAAGAAGGCATGTTAAAAATGGTACATGAATTTTCTTTGGAAGAAATACATGTATAAACATGCTAACAAGCGCTTCCAAAGGATTCACTCGCTGCGCTCGCTCTCCTTTGAGGCGAGCCGTTAAGTTCCATGAGGAGCATAATTGGAAATGGAGATAATTAATTTAATACCAGATGCAATATGGGGCGCTGGTTTGGGCTCAATAATAACATTATTTGGTGTTTGGCTTTCAAATCGACATGAAAGGATTCTAAGGAAAGAAGAACGTGAACATCTAACAAAAAGAGAAATATTCTTAAAAGCCTCTGAGGAAATCACGCTGGCAAAGGTTCTTCTAATGAAGCTACCAAGCATGGAAGCCTCTGAAATTGAATCAGAGACAGGTGTCGGAATTGAAATAGCCAAAATACATATTGTGGGTAACAATGAAACAGTTAAGGCTGTTTCAGAGCTGCATGCTTACTTATCGAAAAGCCTTTTAAGCATAATTCCCCAGTGTATACCCCTCAGTAATCTTCGTACTGATATTGATATATTAAGCAACTTTATAGATAGCAACTCACAGAAGCAAAACCAGTTATTGAATGAAATGACTGCTTTTAATCTTAGAGGCGACAAAGACCAAGAATATTGGCAAAGGTTACAGCAAAACTTTGAGTATCACTCGAACGAACTTGATAAAAACATTCAGGATAGAGATAAAAAGTATGCTGAGCTTGCTCAGCGACAAAAAGAGATAATGCTTAAGTGCCTAGAAGTAATAGTCAACATGAGTGACTATGAGGTTGAGGCCATAAAGTGCATACGAAAAGAGCTAGATCTTGAATTCGATGTTGGTGGTTATAGAAAAAGCATTGAATCAAGGAATAAAGAAATGGAAGCAGAGTTCAGTAAATTCCTAGTAAAAATACCAAATGGAACTTAACCATACGCTAGCAGGGACCATTTACCGCGTCGGTCGTCCCTCCCTATGCGGTTATTGGCTCCACAGCTAAAATGTTACATGCAATGAAAATAATCATATTCGCAATTTTACTCTTTTCAGGTAATGCAGTAGCAGGTGTTGATCTAGTTAAGGTCGATAAATCTGAAAGCAAAATGTACTTACTTGAAGGCGGCACTATAGTTAAAGAATATGATGTGGCATTTGGTGCAAATCCAAAAGGCCACAAACAACAAGAAGGTGATGAAAAAACGCCGGAAGGTATATATACACTGGATTATAAAAAGGAAGACTCCTCTTTTTATAGGGCAATGCATATCAACTATCCCAATAAAGCAGATATTAAAAAAGCAAAAGAATTAGGTGTTTCACCGGGTGGTCAGATTATGGTTCATGGTCAAAGAAACTATCTAGGGTGGTTAGCTTGGGTTACACAGATGTTGAATTGGACAAATGGTTGTATTGCACTAACGAACTCTGAAATGGATGAGTTTATGGAGCTTGTAAGTGTTGGAACGAACATACAGATTGAATGGTAGGCATGTAACAAGCAGCGCAACACGGACTCCGGCGCTAACGCGCCTCCGCCGGTTCGCTGAACGTTATGTGGCTATGAGGTGATATGGATATATTGATAGAACAACTTCAAGTCATATTCGATCTTGTGTTTTCAAGAACAGATAGACTGGTATTTAATAGGAAAAATGCCCACCACCTCTATTCTGTATGTATGCATGGTTCGATATTAGAAAACACTTCTGCATGCATTACCCTTTTAAAGAACAAGGAATGGAGTGCCATTCCTGTTATGTTAAGAAATTTGTTAGAAGAATATGTAGATTTAGTTAATGTAAAAGCTGATCAAGATTATTTAATTAGAATGCAGGCTTCTTTCCTAAAAGAGCAATCCCGAGTGCTAACGAAGGCAATTGAGACTGGTGATACAAATCCTTACTTGGAAGCGCTTTCAAATACTGACGGAATAAAAGAACATTTTGCACATGTTACTGTCCAACTTGATTCTTTAAGGAGCGATGGCTTTGGTGAACTTGGAATAAGAGATAGGTTTGATAGGGCTGGTTTAGTAGGTATGTACGAATCTGTTTATGCTCTTTTGTGTCAGCATTCTCATAATAACCTAAATATACTTGAAAGAAGGCATATCGAAGAGATCGATAATGATATAAGAGTGTCATATTTTCAGCCCTGGAATAGCGACGATATGATGCCGTATATTGATACAATTGCTGGAATATTAACCGGCTCAATAAAAGAAGTAGCTGAAATTATGGATTTAAATGAAGAGCTAGGAATAGAAGAAATAGATGCCGAGCTTAAGAAGCTTAGAAGCCTATATTAGGTCGCCACATAACAAAGCGTTCAAAAATGGATGTCGCAAAAGACACGGTGCCCTTTAACTTAATCGTTAGCCACTAAGGAAGGTAATCCCCCCATTAATAATGGGATCCAGAAGTAGACCGCAATGGTCACATATCCAGCAACAGAATAACCATCAATTTCAATCTGAAATTTTTGTAATTCACCATGCATCAGCTCAATAATCCAATTTCCTGAAAGGATGCTTGGTAAATCAATCAGTTATGCGTAAAATAGCGCCCCTTTCCCGTATTGGTTGATTTTCACGTTGTTATGGCTCGCACGCTCTATATAAAAACCTTTGGTTGTCAGATGAATGAATATGACTCAGCCCGTCTTGCGGATGGGTTGGCGGTGTCGTGCGGCCTGGAGGTTGTGGATGATCCGAAGGATGCGGATGTGCTGCTGCTGAATACCTGCTCTGTGCGCGAGAAGGCGCAGGAGAAGGTCTTTTCGCAACTGGGGCAGTGGCGACCTTTGAAAGAGAAGAATCCAAAAGTGGTGATCGGCGTCGGTGGTTGTGTGGCTTCACAGGAGGGTGAGGCGATCCGTGAACGTGCCCGTTTTGTCGATCTGATCTTTGGCCCGCAGACGCTGCATCGTCTGCCACAGATGCTTGGCGAGGTGTGGGAACATCAGCGTGCGGTGGTGGATGTTTCGTTCCCGGAGATTGAGAAGTTCGACAATCTGCCGGAGCAGAAGGCCGATGGCCCCTCTGCCTTTGTGTCGATTATGGAGGGGTGTTCCAAATATTGCACCTACTGCGTGGTGCCCTTTACCCGTGGCGAAGAGGTCAGTCGTCCGTTTGATGATGTGATTGCCGATGTGGTTAGTCTGGTGGCGCAGGGTGTGCGCGAGGTGAATCTGCTCGGGCAGAATGTGAATGCCTATCGCGGTGAAATGGAGGATGGAGAGACCGCGGATCTGGCACTGCTGATCCATTACATTGCGGCGATTGATGGTATTGATCGTATTCGCTACACCACCTCGCATCCGGTTGAGCTGACCGACAGCTTGATTGAGGCTTATGCCGAGGTGCCTGAGCTGGTCAGTTTCCTGCACCTTCCGGTGCAGTCGGGTTCGGATCGGATTCTGGCGCTGATGAAGCGCGGCCATACCGCGCTGGAGTATAAAGCAAAGATTCGTAAACTGCTGGCTAACCGCCCTGATATGACGATCTCATCCGACTTTATTGTTGGGTTCCCTGGCGAGACAGATGCCGATTTTGAGGCAACAATGAAGCTGATTGAAGAGGTTGGCTTTGATCACAGCTTCAGCTTTATCTACAGCCCACGTCCGGGAACTCCTGCGGCATCGTTGCCGGATGATGTGCCAATGGATGTTAAAAAAGCACGGCTGGCGCGGTTGCAGGATCAGATTAACCGGCAAGCACAAGCGATTAGCCAGGGTATGGTTGGTACGGTGCAGAAGGTGCTGGTGGAACGTATTTCCAAGAAAAGTGAACAGCAGATATCTGGGCGCACCGAAAACAACCGCGTGGTCAATTTTGATGGTTCGGCTACACTTATAGGCAGTTTTGCTGCTGTCAGAATCACACAAGCACTTCCTAATTCACTTCAGGGTGAACTCATTGAATAAACATGAGCGGTCTCAAAAAGAGCCAATGAACAACCTGCCTGATACAACAGATCTGACACTGGTGCCTGAGGATAATCTCCGATTAGCCAATCTATGCGGTCAGCTTGATGAACACCTGCGTCAGATAGAGCGCCGCCTGGGTGTTGAGATCAATAACCGTGGTAGCCAATTTAGAGTGATGGGTGATACCGATTCTGTGAATGCCGCCGTTGTCGTGCTTAAAGAGCTCTATCGTATGAGCAAGGATGAGGTGCTAACCCCGCAACGAATCCATATCTATTTGCAAGAGTCAGGTGTCGAGGCGCTACTTAATGAGCCGGATGACGTGCAGGAGATCTCGATTCGGCTCAAACGTGGGGTGATTAAAGGTCGGGGGCCGAATCAGTCTCGTTATCTACACAATATCCTTCATCACGATATCAATCTTGGTATTGGCCCTGCAGGAACCGGCAAAACCTATCTGGCGGTCGCTTGTGCGGTAAATGCGCTGGAGAGGGATGATGTACGACGCGTCATTCTGACACGTCCAGCGGTGGAAGCGGGTGAGCGTTTGGGATTCCTGCCTGGTGATTTGGCGCAAAAGGTCGATCCCTATCTACGGCCGCTCTATGATGCGCTTTATGAGATGCTCGGTTTTGAACGTGTTGCCAAGCTGATGGAGCGGAATGTGATTGAGGTTGCGCCGTTGGCCTATATGCGCGGTCGCACCCTGAACGATGCCTTCATTATTTTGGATGAGGCACAAAATACAACACTAGAGCAGATGAAGATGTTCCTGACCCGGATCGGCTTTGGATCAACAGCAGTAGTGACTGGGGATATTACTCAAATCGATCTTCCTCGGGGTACAAAATCAGGGCTGCGCCATGTGACTGAGGTATTGAAAGATGTTGATGGCATCAGCTTCACCTTCTTTCAGGCCAAGGATGTGGTTCGACATACGTTGGTACAGCGCATTGTTAATGCCTATGATCAATACGATCGCGAAAACGAAAGCAAATAGATGGCAATCATAGACCTGCAAAACACACTGACCGATGATGAGTGCCATCAATTTCAGGTTCCTGATTTGGATGAATTTATCACTTGGGTTGAGGAGACGCTTGAAGACCATCAAGAGGTCGAACTAACCATCAGGCTTGTGGATAGCGAAGAGATCAGAACCCTGAACCGAGATTTTCGCCAAAAAGATAAAACAACAAATGTGCTCTCATTTCCATTTGAGAATTCGGTCGAACTGGATGTTCCCCTGCTTGGTGACATTGTGATCTGCGCCGAAGTGGTATACAACGAGGCACAAATTCAGCATAAAGACCCAGAAGAACACTGGGCACACATGGTTATTCATGGCACATTACATCTGCTTGGGTATGATCATATTGATGAGAAAGAGGCCGAAGAGATGGAAGCGCTTGAAATTACCATCCTTACTGACCTAGGCTATACCAATCCCTATCACTAGTTTTTGGAAATCAATGAACGACGAAACATCAAATGGAAACAGTAAAGGAGAGCGCCCCCGATCGTGGCTTGAGAAGATCGGCCAGATTCTACAGGGCGAACCAAAGGATAAAGAAGAACTACTCCAAGTAATTCAGGAAGCTCAAGACCGGGACGTTCTTGATAGTGATGCCATGGTGATGATTGAAGGTGTGATGGATGTCACCGAGATGAAGGTTAAAGAGGTGATGGTTCCACGATCACAGATGATCGTCGTCGAGCGGGATGCCTCACTCGAAGAGTTTCTTCCGGTGATTATTGAGTCAGCCCATTCTCGATTTCCGGTTATCGGCGAGAACCGAGACGAGGTCGTCGGTATTTTGCTGGCCAAAGATCTTCTTCCTTATGTTTCTAATCGTAGTAGCACGTTTGATATTCGAGACATACTCCGTCCGGCGATATTTATTCCTGAAAGCAAACGACTAAACATCTTGTTAAAAGAGTTTCAAACCAACTATAACCATCTCGCAATTGTGGTGGATGAGTATGGTGGGGTGTCAGGACTTGTAACTATAGAGGATGTGCTTGAAGAGATTGTCGGGGAGATCGAGGATGAGCACGATATTGATGAAGATGATGCCGATATCCATGTTCATGGCGATGGGTGTTTTCGGGTCGCGGCACTTACGGATGTGGAAGACTTTAACGACTATTTTAAAAGTGCACTTGATGGTGGCGAGTTTGAAACCATCGGTGGTTTGATGATGAATATCGTTGGCCATCTTCCTCAAAAAGGTGAGGTTGTCGACCACGCAGGTTTTCGATTTAAGGTTGTACGTGCAGATAGTCGCCGAGTCCATCTTTTTGAGGTTACTCCTTTGGAGCATGAGCAGGCTCAAGCAAAACCCGACGCCTAGAGGATAGAGTATCTATCATGGCTCTCATTAGGTTTAAACCACAGCGCAACGATTGGGTCGCGTTACTCGCTGGCGCGCTTGTTCCGTTTGGTTTTGCACCGTTTGCATTCTATCCGATCCTCCTTGTGTCACTTATGCTGATCTTCGATCTTTGGCGTATGGCATCTCCTAAGCAGTCACTACGATTCGGATTGATCTTCGGGGTTGGAATGTTTGGTGTTGGCATATCCTGGATATATGTTGCGATCCACGAATTTGGTCACACACCTTTGGTTGTTGCCGCACTACTAACCCTGTTTGCTGTTCTCTTTCTTTCACTTTTTCCGGCAGTTGTTGGATATCTCATTGCACTATTTCGTGATTATGCTCGTCTGAAGCCGGATAGTGTTTGGCTCCTAATAGGGATAATGCCCGCGACCTGGATTATCTTTGAGTGGATCCGCGGATGGATACTCACAGGCTTCCCGTGGCTCAATTTAGGCAATAGCTTGATTGATTCACCGCTTGCTGGCTGGGCACCGGTTATCGGTGTTTATGGATTAGGCTGGCTTTTCGTATTAAGTGCATCGTCGTTGCTAATGCTTAGATACCATCAGCGCTATGCGTGGTTTGCTTTGCTATCGGTGTTCTGGATTGCTGGAGGGATTCTTTCAAACTATGAGTGGACAGCGCCGACAGATAAGCGCTTGTCAGTTGCGCTGGTGCAGGGCAATGTGCCACAAGCGACCAAATGGAACCCGGAAACGATTCAGCTACGTCTTGATCGCTATGCTCAGCTATCGATACCACTGTTTAAAAAACATCAACTTGTGGTGTGGCCTGAGAACTCGATCACCGTCTTTTATGATCAGGTCAAAGAGCGTCTTTTTGCGCCGTTAAATCAATATGCAAAAGCGGCTGGAAGTTCGCTACTTGTGGGTATTCCAATTCGCAAGGTTGGGGGTGGCTATTACACAAGCATGATCAATCCTCTTGATGATACACAGCGTTATCATAAGCGACATCTGGTTCCGTTTGGTGAGTATCTTCCCTCTGAATGGTTACGCGGACTGATCAACCTTTTTAATCTGCCGATGAGCCAGTTCTCTGCTGGAGATGCGGATCAAGGCCCAATCACTATTGGCGGTGTTCGGGCCGCTGTTTCGATCTGCTATGAAGATATCTTTCCACAAGAGCTGATGACTCAACTTCCTGAGGCAACGATTCTAATCAATGGCAGTAATAATGGTTGGTATGGTGACTCATTTGCCCCTCATCAACATCTTCAGATCGCGCGAATGAGAAGCCTGGAATTTGGACGACCGACACTGCGAGCGACAACCAATGGCATTAGCGCCATCATTGATAATAAAGGCAAGATTAAGCAGCGCTCTGAGCAGTTTGTTTCTGCAGTGGTTGAAGGCGAGGTCACGCCTCGCACAGGGCGAACCCCTTATCTGATCTATGGCAATTATCTGTCGATAACCTTGGTGTTGATATCACTGCTCTTATCGATCTCAATATCGAGAGTGCGACAAAAGAGATCAACTCACGATGATGGAAACAGCTCATCACCACTGTAGCTGTAGGCCTTGCCAAAACCGCCGACATATCTCGCTTTTATCGGTGTGAAGCGTAATAGCTGAAAATCTGAAAACTCAAAAAGTGGCGCTGAATCCGGCAAACGATGTTGGTAGATTGCACTGAGTTCCTGATATTCATTGCTTATCTTATCAATCCACTCAATCCGACCTGATAGTGATAGTCGTGCCAACTCCTGCGGATCGCTATCTGATTGCTCACACTCTGAGATTACGATTGAACATTCATCAGACAGTTTTAAATGGCGGGAGTGACTGGCTAACTGGCTTAGATGGAAATAGATTCCGTTTGATCCAATGGCATAGGCGATCATGGAAGCATTTGGTTTTCCCTGTTGGTCAATCGTTGCCATTGCACACCAGCGATGGCTTTCTAATAGCTGTTTTGCCTGAATCAGCGCGGCTGATTTTTCGTCCATATTAACCCCCAGTTAATGACATCAACCGAATACTCTGTTCAGGCCTGTCATTAAAATCGTGTTGTTGTGGTTTTAGTGCGATCGCCTCAACGATTGCCGATTTAAGATCGCTATCGCTGATTCCATTACGCAACAATTCTCGTAATGGATAGCTGTGTGAAGTTCCAAGACACATATAGAGCGTGCCATCTGCCCCGAGTCGGACTCGATTGCAGCTTTGACAAAAGTGTTGAGAGATCGGTGTAATAAAACCGATCTTCATTTGAGAGCCAGCGATTTGCAGATATTCAGCCGGCCCACCACCGCGAAGCTGTGTTGGTTCCAATTGGTAGTGCTCGGCGAGTTGCTTTTTGACCACTTCCAGATTGAGGTAGTGATCGGTTGCCTTACGTCCGGTTTCGCCCATTGGCATGGTTTCAATAAAGCGCAACGAAAAACCGTGGTGAATACAGAAGTCGACCATATCAATAAACTCATCGTCATTGATATTTCTCATGGCAACCATGTTGATCTTGATAGGATTGAACCCTGCCTGTTTTGCGGCGATCAAACCCGCGATCACCTTCTCTAGCCGGCCACCGCCAGTTAGCTCATTAAATTTCTCAGGATTCAGGGTATCTAGGCTTACGTTCAGTCGGCTCACGCCATTGGTAAATAGTGGTTCGGCCAGCTTTTCCAGGCGAACCGCATTTGTGCTTAAAGAGAGATCGTCAATATCGGATATTGCGGCAAGCTGTTTTACCAAATCGGGTAAGTCTCGTCGAACTAGCGGCTCACCACCGGTGATACGAATTCTTCTGACGCCCAGCTGTGAAAAGGCGTTCACAACACGAGTTATCTCCTCAAAGCTAAGGATATTTTCGTGGTGCTCAAAGTCATCAAAACCTTTTGGAATGCAATACGAACAACGAAGATCACAGCGGTCAGTTACCGATAATCTTAAATAATCGATAGTTCGCTGAAAGGGATCTTTGAGTTTGGTTTTCATATTAGGGGACTAAAAAGGAACAAAAGAATTGCCTTATATAAAGTGTGTGATTATATTGTCGGGATAAAAATAAGTTTGATCCTTGATAACCACAGGGTCAAGATAAATCTTTCCGGGGTAAGTCATGTTCAACTATGAAAAGATTGCTATGGAGGAACCTCGAAAGGGAGAGCACAGTATATTCGATACAAAAGCGCCAAAAAGTAATTGGTTGATGGCAAATGGATTTCTAATCTTCACTCTTATCTTAATGACGCTAATGATGGTTGTATCAGAGAAACTCTCTATTGATCTTAGATACGATCGAGAGCTTCTCGAAAATGGTCAATGGTGGCGCTTGATCACAGGACATCTCCAGCATTTGGGCTGGGAGCACTATATGTTGAATGCCGTGGCGCTGGTGTTTGTATGGCTTGTTGTGGGTGATAGTCATACCCTTTTGCAGTGGATCACCTCATTCTTACTTCTTACCATTTTAATCTCACTATCCTTTCGCCTCTATTACCCTGATATCCACTGGTATGTCGGAATGTCTGGAGTTATTCACGGATTCCTTGTGAGCGGACTGATCGCAGTGATTATCCGTTTAAGAGAGCTTTTTCCCGCAATCATCCTTTTAGCTGTTGCTATAAAGGTCACCTGGGAGCATCTTCATGGTGGCTCAAGTTATATGGCAGAGGTGATTGGTGGAAATGTGGTGACAGAATCGCACTTGATTGGTGCAGTAGTAGGGATCGGAACAGGTATTATTTTCGGGATTGCAAACCTTAAACGACCCTAGGGCCTGTTGATCTTTCATCTTCGACACTGCCGGAGACGATTTTATCGTCCAATAAGGCAGAAGGAGTGCCGTTTGGTTATTCCAAATAAACGACTGATAACGCCATTGGGCGGAAAAATCGTCCCGTCCCTTTGGGTTGCGCCTCAAAAAGCGTCACTCTGCGTTACTTATCGCTCATTTGGAGCAACCAAATATCGCTCTTCGTGCCTTGA
>JBNKZU010000038.1:0-71940 GCA_050301795.1 Thiohalomonadaceae bacterium | reverse complement strand
AGTGTCATTGTTGGTCGTGCTCTTCCCGATGTCCGTGATGGACTCAAACCGGTTCACAGGCGTGTGCTCTATGCGATGCGTGAACTGGGTAACGACTGGAACAAGCCCTATAAAAAATCAGCACGTATTGTTGGTGATGTTATCGGTAAATATCACCCTCATGGTGATAGCGCGGTTTATGACACCATTGTCCGTATGGCTCAGCCGTTTTCTCTGCGCTACATGCTCGTCGATGGGCAAGGTAACTTTGGTTCGATTGATGGCGACTCTGCTGCGGCGATGCGATACACCGAGATCCGCATGGCTCGAATCGCGCACGAGCTTCTGGCCGATATCGATAAAGAGACCGTCGATTTTATCCCGAACTACGATGAATCAGAGAGTGAACCGGAGGTTCTGCCAGCCCGATTACCTAATCTGCTGGTTAATGGCTCTGCGGGAATTGCGGTGGGAATGGCAACCAATATCCCGCCACACAACATTACAGAGGTCATCAATGCATGTCTGGCATTGATCGAAAACCCTGATATCGATATCAATGGCCTGATGCAGTATATGCCGGGTCCCGATTTCCCGACCGCCGGTATTATCAACGGAGCTAAGGGTATCTACGATGCCTACCATACGGGTCGTGGCAAGATCTATGTGCGGGCGCGAAGTCATGTCGAGACACCAGATAATGGCCGTGAGCGTATTGTTGTCACCGAATTACCATACCAGGTCAACAAGGCACGCCTTTTAGAGAAAATTGCAGAACTGGTTAAAGAGAAGAAGATCGAAGGGATCGCCGAACTGCGTGATGAGTCCGATAAGGACGGAATGCGAATGGTCATCGAGCTCAAGCGGGGCGAGGTGCCAGAGGTTCTTCTCAACAATCTTTATAAACAGACTCAGATGCAGAATGTCTTCGGCATCAATATGGTTGCGCTTCATGAGGGTCAACCCAAGCTGCTGAATCTAAAGCAGATGTTAGATGCCTTTATTGGACATCGCCGCGAGGTTGTTACCCGTAGAACGATCTATGAACTACGCAAGGCACGGGAACGCGCTCATGTTCTTGAAGGATTAGCGGTTGCTCTGGCCAACATCGATCCGATCATTGCGTTAATCAAAGCTGCGCCAAACCCTGCCGAAGCAAAGATTGGGCTGCTGTCCAAGACCTGGGAGTCCGGTGTGGTTAATGAGATGCTCTCTCGTGCTGGTGCTGAGGCATCACGTCCAGACGGTCTGCTTAAGGAGTATGGATTACAACCTCAAGGCTATCGTCTTTCAGAGGCGCAGGCACAAGCGATTCTGGAGCTAAGGCTTCATCGTTTAACCGGCCTTGAGCAAGATAAAATAATCAATGAATACAAAGAGTTGCTCGTTGTTATTGAAGGATTGCTTGAGATAATTAATAGCGTTACCCGCTTAATGGAAGTGATTACCGATGAGCTGAAAGCGGTGCTGGAGCAGTTTGGAGATGAGCGTCGAACCGAGATTGTAATGACTCGTATCGACCTAACTCTTGAGGATCTGATTAGTGAAGAGGATGTGGTGGTTACGCTCTCGCATGATGGTTACGCCAAATCCCAACCCTTAACCGATTATCGTGCTCAACGTCGTGGTGGAAGAGGTAAATCAGCTGCATCAACAAAAGATGAAGACTTTATCGACAAGATGTTTGTCGCAAATACTCACGACACAATCCTCTGTTTTTCAAGTCGCGGCCGTCTCTATTGGATGAAGGTCTATGAGTTACCACAGGCGGGACGCGCATCGCGTGGTAAACCAATCGTTAATCTTCTGCCTCTTGAAGAGGATGAAAAGATTAATGCAATCCTGCCGATCCGTGAGTTTAGTGAAGATCTCTATGTCTTTATGGCGACCGCGAATGGAACTGTAAAGAAAACATCGCTACAGAATTTCTCGCGTCCACGAGCCAGCGGTATTATTGCGGTTGATTTGGTTGATGATGATCAGCTCGTTGGCGTCAATATTACTGATGGTAACAAGGATATTATGTTGTTTAGCTCATCGGGCAAGGTAATACGATTTAATGAGGATGATGTTCGTCCAATGGGACGTGTCTCTCGAGGTGTGCGCGGCATCCGCTTACAACCAGGACAACGTGTTATCTCTCTAATTATCGCGGATGATGGCGATATTCTGACCGCGACAGAGCAAGGGTTCGGTAAGCGTACAGCCATTTCAGAGTACCCGGTCTATAACCGTGGTGGTCAGGGTGTGATTGCGATCCAAACCTCTGAAAGAAATGGAAAAGCCGTTGGTGCGGTCTCTGTATCCAATGATGATGAAGTTATGCTGATCACCAATGGTGGCACTTTGGTGCGAACTCGCTGTAATGAGATCTCACAAATGGGTCGAAATACCCAGGGTGTGAAGTTGATCAATCTCGGTGGCGATGAAAAACTGATTGGCATTGAGCGTATTGTTGAAAGTGAAGACGAAGAGAGTGAGTCGATTGACTCATCTGAAGAGTAATCCCCCATTAATCTATTAAACGAGGAATAACCATGTCACGTGTATTTAATTTCAGTGCTGGCCCTGCGATTTTGCCCCAAGCCGTTATCGAAAAAGCGCAGGCCGAGATGCTCGACTGGAATGGTAGTGGAATGTCGGTGATGGAGATGAGTCACCGTGGTAAAGAGTTTATGTCTATCGCAGAAAAGGCTGAATCCGATCTGCGTGAAATCATGGCTATCCCCGATAACTACAAGGTTCTTTTTTTACAGGGTGGTGCATCGAGCCAGTTTGCAATGATTCCACTGAATCTGATGGGAGCAACGGGTAAAGCGGATTACATCCTGACTGGATCATGGGGTAAAAAAGCGATTGCAGAGGCTAAAAGATATGGTGAGGTGAATGTTGCTGCGGATGCTTCGGCATTAAATGGTAAGTTCACCTTTGCACCGGGACAGGAGGCGCTTAGTCTCTCTGATGATGCTGCTTATGTTCACTACACACCGAATGAAACGATCGAGGGCGTTGAGTTTCCATACCTTCCTGAGACCAACGGCAAACCGCTGATCGCAGATATGTCATCAACTATCCTTTCAAAACCGATGGATGTCTCTAAATACGGCATCATCTACGCGGGTGCACAGAAGAATATTGGACCTGCAGGTCTGACTATTGTGATTGTTCGTGACGATCTGATCGGTAATGCACCTGATAGCGCTCCGGTAATGATGAACTATGAAACCCATGTGAAGGCCGATTCAATGTATAACACGCCACCAACCTATAGCTGGTATATGGCGGGTTTGGTGTTTGAATGGCTTAAAGAGAATGGTGGTCTGGAGCAGATGGCTGAGGTTAATAATCGCAAGGCCGCAAAGCTGTATGCCGCGATTGATGATTCAGACTTCTATGCCAATCCAGTGATGAAAGAGTGCCGTTCGATTATGAATGTTCCATTCACTCTGGCAAATGCCGATTTGGATGCAACCTTTATTGCAGAAGCTAAAGAGGCAGGATTGGTTACACTGAAAGGTCACCGTTCAGTTGGTGGTATGCGTGCATCAATCTATAACGCAATGCCTGAAACAGGTATTGATGCGTTAGTGTCATTCATGGCGGATTTTGAGAAGCGTAACGGATAATCCAGACGACAATCCATTTATCCCCAAGAAGTTATTGAGCGAAAGCACATAACCATAGGATTTTTAGAATAATGTATAAGATTTTAACCCTAAACAACATTTCAGCAGCAGGACTGGATCACCTCCCGCGTCAGGATTACGAAATAGCCTCAGAGATCACACATCCTGATGCGATCCTGTTACGTTCATTCAAGATGCACGATATGGAGATCCCCTCAACACTTAAGGCCGTAGGACGTGCGGGTGCAGGTGTAAACAACATTCCTCTGGACAAAATGAGTGCAAAAGGGGTGTGTGTGTTTAATGCTCCGGGTGCCAATTCTAATGCTGTTAAGGAGTTAGTGATTGCCGGTATGTTGATGGCTTGTCGAAATATCGGTCCGGCATGGGATTTTGCCCGTAATCTCGAAGGCTCAGATGCCGAGATTGGCAAACAGACCGAAGCAGGTAAAAAGAACTATGGTGGATTTGAGCTACCAGGTCGCACCCTTGGCGTGATTGGTCTTGGGGCGATCGGTGTCAAGATTGCCAATGCCGCTGTTGCACTGGGTATGAATGTGATCGGGTTTGATCCAGGTATCACGGTCAAGGGTGCATGGGCGCTTGATTCTGCTGTAAAGCAGGCCATTAGCGTTGATGAGTTGCTGACACAAGTCGATTTTGTCACCTTCCATGTACCACTGATTGATGCCACAAAAGATCTGATTAATGCAGAACGACTCAAGTCAATGAAAAAGGATGTGGTCATTCTTAACTTCGCTCGTAACGGTATCGTCAATGACGAGGCGGTTAGCGATGCGATTAAGGCTGGGAAGGTTTACGCCTATGTTTGTGATTTTCCAAGCAATTTGTTGAAGAATCATGAGCGCGTCATTACGTTGCCGCATCTTGGTGCTTCAACCAAAGAGGCAGAGGATAATTGCGCAATAATGGTTGCAGATCAGGTTAAAGACTTTCTTGAAAATGGCAATGTCATTAACTCAGTCAACTTCCCTGAAGTGGTCATGCCACGAACTGAAGGCGCATTTCGTATCGCGGTTGTGAATTCAAATGTTCCCAACATGTTAGGCCAGATCTCATCTGAGCTTGCAAAGGCGGGACTTAATATCATCGATATGTTGAATAAATCGCGTGGCGAAATTGCTTATACTCTAGTGGATGTGGAGCAAGAGATCCCGGATGAGGTGATCAACGGGATTCAGTCAATTGATGGTGTGCTTGCAGTACGAGCGATAGGTTAATCAAGAGAAAACAACGCCAATGAGTGTAGATGCGAAACTCAAAAAAATCCGCGTAGAGATTGACGCGGTTGATAGTGAGTTACTAAAGCTTTTCAATAAAAGAGCGGAATTGGCAAAGCAGGTTGCTGATGTAAAGCTTGAAGCGGGTGAGTCAGTGGTCTTCTACCGCCCTGAGCGTGAGGCTCAGGTCTTGCGTCGCGTCAAGGAACAGAATCCAGGGCCGCTTGATAGTGAAGAGGTTGCACGACTGTTCCGGGAAGTTATGTCGGCTTGTCTTGCGCTTGAAAAGCCAATGGAGATCGCATTCCTTGGTCCTGAAGGAACCTTTACCCAAACCGCAGTGTTAAAGCATTTCGGGCATTCGGTTATGACACGTCCAATGAAGTCGATTGATGCCATCTTTCGTGATGTAGAGGCGGGAAGTGCTGATTATGGCGTGGTTCCTATCGAGAACTCTACAGAAGGTGTGATCAACCATACCTTGGATAGCCTTGTTCATTCATCGTTACATATCTGTGGTGAGGTAGAGATTCGCATTCATCAAAATCTGATGTCGATGGCAGACAATCTTGCTGATATTAAGGTGATCTACTCTCACGCGCAGTCACTCGCACAGTGTCGTCAGTGGCTGAATCGATTTGCAGGCGATATTGAGCTTATTGAGGTCAGCAGTAATGCCGAAGCGGCTCGAATGGCATCTAAAAACAGTCAATCCGCGGCTATCGCAGGAGAGTCTGCTGCTGAGATCTATGGCCTTAAGATTATTGAACGCAATGTCGAGGATAACCCCAACAACACAACGCGCTTCCTGATCTTAGGTAAGGGTGAAACACCACCAAGTGGTAACGATAAAACGGTTCTGTTGATATCAACCAAGAACAAACCAGGTGCGCTGTTTGATCTGCTGGAGCCGCTATCTCGTAATGGCATCTCGATGACTCGAATCGAGTCGCGGCCATCACATCAGGGGATGTGGGAATATCTGTTTTTTGTCGATCTTGAGGGTCACTCTCAGGATGAAAATGTCGCGATTGCACTTAAACAATTACATAAAGAGTCTAGCTTATTCAAGGTGTTAGGCTCATTTCCTAAAGCAGTGCTTTAATATCAGGAATCGTCATGAGTAATTTTAGTCATCTGGCGGTCAAGTCGGTTCTTGGCCTTAATCCATATCTTCCAGGCAAGCCGATTGAGGAGCTTGAACGTGAGTATGGGGTAAAGGATATTATTAAACTCGCGTCAAACGAGAATCCACTAGGTCCGTCACCCAAGGCACTTGAAGCCATCTCCAATTCAAAAAAGGATATTTGGCTCTATCCTGATGGCAACGGATTTGAGCTAAAGGCCAAACTTGCGGCAAAACATGGCGTGGATAGTTCCCGAATCACCTTGGGCAATGGCTCAAGCGAACCTTTGGAATACATTATCAGAGCCTTTGTTAATCAGGGTGATGAAGTGCTGTTCTCTGAACACTCTTTCGCAATCTACCCGATATTAACCAAAGCCGTAGGCGGTATCGGTGTCGCGGCTAAGGCGAAGAACTGGGGTTATGACCTCAACGCGCTTTATGATGCAATTACGCCAAAAACCAAGGTGATCTTTATTGCCAACCCCAATAATCCGACGGGCACTTGGTTAAATAAGGATGAGCTTTACCGCTTTATTCAGTCAGTTTCGGATCAGATCATCATTGTTGTTGATGAGGCCTACTTTGAGTACGCCTCGGCTCCTGAAACCGGCGCTGATGGACAATTTCCGAATGCAATGGAGTGGATTGATGAATTCCCGAACCTGATGGTGACCCGAACCTTTTCAAAAGCGTATGGCCTGGCAGGTTTACGGATTGGTTATTCAGTCTCCCATCCTGAGGTTGCAGATTTGATGAATCGTATTCGTCCACCGTTTAATGTGAATTCACTGGCACTTGTGGCAGCGATTGCCGCACTCGACGATACAGAGCATCTGAATAACACTGTTAAAACCAATGCAGCAGGATTAATACAGCTTGGAACTGCCTTTGAGAGCATGGGACTGGAAACCATTCCTTCGGTTGCCAACTTTATAAGTGTGGATCTCAAAAAACCAGCCGCACCAGTATACGATGCGCTCCTACATCATGGAGTGATTGTGCGACCAGTTGCCAACTACGGAATGCCCAACCATTTAAGAATTACGATAGGCACAAAAGAGCAGAACCAGAAATTTATTAACGGACTGGAATTATCGTTATAAAGACGATCTCCGCTCCTTCGACTGACTTAGAGAGAATGTACTGATGATTATCATCATGAATAACGGTGCGACTGATGACCAGATCAATGGCGTCGTCGCTAAAATTACTGAATATGGTCTTGATAATAATGTCTCTCGTGGCGTCGAGCGTACCGTTATCGGTGCTGTTGGTGATGAATCTCAGATAGATAAAGAGATCATGCAGACACTGCCCGGTGTTGAGAAGGTCATCCGGGTCATGAAGCCCTACAAGATTGTTGCGCGCTCATATCATGAAGCCGATACCGTGATAAAGATTGGGAATATTCCCATTGGCGGTAATCAAGTTCAGGTGATTGCCGGCCCATGCTCCGTAGAAACTCAAGAACAGATGGATATCGCAGCCGAGGGTGTTGCTGCAGCCGGATGTCGCTTAATGCGGGGTGGTGCATTTAAACCTCGAACGAGTCCCTATTCGTTTCAGGGCAAGGGTGTCGAGGGATTAAAGATCTTCAAGCAGGCAGCAAAACAGCACAATCTGCCTATCGTTACCGAATTGATGGATGTGCGTACCATTGATGCCTTTTTAGAACATGATGTTGATGCCATTCAGATCGGCACACGCAATATGCAGAACTTTGATCTGCTTAAAGAGGTCGGCCGACTGCATATCCCCGTTATTCTAAAACGTGGGATGTCAGCAACGATTAAAGAGTGGCTGATGGCGGCAGAGTATATTGCTGCGGGTGGTAATCACAACATCATCTTCTGTGAGCGTGGGGTTCGTACTTTTGAAACCTACTACCGCAATGTTCTTGATGTTACCGCCATTCCTGTTTTAAAACGCGAAACACACCTTCCGGTAATTGTTGATCCAAGCCATGCCGGTGGAAAAGCATGGATGGTTCCAGCCTTGGCTCGCGCATCGGTCGCGGCAGGTGCTGATGGTCTTCTGGTTGAGATGCATCCAACGCCTTGCGAGGCATGGTGCGATGCTGATCAAGCCATTGATGCCAATGAGTTAAAGGATCTGATGCAGCAGCTTCAGGTTACTGCTGGTGCATTGGGAAGAACTGTTTAATGTTTAAACAGATCACAATTATCGGTGTCGGGCTAATCGGAGGCTCATTGGCTCGGGCGTTAAAGGCTGCGGGCGAGAGCGCTCTGTTTGTTGGCTGTGGACGCTCCGCTGATAATCTTAAAAAAGGCGTTGAGTTAGGCGTTATTGATCGTTATGAGACAGATATCGCTACCGCTGTGAAGGGTAGTGATCTTATTGTGATCGCCACACCTGTTGGAAGTGCAGAGCAGGTGTTTTCCGAGATTAAAGCGGGAATGGGTTCAGATGTCATCATTACCGATGTGGGAAGTACCAAAGGCTCTGTCGTTGATACTGCCAAAGCGGTTTTCGGTGAATTACCAAGCCGCTTTATTCCTGGTCACCCCATTGCTGGCACCGAAAATAGTGGTGTAGAGGCCTCATTTGCAACGCTTTATCAGCATCGTAAGGTGATCATTACGCCAGACAACTCCAGCGATCCAGATGCTGTAGACACAGTTCGAGGCTTATGGGAGCGCTGTGGTGCAGAAGTGATTGAGATGTCGGTTGAACATCACGATGAGGTGCTGGCAGCAACCAGCCATCTTCCACATATGTTGGCTTTTACACTGGTTGATACCCTGGCACGTCTTGAAGACCATGAGGATATCTTCCGATATGCCGCAGGTGGTTTTCGTGATTTTACCCGTATTGCCTCGAGTAATCCGAAGATGTGGCATGACATCTGTATTCATAACCGAGACGCACTACTAAAGATGCTTAATCGCTTCTCCAATGAGCTGACTCAATTGTCCACGCTCATCGAAACGGGGCATAGTGAAGCCATTCTTGAGTTGTTTGAACGCGCCAAAGAGTCACGCGACGATTACAGCAGGCGACATATTAAGAGTGATCTATAAACAAATGCAGAGCGGTGTGGTCTGGTTCATCTCTACAGCCACGTCTCTGCGTGATAATCGAAGAAATGACAAAAAACACTAAATACATAGCCAGACCCGCAGAATCAATCAACGGCACATTACGTGTTCCCGGTGATAAATCGATCTCTCACCGCTCCATCATGCTCGGATCACTTGCCGAAGGCGTGACAAAGGTCACTGGTTTTCTCGAAGGCGAGGATAGTCTTGCGACATTGGAGGCGTTCCGTCAGATGGGGGTTCAAATAGAGGGGCCGGATAACGGAAATGTCACCATTCATGGTGTTGGGCTTCATGGCCTCAGGAAACCAAATAAACCGCTAGATTTAGGTAATTCAGGTACATCAATGCGTCTCCTGGCCGGATTGATGTCTGGACAGGCGTTTGATGTTGAGATGACCGGCGACAGTTCGCTCTCATCTCGTCCGATGCGCCGTGTCACCACGCCATTAGCAACCATGAATGCCGAGATTGAAACAACAGAGTCGGGAACGCCACCCCTGAAGGTTAAGGGAGGGTGCAAGCTTAAAGCTATTGATTATCAGATGCCGGTTGCCTCGGCTCAGGTCAAATCATCAATTTTGCTTGCTGGTTTATACGCTGAGGGTAAAACCTCGGTCACCGAACCAGCTCCCACACGTGATCACACTGAACGAATGCTTCAGGGTTTTGGATATCAAGTGGATAAAGAGGGGGCAACAGCCTCCTTGTATGGCGGTGGTCGGTTAACTGCAACCGATATTGATGTTCCGGCTGATATCTCATCAGCAACCTTCTTTATGGTGGCCGCCGCCATTGCGAAGAATTCTGAGGTGACACTTTCACATGTCGGCATTAATGAAACCCGGATCGGTGTAATCAACATCCTCAAGATGATGGGTGCCGATATCACGATCGACAATCCACGGGTTGTTGGTGGCGAGCCTGTAGCTGAGATCACAGTACGTTCAAGCCCGCTTAAAGGGATCACTATCCCTGAGGATCAGGTTCCGTTGGCGATTGATGAGTTTCCTGCGTTGTTTATTGCGGCAGCCTGTGCCGATGGAACAACTCGGCTCACCGGTGCTGAAGAGCTGAGGGTTAAAGAGAGTGATCGTATTCAGGTCATGGCTGATGGCTTAAATGTCTTGGGAGTTAATGCTCAAGCAACGGCGGATGGTATGGTGATTGAAGGTGGTGATGAATTTGGCTCAGGTGAAGTGGAGAGCCACGGCGATCACCGTATTGCGATGTCTTTTGCTGTGGCCTCGTTACGTGCAGCAGGCACAATTACCATAAATAATTGTGCAAATGTTGTTACCTCATTTCCAAATTTTGTTGAGCTTGC
The DNA here is from genome assembly GCA_050301795.1 of Thiohalomonadaceae bacterium. GTDB lineage: Bacteria > Pseudomonadota > Gammaproteobacteria > Thiohalomonadales > Thiohalomonadaceae > JBNKZU01. The sequence goes on along the minus strand of JBNKZU010000038.1, from coordinate 61,579 downwards.
GAATCGATCTGGTTTACAGATCTCAGTGGAATCCGTGTGAGCGATCAGATGATTAAGATTGTAACTGTTGATGGTCCGAGCGGTGTCGGAAAAGGAACCATCAGCCAAATGCTGGCATCTCATCTTCAACTTGAGTTGCTTGATAGTGGAGCGTTATATCGTATTACCGCATTAGCCGCACAGAAAAAAGGGGTGGCACTTGATGACCATGCCCAAATAGCAGCAATAGCGAAGAATCTTGATGTTCGCTTCGAAAATATTCCAGGGCAGGGTGTTGATGTGATTCTTGATGGCGAGAATGTTACCAGAGAGATCCGCACCGAAACCGCAGGAAATGCGGCCTCAATTGTTGCTGCAATTCCAGAGGTTAGGGCAGCATTACTACAACGTCAGCGAGACTTTGCAGTGCCTCCGGGCGTGGTTGCTGACGGCCGTGATATGGGAACAACAATCTTCCCCGACGCCGATGTTAAGCTTTTTCTTACCGCTTCAGCCGAAGTGAGAGCGCAAAGGCGCTATAAGCAGTTGAAACAAAAGGGAATAAGTGCTAATCTCCGCGGCCTTGTTGAGGAGATTAATGCCCGAGATCTTCGTGATAGCACACGTAGTGCATCTCCCTGCAAGAGCGCGGATGATGCAGTCATCATAGATACGTCTGATTTAACCATCGACGATGTCTTTTCCAGAGCCCTGGAAGTCTGTTCTGTTTCATTCGCCAAATAGGTATTTGATTACCTGAAATTGGTGTATGAGCATGTCTCATATAGTGTTTAATTAACAACTTACTCTATTTGTCAGTCGTTTATGACCGACACAATAAATAGCGCATAGTTACTAACATTGGTTACATTTAAATGAGCGAAAGCTTTTCCGAATTATTTGAAGAGAGTATCAAGCATACTCAAATGCAACCCGGTTCTATTGTTACCGGAACAATTGTTGCAATTAACAATGACGTCGTCGTCGTTAATGCAGGCCTGAAATCAGAGGGTGTTATCCCTGTTGAGCAATTCCGCAATGATAATGGCGAAATTGAGGTTAATGTTGGTGATGAGGTCGATGTCTCACTCGAAGCTGTTGAAGATGGCTTTGGGGCAACACGTCTTTCTCGTGAAAAAGCCAAGCGTGCTGAATCTTGGATTCGTCTCGAAAGAGCACATGATGCTGATGAAACCGTTATGGGTCGGATTATCGACAAAGTAAAGGGTGGATTCACAGTCGAGATGCAGGATATCCGTGCATTCCTGCCTGGGTCACTTGTTGATGTACGTCCTGTTCGTGATACCTCCTACCTCGAAGGCAAGGATCTTGAATTTAAAGTTATAAAGCTTGATCGCAAACGTAACAATGTTGTTGTTTCTCGTCGCGCAGTTGTTGAAACCGAGAACACTGAAGAGCGTGATGCTCTGCTTGAGAGTCTTGAAGATGGCAAGATCGTTAAGGGTATCGTTAAGAACCTTACCGATTACGGTGCATTCGTAGACCTAGGTGGAATTGATGGTCTGCTTCACATTACTGATATGGCATGGAAACGTGTTAAGCATCCAAGCGAGATTGTCAGTGTGGGTGAAGAGATCGACGTTAAGGTTCTTAAGTTTGATAAAGATCGTAATCGTGTCTCTCTCGGTCTTAAACAGATGGGTGAAGATCCTTGGGAAGATATCGCACGTCGTTATCCAGAAGGCACACGCCTGTTTGGTAAGGTCACCAACCTAACTGATTACGGCTGCTTTGTTGAGATCGAAGACGGTGTTGAAGGTCTGGTTCACGTTTCAGAAATGGATTGGACCAACAAAAACATTCATCCATCAAAAGTTGTTCAACTGGGTGAAGAGACAGAGGTTGTTGTTCTCGACATCGATCCTGAGCGTCGCCGTATCTCACTAGGTATGAAACAGTGTGTTTCTAATCCTTGGGAAGTCTTCGCTGCCACACATAACAAAGGTGACCGTGTTAGCGGCAACATCAAGTCGATCACCGATTTCGGTATCTTTATCGGCCTTGATGGTGGTATTGATGGTCTGGTACATCTTTCAGATATTTCATGGAATGAGAACGGTGAAGATGCTGTTCGCAACTTCAAGAAGGGTGATGAAGTTGAAGCGATGATTCTTGCCATTGATGCAGATCGTGAGCGTATTTCACTTGGCGTTAAGCAGATGGAGCAGGATCCTTTCTCCAACTATGTTGCAACCAATCAAAAGGGTTCGATTGTAACTGGTACGGTTGGTGAGATTGATGCTAAAGGTGCAGTGATTGAACTGGCAGATTCTGTTGAAGGATATCTGCGAGCTTCAGAGATCTCTCGTGATCGTGTAGAAGATGCACGTACTCTTTTAAAAGAGGGTGACTCTATCGAAGCCAAATTTATTGGTGTAGATCGCAAGAACCGCACAATTAACCTCTCTATCAAGGCAAAGGATACCGAAGAAGAGAAACATGCAGTAGCAGACTATAATCGTTCTGCGCCTGTTAATCCTACGCTTGGTGATCTCATCAAAGAGCAAATGGATAACGAAGGTTAATAAAAGCTGTTAAAAGGGGCTTGGGTAAAACCAAGCCCCAATTACTGTGAGATAGATATACCGATGACAAAATCAGAACTAATAGAACGATTATCGGGACATTTGGATCAGTTACCATCAAAAGATGTGGAACTATCTGTCAAAAATATCCTTGAAGAGATGGCAAAAAGACTATCTGAAGGTGAGCGTATCGAAATCAGAGGATTTGGTAGCTTCTCACTTCATTACAGACCACCTCGTGTAGGAAGGAATCCTAAAACTGGAGAATCTGTAACCTTAAGCGCAAAATATGTTCCCCATTTTAAACCGGGTAAAGAGTTGCGCGAACGTGTCAATATTAATATTGATAAACCAATAAAGGATTAATAGACTTACGCTCTATCACATTGATAGGGGTGGTACATATGGTGAAAATGGCTACAACGACAAAAGTAGCGCAACATCACTATTTCTTTTTAGGTACAGTGCGTTATCAATCTTGTTAAGGAGTTGCTGTGCCTGTCTCTGAAATCATATTTCTGTTACTACCAATTGCCGCATTGAGTGGGTATGTTCTTGGTCGCAAGGATCAAAAGAACCGTTCAAAAAGGGTTCGGAAAGAGGTTTCAGATCAATATTTTCGAGGCCTTAACTACCTTTTAAGCGATCAAGAAGATAAAGCCATTGACCTATTTCTTAAACTCTCTGAAGTAAGTGAGGATACGATTGAAGTCCATTTCGCACTTGCCAACCTCTTTAAAAAACGCGGAGAGGTTGATCGCGCAATTCGTATTCATCAAAACCTAATAGCAAGACCATCGCTTGATAGAGATTATCATTATCAAGCACTGCATGAACTGGCGCTTGATTATCTTAAAGCAGGTCTGTTTGATCGCGCAGAATCACTTTTTCTTGAGGTGAGAAATAAACCGGCTCACCGTGAAAGCTCAACTCAACATCTTCTTGAGATCTACCAGCAGGAAAAAGAGTGGGAAAAGGCTATTAAAATTGCTCAGGATCTCTCTAAGCTCTCTACCAAAGTAAACATTGCACTTGCACACTACTACTGTGAAATGGCGGAGTCGTCACTTTCACTTATGGAAAGCAAGATGGCGAAAGGGTATATCAAAAAAGCGTTATCGACTGATCGAAACTGTGCCAGAGCAAGCCTGCTTGAAGGTAATATGTACTATCAAAGCAATCATATCCAACAAGCGATCAACGCATATCAAAGGGTTGAAAAACAGGATCCTGAGCTACTTTCTGAGATCATTAAACCACTCTATCTTTGTTATAAAAGTCAGCGTAAGAATTTCAAGGAACTCGTCGACTTCTATAAAGAGATACTGGATAGACATCAAAGCATCTCCATTGCGATTGCGATATCAAATATTCAATTTAATACTGAAACCCAGCCAGACATAGTTGAAATACTCAATAACTATCTAACAACACATGCTTCGGTATTGTCGATCAAATACCTTATTGAGCATTCACATGATGATCATGATATTAAGGCATTAAAACCTATCGAAAACGTGGTTAACCGACTATGGACGAATGAGATTATTTATCTTTGTCGTAATTGTGGTTTACAAACAAAAGGGCACCATTGGCAATGTCCAGGATGCAAAACATGGGCATCCATAAAGCCGATACATCAGTTTGAACATTTATCGATCAATAACAAATAGTGGTATACACAGCAATGTCACAAGACTCACAGATTATCGTCGCACTTGATTTCCCAACACCTGAAGAGGCTGTTGCTCTAGCTTCACGCCTTGAACCGGGTCGATGTAAATTAAAGATTGGTAAAGAGATGTTTACTCATGCCGGACCATCAATCGTTGAGAAGATTCAAGGTATGGGTTTCGATGTTTTCTTGGATCTGAAATATCACGACATTCCAAACACTGTTGCAGGTGCATGTCGTGCGGCGGCTGAGATGGGGGTTTGGATGGTTAATGTTCATACCTTAGGTGGACGAAAAATGATGGAAGCTGCTGTTGATGCGCTAAGCACCTTTCAAAAGCGACCACTCTTGATTGGCGTTACGATACTAACCAGTATGGGCGATGAAGATTTAGAAGAGATTGGACTTTCAGGTTCGCCACTTAAAAATGTAATGTCGTTAGCAACGCTTGCAAGCTCTTCAGGTTTAGATGGAGTCGTCTGTTCACCGAAAGAGGTTCTCGCATTAAGAGAGCGCCTCTCAACCGATTTTAAACTGGTAACGCCAGGCATCCGCCCATTATGGTCAGCAAAAGGCGATCAGACACGCATCACAACACCCTCACAAGCGATTAATGACGGCAGCAGTTATCTTGTGATTGGTCGACCGATCACTGGGGCTGAAGAGCCACTGGAAGCCTTAGAGAAGATCGAGCAGGAAATTGCAACAGGCCACGAATAAGTCATTGCCACAATGAGCACGTTAAGTTAACCTTTCGCGCCTGAAATATAGGCACGCGAAGCGTGCTCCGTCTTTAAGCAAACAGGAAAGCTTCAAAAAGACAAAATAGATAAAGAATTTGGAGAGATGTCCGACGACTGCATGGATGCAGGAGGTAGAGCAACGCAGGAGCAGTTGCCGAGTGGCTGACCGAATTGTCAGGAACAATTCGGAACATCCGAAGGATGACCCCGAAGGGGTGGAGGGCAGGAAGCCCGGAATAAGGGCACGCGAAGCGTGCTCCGTCTTTAAGCAAACAGGAAAGCTTCAAAAAGACATAAATGTTAAAGAATTTGGAGAGATGTCCGAGTGGCTGAAGGAGCACGCCTGGAAAGTGTGTGTACGGCAACGTACCGAGGGTTCGAATCCCTCTCTCTCCGCCAACATAAAATAACCCTGTCATAGTACAGGGTTTTTTTATGTTTGAAGGAATGGGAGGATTTGGTTTATGGAAATTTAATCACAATCCTCATCAGCCTCAAACTCACTCGGAAAACTATCGGCTAATACGGTGTAGTAACTCCCTTTCTCAATATCGATAGGTACACCTAAACCACTGAGGTAGATTCGACCTAGTGTCGTTGCTGCCAGGCGATGCTTGTTCTTTATTGCCATTTTGTAGTAATTGATGGCTTTTGTGATATCGGTTGTACCCGTTAAACCATCAAGATAGATATTACCCATCAGATACTGTGCCTGTTTGTCTCCGTTTTGAGACAAGGGTAATAACAGCTTTTCAGCAGCGGCATAATTACTACTGCTGTAGGCATAGAGTGCCTCTTCCAAATCATCTGCGTATACATTGCTGAGATTCAACAGCAGTGTGAGCAAGAGATATAAACACTTTTTTTGCATTTAGATAATCCAGATTAGGGTGATACTTGGTTGTTTCCCAGTTTACACATAGAATCATATCTCTATTGATAAAATCAAATCTTCGTTCTCGTTTGTACGATTAATGTTTTACAATGGCACTCCCTTTCAGGATCGGTTTAATGAAATTATTTAAGCAAAATTTGGCAATATGCCTTCTATTTACCCTTTTATTGTCCACCACCAAGATTTATGCGGCAAAACCGTATCAGGCACCAGAATGGGAGGTGTCGAACTGGTTTAATGGCGAAGGAACATCATTGGCTCAGCTTAGGGGACGTGTTGTGGTTGTCGACTTCTTTCAGTTATGGTGCCAGGGCTGTAAAAGCTTCTCCATTCCGCTAATAAAGCAGTGGGAAGCAGAGTTTAAGCCCGAGATAGAAGCGCAGAAGATATCATTTGTTAGCATCCATAGCGTTTTTGAGGGGCATGACTATCAAACCATCGAACGGCTACAACAGTTCTTAACCGATAAAGAGATCACCCATTTGGTCGGTCACGATAAACACAAAGGTGGGGGTGAGCCTATTCCTGTGAGCATGAAGCGTTTTCGTGTACGTGGTACACCAGAGATTTTGGTTATCGATCAACAGGGAATCGTCAGATTCCAGCACTTTGGCCAATTTGATGGTGACAAGGTTAAGGAGTACATCAGAGGACTGATAACACCGAAACAGCCGCTGGTCGAACCCGTCTCTTAAAGCGTGGTTGAAATGCTCTTCCCATGAAAATTCAAGGTGAAACTTCCTGAACCGCTTAGGGTGATCTTTAAGGTGTGATTATCGATCATCTCAATCTGATAGTTCATCGTGGTTGATCTCGAGATGTTATAAGCCCCAGTTCCGTCCAATTCGTTAATGGGTGGGGTATAGATAATAAACGGTACGCCACTACTAACACTAATGGCTGTATCCGAGGTTATGGTATGAACAACATCTCCTGGATTTGATGTCGTAAAGCTCCAGTTGATGGTTTGTACAGTTCCATTGTCATACTCCAACTCGGCTCGATATTGATGATTCCACTCTAATCGTTGTGCTGGAAACAGCACGGCCTCATAACTACCGATAAGTCCACCTGGATTGGTAAACGCAATCGTAGAGACCAGTTGATTATCGGGCAGTGAACGCAATACAAACTGATTGATTTGTGGCGGGTTTGCAAAAAAGTACTCATTAAATTGAACCGAGATCGGATAACCGGAAACACTATGGTTGGGAAGTGGATCCGGTGATTCCTCATAAAATGCAGGAGGGATATCACTCGAACCATCAGCCGGCCATAACACAACCTGTGGATTTTGGCTTTGCAGGTTCGTAGTTGTGGCGTCGTAGGCTGCCGCTTCTATATGCAATGTACTATCAGCACAGACATCTGAGTAGTAGGTTGTACCAAGTGGGATGACCCCGCTGCTATTGGTGCACAAAGACTCGGTTAGACTATTGCCAAGATTATAGACATAGGCATCCGTTGAGCCGCTGTCATAGCCAATCCCGATCTCATTATGGGTCAACGTCAAAAATCCCAGACGATGATAGATGGCCGACATCAGAACATCTATCGATCTCTTATACGAGGTAACAGATGAATGGGTCGAAACATTTTCGCTGATTGATTGTTTTGCCTTGTATCCAGCTTTTACAGCCCGATCGGCTGCCCATTGACCTGTAAACCCTGAAAAACCACTCGACTCTTCATGACCGCTAGTGTTGTTGGCCACCAGATAGTTAGCATGGTTAGCCGCAGCGGTATCGAGAATCGTATTGGCTGTGAATAGTGATAGACCAGCAGCTGCCCTTAACTGATTCAGGTAGGCTAATGCCGTTGAGTGTTGAGCAGTATTGTTGAGTATTGGTGGGTTGTTTGTTGTGTTTTGTGTGGTCGAACTGTTTTGATTGCAGGAAAATAGCGCGATTGAACACCATAAAAACAGTACTAATTGACGTTGGGTTTTCATTGAAAGAATTACATCCCTATAGCATTTTGAAAAAATCATTACCCTTATCATCAACCACAATAAATGCAGGGAAATCTTCGACTTCAATTTTGAAGATCGCCTCCATTCCAAGCTCAGGATAATCCAGCACCTCAACCTTACGGATGCTCTCTTGTGCAAGCTGTGCGGCTGCACCACCGATAGAACCCAAATAGAAGCCGCCATAACGCCGACAGGCGTCAGTTACCTGTTGACTACGGTTTCCCTTTGCCAGCATCACCATGGAGCCACCATTCTTTTGGAATAGCTCTACATAACTATCCATACGTCCGGCGGTAGTGGGACCAAACGAACCGGAGGCATAGCCGTCAGGTGTTTTTGCTGGACCTGCATAATAGATGATGTGGTTTTTAAAGTAGTCTGGAAGAGGTTTGCCACTGTCGAGTAATGCCTTCATCTTCGCATGAGCGATGTCTCGCGCCACGATAATCGGACCAGATAGAGTGACACGGCTTTTTACCGATAGCTGGCTAAGTTGAGCACGAATCATATCCATTGGCTGATTCAGATCGATAGATGCCTGATTAGAGGAGAGTGCTGTCTCATCGATTTCAGGCATAAACCGAGCCGGATCTTGCTCCAGTTGTTCAAGCCACACCCCGTTTTTATCGATCTTTCCAAGAATATTCCGATCTGCGGAGCAGGAGACACCAATACCAACAGGACACGACGCGCCGTGACGTGGAAGTCGAATCACCCGTACATCGTGTGCAAAGTATTTACCGCCAAACTGTGCTCCGATTCCGAGTGTTCGGGTCATCTCCAGCACCTGTTGTTCCATATCATGATCCCTAAATCCCCGACCATACGGGTTACCACTGTCCGGCAGTCCATCCAGATCGTGAGCCGAGGCAAGCTTTACTGTCTTTAGGTTCGCCTCTGCGGATGTACCGCCGATCACTATGGCTAAATGGTATGGTGGACAAGCCGAGGTGCCGAGCATCGTCAATTTGTCACGCAAAAAGGCTTTAAGCGAGTCAGGATTGAGAAGTGCCTTGGTCTCCTGGAACAGGAAGGTTTTATTTGCTGAGCCACCACCCTTGGTGATAAACAAAAAACGGTAGCAATCTCCGCCAACCGCTTCAATATCGATTTGAGCAGGGAGATTTGTTCCGGTGTTTACCTCCTCAAACAGCGACAATGGTGCAAGTTGAGAATTTCTGAGGTTATTCTTTTGATAGCTGTTAAAGATTCCCCGACTCAGCGCCTCTGCATCATGATGTCCGCTCCAAATATTCTGACCTTTTTTAGCCACAACAATCGCAGTTCCCGTGTCCTGACATCCAGGTAACACCATTCCAGCGGCGATATTGGCGTTCTTTAATAGTTGATACGCAACAAACCGATCATTTTCCGAGGCCTCTGGGTCATCAAAGATCACACGAAGCTGTTCCAAGTGAGTTCTGCGTAATAGATGAGAGACATCCTTAATCGCCTCATCAGCAAGCAGTGATAACGCCTCTGGATCGACCTTAAGGATTGTCTCCCCATCAAGCTGGGATTCAGTAACAAATTGATCGGTTAGGAGTCGATATTCTGTCGTCTCTTTTTCAGTAGACAACACAGGTTGATAATAGAATTCACTCATTGCATATGCTCGGTTATTATTTGAGAGCAGCGGCTCACTTTTGTGTCACATCATACCGATATGGATTAATCGAGTCGAACACTCCAGCGGATTTGGTTGATTTCCTGTTTTCGATACCAATCACATCAGCAGTTCGATAAAATAACGATAATGTCTCGGTAGCTCAGTAGGATAGAGCAGTCGCCTCCTAAGCGACAGGTCGGAGGTTCGAATCCTCTTCGGGACGCCATATTAATCAGATAATGAGAGATGATTCTCTTGCTTACACAGCCTGATAGATCAGAACTAAATACAGGAAAACAACATGCCTTCATTCGATATTGTTTCTGAGCTTAATCGCCACGAATTAACAAATGCCGTTGATCAGACCAACCGCGAAGTTGGAAATCGTTACGATTTTAAAGGGAGTAACGCCAAGGTTGTTGAGAGCGAAAATGAGTTAAGCCTTGAGGCACAAACCAAATTCCAGATTGATCAAATTCGGCAAGTATTACATCAAAAAATGAGCAAGCGCGGTATTGATATCTCGGCAATAGAGTCAGGAGAGGTTGAAGAACGCGGAAAAGTCGCCATTCAAAAGATTGTGCTTAAAGAGGGTATCGATAAAGAGGTTGCCCGCAAGATTATTAAATCGGTAAAAGAGAGCAAGCTTAAGGTTCAGGCGGCAATTCAGGGCGAACAGGTTAGAATTACCGGAAAAAAACGTGATGATCTCCAACAGGTCATCGCCTTTATCAAGAGCAATGACTTTGGTCAGCCGCTTCAGTTTAATAACTTTAGAGATTAAAAAACCATGCATTTAAAAACCATGATTAGAATTGCTCCACTGCTTTTGGCTTTAATCGCCATCAATGGAGTCGCTCAAGAAGATAGTACACCTGAACTGATTAAGAAGAGCCTATCAGCCATCATTCCATCAGCACCGGATGGAATCAGGTCATCAGAAGCAAAGGGAATCTATGAGGTTCAGTATGGCAATAACTATTACTACATCTCTGAGGATGGTCGTTATCTGATTACCGGCGATCTGATCAAGCTTAATGATATGAGCAATCTTACTGAATCCCGACGTAATGAAGGTCGTAAACAGTTCATGAGTGAGCTGAATGAAAATGAGATGATTGTTTATAAGGCCAATGGTGAACAGAAGCATGTTGTTACCGTCTTTACTGATATTGATTGTGGTTATTGTCGAAAACTTCACTCTGGAATGCAGGAGATGAATGATCTCGGAATAACGATTCGTTATCTTGCCTATCCACGGGCAGGTCTTAACTCAGAATCGTATCGAAAAGCGGTATCCGTTTGGTGTGCTAAGGACAAACAGGCTGCAATGGATTTTGCAAAAAAGACAGGCAATGCTGAAAAGTCTGAAAGCTGTGAAAACCCTGTGGTTAAACACATGATGTTAGGTAAGAAGTTCGGTGTTAGTGGTACTCCAGCCTTGCTATTGGCGGATGGAACCTTAATCCCTGGATATCAGCCACCTAAAAAGCTGCTTGAAACTATCACCAGCAAATAGGGAAGCTAGAAGAGTTGTTGCCACCATCGACGTCTGTTCTGTGGTGTAATCGTTGCCTGGAGCAGAGGCTCAGGCGGATGGGTGGATAATACCCATCCAGGCAGTGGTGCCGGAAGAGAGCTGCTACCACAAACGCTACCAAGATTATTGGGATCATAGATCTTCACCATCTGAGGCTGCTCTATATTATCGACATAGACAATGCCACAGTAGTCATGGTGATGCTCTTTTCGTAACAGATGATTGATCTCGGTGATGAAGGTTCCGAGCTTAACTTGTGTTACCTGCTCAACAGGACACGTCTCTCCGGTTGCATAGATAAACCACTCATTCTCACTACTCTGTGCCATGATCTGCTGCCACAAAGCATCTAGCTCATCCCATTTCAGGATATTTCTGAGATATCCGTGATATTTGATCTGAAATTGAGATTCATATACAGCGTTCATGAGTGTTTTCTCATCGGTTTTACAAAACAGGCTCACTAATATCAGCATCCGCTAATAAATTCAATTGAGGATTTCCTTGGGATTAATCCACGATCCCAACGCTTAATCGCATTATTCCATAATTCACTAACCGGTAAACTGAGGTAATTCTCATCGAACGGTTGTCCCAGAAATCGTAGTGACAACATCAAATCACGCTGGATATTGCTTCCATCGATTGCTGCGGCATGGGTCTGTTTGCTTAATTTCTGGTGTTGCTCGTTTACAGCGATTGGAATGTGACAATAGTTCGGTGTTTTAAAACCCAAATAGTGTTGCAGTAGAAGCTGTCGCGGAGTGTTATCAAAGAGATCAAACCCACGCACAATATGGTTGATCTGCTGTAACTCATCATCAACCACCACCGCAAGTTGATAGCTGTAGACTCCATCATGACGCTTTAAGACAAAATCACCGACCTCTTTAGCAATCGTCTGTTGCAACTCTCCCTGGATTTCGTCTTTAAACCCCACGGGTTGAGACGATTCGGTATTGATGCGGATGGTGTGACCTTGATGCGCAAGCCCCTTATTGCGACAGATAGCCGGATATCCATCAAAAGGGTAGTGATGGCTCTTTTTGTACTCAGATATCGATTTACGGCTACATTCACAGCCGTAGACGAGTGATTGTTGTGCTAATTGAGCAAGGTACTCCTCATAGAGCGCGCTGCGCTGACTTTGATAGACGACCTCACCATCCCATTCAAAGCCATATAACTCAAGTGTCGTGAGAATTGAGTCGACAGCACCTGCGTTGGTTCTTGGCGTGTCAACATCCTCTATTCGTAACAACCACTCACCATTCGCGTGCCTTGCATCCAGATAACTGGCGACAGCAGTAATGAGGGAACCGAAATGGAGTGGTCCAGTAGGAGACGGGGCAAATCTGCCGCGATAGGGTTGCTTGAAGGTGGAGTCGTTGCCGGAATCAGGCATGTTGATATGTTTGAACATCCATGTTCATTGGTTGATGATTATCCGCGCTGTTTTTCGCGGATCTCATCTAAAGTCTTGCAATCAATACATAGCGTGGCAGTAGGGCGAGCTTCTAGGCGACGAATGCCGATCTCCACACCACAACTTTCACAGTAACCATATTCATCCTCATCGATCAAACTGATCGATTCATCGATCTTTTTGATCAGCTTGCGTTCTCGATCACGAGCGCGAAGCTCCATCGCGAACTCAGACTCCTGAGTGGCGCGATCATTCGGATCGGGGAAGTTTGCGGCTTCATCCTGCATGTGATGTACAGTTCGATCAACCTCTTCCATAAGCTCATTTTTCCAATCGATTAAAATGGCACGGAAGTGATCTTTCATGTCCGAACTCATGTAGTCCTCACCCTTGACCTCTTCATAAGGGGTAAAGTCGACCACATTATCGACAGCACTTGTGTTCTTTTTAGGTGTTTTTTTAGTGGCTACATTTTTCTTAGGCGCAGCCTTTTTCTTAACACTTTTCTTGGTAACGGCTTTTTTCTTTACAGCCATTCGCAATCTCCCCAATCAGCGCGAAAAAAATCAAGCGCGCATCTATACCAAACTCACCCGCAAATAGCAACAAAAGCGGGGTAAAACAATCCGATATTGTATCAGATTTGATAGGGGATTGCTGAGTCGGGTAATCTAATCATCTTGAGTACAGTTTTAGGCATGACTTGTTTTTTGACACAAAACACCTTAATTCAAGTGTTCCCTGCAATCACCCACAATTGAGCAAAAGATAATGTTAGAAGCACTACTATTCGATGTTGACGGAACCCTCGCTGATACCGAGCGCGATGGTCATCGTGTCGCGTTTAACCTTGCATTTAAAGAGGCTGGTCTGGATTGGGTTTGGACACCTGAACTCTATGGACAACTATTGGCCGTTACCGGTGGCAAGGAGCGCATTCGCTACTATCTGGATCACTTTAATACCGATTTTCAATCTCCTGATGATCTACAGCAATTTATCGCACAGCTTCATGCGGCCAAGACTGAACACTACACCCAACTCCTAGCGCAAGGCGCGATCCCGCTACGACCTGGTGTAAAACGCCTGATAGAAGCCTCAAAAGCGGCAGGAATGCGTTTGGCGATAGCAACCACCACCACCCCAGCAAATGTGGAAGCTCTGATTGTGAACACCCTCGGAGCAGATGCGATGACATGGTTTGAGGTCATTGCAGCAGGTGATATTGTTCCGGCCAAGAAACCGGCTCCTGATATCTACATCTGGGCGATGGATAAGATGGGACTTAAACCAGAGCAGTGCATCGCCTTTGAAGACTCCTATAACGGCATTCGCTCATCACTTGGGGCAAAACTAAAGACCATTGTCGCGATTAATGGATATACCGCTGAAGACAATTTTAGTGGTGCCTCGATTGTTTTAGATCATTGGGGGGAACCAGATCTTCCATTTACAGTGCTAGACGGGAGTAGCGCGGGTAAAACATTTCTCGATCTCGATCTCGTGAGCACTCTCCATCATGCCTAGTCAACGGCCGGTTGCTCCCCGAATGGCTGATATTGAGCCATTTTATGTGATGGAGCTTCTCGGACGGGCAAATGAGATGGAGCGAAACGGCGAATCGATCATCCACATGGAGGTAGGGGAGCCGGACTTTAATACGCCAACACCGATAGGCAATGCCGCAAAGGCAGCGATCGAACAGGGGTTAACCAACTATACGAATGCACTAGGCCTGCCAGAGTTGCGCGAGGCGATAAGTCAGTTCTACCAGGATCGCTATCATCAAACGGTTGACCCTGGACGTGTCATTGTAACCTCCGGAGCATCAGGGGCATTAATGCTGGCCTTAGGGGTCATTGTGGGGCGTGATGATGAGGTGTTGGTTGCTGATCCCGGTTATCCCTGCAATCGTCACTTTATCCGTTTTGTCGAGGGAAGGGTTCGTGCAATTGATGTCGATGAAAACTCAGCATTTCAGCTTAATCTTGAAAGCCTTAAGCAGCACTGGGGTGATCATACCGTTGCGGCGATGGTTGCATCACCCTCAAATCCCACAGGCACACTGATCCCAGAAGATGAGCTTGAGGCGATCCATCAGTTCATACAATCGAAGAGTGGTTATCTCCTGGTAGATGAGATCTATCATAACCTGACCTATGACAAGCAGCCGCCAAGCGCTGTGCGTTTCAATGATAATGCGATCATCATAAACAGCTTCTCAAAATACTTCTGTATGACCGGTTGGCGTTTGGGATGGATGGTTGTTCCTGAGCACATGGTGCGAAATATCGAAAAACTGGCTCAGAATCTCTATATCGCACCATCAACCATATCCCAGTATGCTGCGCTGGCTGCATTTACTCCTGAGAATATATCGATTCTCGAGTCGCGTCGTGCAGAGTTTAAGACGCGCAGAGACTATCTGCTACCGGAGCTACAGCGCCTTGGTTTTAAGATTTCACATATCCCGGAAGGCGCCTTTTATCTCTATGCCAATATTGGAGATCTGGCGGATGACAGTGTCGAACTGGCAAATCGGCTATTAGAACAAGCCAAGGTCGCCGTGACTCCCGGAATCGATTTTGGTCACAACAACCCAAGACGTTACCTTCGTTTTGCCTACACCACATCCCTCGAAAAGCTTAAAGAGGGTGTTTCACGAATTGAGAAGGTGCTAAGGTAAAAATCACACCTCAAGACTACTATTGGAACAAACAATGTCAGAAACATTCCGTGCATGGCAGATCACCAGCGATGATAACGGTCAGCACGCAACGCTCACCAATCTACAACCACAGGATTTAATGGAAGGAGATGTCACTGTAGCGGTGAAATACTCCGCATTAAACTACAAGGACGGCTTAGCGATGACCGCTAAAGCGCCTGTTGTAAGACGGTTCCCGTTAATCCCTGGTATCGACTTTGCCGGAACAGTTACTCATTCAGAAAACACGAAGTTTAAAGCCGGTGATCAGGTTATCTTAAATGGCTTTGGTGTCGGTGAAGTGCACAATGGCGGCTTTAGCGAGCTTGCTCGTGTCGATGCAAAGTGGCTGGTTCCGCTTCCTGATGGCATGACACCAAAACAAGCGATGGCAGTTGGAACGGCTGGCTACACTGCAATGCTCTGTGTGCTTGCTCTAGAACAACACGGTATCACACCCCAAAGTGGCAATATTCTTGTCACTGGTGCAGCAGGGGGCGTTGGTAGTGTGGCAATCTCAATACTCAGTAAATTGGGGTATTACGTGGTTGCCGTGACCGGACGAAGCAGTGAACATGAGTATTTAACGCGCTTGGGTGCTTCTGAGATCATCGATCGCCAACCCTTCTCTGATAAGGCACGACCATTGGGTAAAGAGCTATGGGCCGGCGCTATAGATGTAGCTGGTGGCAATACATTGGCAAATGTATTGAGTCAGATAAGCTATGGTGGTGCTGTTGCGGCCTGCGGTCTTGCAGAATCGATGGCTCTTCCATCCAGTGTTGCACCTTTTATTTTGCGTGGCGTTACCCTCTATGGTATCGATTCTGTGATGGCACCCATCGCAAAACGCGAACAGGCGTGGCAACGTATTACCACCGATCTCGATCTTGAAAAACTGGCATTATTAAGCAATGAGATAACACTTGATGAGATCCCGGCAGCCGCAGAAGCCATTCTAAACGGGGCGATTCGTGGCAGAACTGTGGTCAAGATTAAACCATAAAAAACACACGTTAGAGATGCCACTGTGTTGTTCATTGAAATTGATTAAAGGATAGAGCATTGATTGATAGAGACCGCATCCCCCCTGAACTACTGCCCATTATTGAAAAAAAGCTTAAAGGTTACGAGGACAAAATTCTCTTTCCTCCGCCAGTATTCGACACTTTAAAAGGCGAGGTAATTAGTATCGATATTGAATCAGAGACGATCACCAACCGTTTTCCGGTGTTACACGAACATCTAAACCCTTATGGAACGATGCAAGGCGGAATTATCGCCGCTCTGGTCGACAACACCATCGGCCCGCTAAGCTTGATTGTCGCAACACCCAACTTTACGCGAACCATGGAGATGACCTACTCAAAACCGATCACACCAGATATGGAATATGTCTACGTTACAGCTCGTTTTACCGGACAAGAGAGGCGTTCTCTCTACTTTGAGGCAGATGTCAAAACAGAGCAGGGACAACGCTTAGCCACTGCAAAATCAACACATCGAATCATTTAGGGAGATTACACAAATAGTCATTGCGAACGAGGTGACGCAATGACCACTTGATCAGAGTTTTCTTAGCTTTTATCTATAGTCTCTATCCATTCCATGCATCATCAAATGATTTGCCTTTAAACATTAATTGCGACAACTCACAAAGCCCACCGTTATCAAGGATATAACTAACCTTGTTAACCCAGCTCTTTCGATGATTGAACGAGCGTGGTTTACCACCGATTTTATTGATAAACGCCTTCGCAGATTTACAGCTAAGCAACCACGCCTTCCCTTTGCTCTCTACCGTCTGCTCTAACCAATTACGGGCATCCGCAAACACTGGCACCGCACTTTCTGTATCAATCCAGCTCGAAACAAAATCATCGATATTGTGTTTACGGGCTTTGACCCGCAACTTCACATCGTTTTGTAGAATCTCAAGCTGTCTGGTTGTTCCTGCATAGGCTTGAGGACGATAATCTTTCTTTAAGCTTGGTGGACGCTTTTTCCATTTCAATTCTGAAGCCGGTATTGATTCGATCTTCTTTTTATCGATAAGAACGCGATTTGTTTTGATATAGGTCGGAAGATAGAGAGGAGGGAGTTCAGGCTCGCCTTTTCGCGCACCTAAACTAAGTACATTACCTGTGATACGGGAGACATAACCTCTGCCATATCCTGACTCAAGTCCGGCTATGGCCAGTATTGCTGCTGGTGGAACATTATTCTGTAATCCAAGCTCTAATGCACTTTGTGCCAGACTTTTATAAAACTCGGTTACATGTGGGTATTTTCGTAGAGAGTAATCACCAGCCAAGGCGTTAGCCGAAATCAGCAGCATGAGAGTAGAGGTGATATAAAGATAGGGTTTAATCAATGATCTCAACTCGATTTCGACCATTCTCTTTCGCCTGATATAGCGCTCTGTCAGCACGGATATATGCATCATCAATATTTGAGTCACTCTCTTTAACCAGTGAGCAACCGATACTGATGGTGATTTGGATTGATTCACCGTTATCCAATAATATTTCAAGGTTGGCGATCATTGCTTTAAGTCGATTCGCAACCTCTAAAGTATGATCTCGGCTTGTCTGTTCCAATAAAAAGCAGAACTCTTCACCACCGACTCGAGCGAAGGTATCTGTACTTCTTACAATGCTTTTACAAGACTGACTAAAGACCTGTAACACTTTATCACCAGCCTTATGCCCATAACGGTCATTAATATTCTTGAAATGATCAAGGTCGATAACCAGTATTGATAGTCCATGGTTATAGCGCAGGAAACGGTTAAAGGCCTTTTCACTCTCCTCCTCAAACAGATGTCGATTTGGTGCTCCGGTAAGTGAATCGGTAATACTTAATCGGTGTAGTTCCTCCGAGAGCTTTACTTGATGCTCTATTCTCTCTTCCAATTGTTCGACCAGATGTTCGCGTTCAAACTGTAGCCGAATTGCCTGATTATAGTTACGTGAATAGTTACGGGCAGTGGCCATCAAAAAGAGTGAGAACGGAATAAAACCAATTCCCATTGCGATATCGGACGTTGTGCCTCTGACGAAAATGAGATAGTGAGACATCAACATCGATATCGGTAATATATAAAAGAAATAGATTAAAAAGTTATAACCAAGTGAGGTTAACGCCGCTGTGGTAATACCAACGATAATCACAATCGTTGAATAGATGATTGTTTCGCTGGCATAGGGCATAAGGGCATAAGTTGTCATTCCCCAGGTAAATGCCGTTAATGTGGTTCCAGCAAGGTAGATTCGAAACCACAAATCATAGCGTTTGTTTTTATCCTTATCGGCTAAATAGAGATGAGCAAGATAAGCTCGGATAAGTATGATTGCCACAAGGGTGCCAAACCAATAGAAGGTTTGTCGATGAATTTCCGTACTGTTATAGAGCCAGATAACAAAAATAGAAATGCCAATATTTGCCATCAACATCTGCTTCGATGCCTGATATAACAGATCGAGATTATGCTTAAACAGTTTTTGCTTTATCTCATGCTTAGTGGGGGCAATGTCTGACAACAGCGACTCTCAGTGGTCTTCGATTAAATAAAAACTGCATAAATAACGATCAATGGCTTGAGGTGATCGTTCATACAGGAGTGTCTGGATCAGTCACAACACGCAATAACTATTGATGCAAACGCTCATAAATACCTTACAGATACTATCATTCACCCTTTTTAGCGTCCATATAGAACGATGTGGCGCCAGCAACTGCTGCGGGAATAATCAAAAAGTTAAGAAGTGGAACCATGGTCAGGAGTGTAACCGTTAAACCAAACCCCAGTGTTCCTAACCGATTTCTTGCAGCAAAACCTCTTTGGGTTTTAAAGCTCATCTGATGGTTTTCCAGTGGATATGAAAGATAGTTCAGCGCCAGCACCCAACTAACGAAAACAAACCAGATAAACGGCGCAACAATATTGATACCTGGAATTACAAAAAGTATCAGAAGGGGTATTGCCCTGATGATGAAATAGAGGAGTTTTCGCAGCTCCTCCATAATTAAGTGTGGCGTCTGTTTTATCAATTCGGTTGTTGAGGTCGTCTCAAGGTGTTGTCCGGTCAGTGATTGTTCAACCGCTTCAGCAAGTAGCGAATTAAAGGGGGCAGCGACAATTCCGCTAATCATAGAGATCACAAAAAAGACCACCACCACGACAAGAAGGGTTAATACCAGCCATAACACCCCACTTAACCATTGCAAAAAAGCAGGAAGGTATGAGAGGAGTTGTTCAACATAGGGATCGAGTGAGCCGACCAACAGAGTAATACCTATAATAAACATTACGACATTAATCAGCGCTGGAATAATGACATAACGGCGAAGCTGTGGCTGTTGAATAAGTGTAATCCCCTTAAACAGATGGGCACTACCACTGAAAATATTTAAACGCATTGATTATCCTTAAACCCATTTAGTGCGATTAAGGCGGCACCAAAGGCTGCCTGATGATGTGTTGATGTGGACATTGTAACACCCAATCGGTTTTGTCTAATTTGGGTAAAAACCTTATTTTTTGCTCCACCACCATTGCTGCGAACCGTTTTTATCCTTGGCGCACCAAGCTGTTGCAGCAATTTGTAGCCCTGGTATTCAATCTCGGCAAGCCCCTCAAACATCGCCTTTAAGAATTGAGTATCAGAAGCTGGGCGTGGCTCAAGCTTCGGCTCCAGTTGGGGATCGGCAATCGGAAATCGTTCTCCGCGTTTGGGTAATGGATAGTAGTGAAGATTGGTGCTACTCGAAGGGTCGATCTGCATGGAAAGTCGGGTGATCTCCTCATCACTAAAATAGCGTTTTAACACACTCCCACCACTGTTGGATGCACCGCCGACAAGCCAATGTTTGCCCAAAGGTTGGCTGTAGATACCATATTCAGAATTAAACAGAGGGTGATCGCTAATAATCTTAAGCACCAGCGTTGAGCCTAATGCAGTCACCGCATCTCCTGTCTCGGTAGCTCCTGTAGCAATCAAAGCTGCGGTACTATCTGTGGTTCCGTTGATAACCAGCGTGTTCGCTGAGAGTTGCCAACGCTCGCAATAGTACGGTCGCAGGGGCGCGATTACTTCTCCTGTCGGGAGAACTGTGGGTAATTGTTGACGCGAAATCCCTGATTGTTCGATCCATTCCGGCCACTGCATCAATACCGGATCAAACCCTAGTTTCAGTGCATTGTTAGGGTCACAAATGGTGTAGTTGCCACAAAGAATTGCACTGCACCAACTCGACTGCGGCAGGAATCGAATGATCCTCTCATTCGAACGTGACTGTAACCACATCGCCTTTGCTAACGCTGAACTTGCACCTTGGGCAGCGGTTGTCGCCGGTGCAAATTGTGCGATGAGCTCTGCCTCTGATGTGGCGCGGTCATCGTTATATAGCAGCGCTTCAGATATCGGCGCACCATGATGATCGATTCCAACTATCGTCGCTGAAGTCCCATCGATTGCAATCGCACAGACATTCTGTCGTTCAATATCACTGAACAGTTGATCCAGCGTCTGTTCAAGTAAACCCTGCCAGTTCTTCGGTTGATAATCACCCTTTGTGAACGGGTGGCTCGACTCTGATATGGGTTTGCGCTCAGCATTAATTGCAATCGCGCGTATGCCACTTGTGCCAATATCGACACCAATGGCAATGCTTTGATCTCCGCGCAAAGGCAAGGTCTAGGGTAGTGTCACTGGTGTGGGTGGTGTCCACTGTGGATCACGATATTCAGCGACGACCGTAGTGTAGATACCGCCACGGACATTGAATTTGCCCGTCACCCGCATAAAGCGTGGTTGACATGCCGAAACAAAGTCACTGAGCATGTCATTGGTCACCTTTTCATGGAATGCGCCTTCCTCACGGAAAGACCACATATAGAGTTTGAGTGATTTCAGCTCAATACACTTGCGATCCGCAACATAATCAATCGCGATCGTTGCAAAATCGGGTTGTCCGGTTTTTGGACAGAGACAAGTAAACTCCGGAATGTCGATATGGATGCTATAATCGCGCTCCGGCATCGGGTTATCAAATGTCTCTAAATCCTTGCTTGGTTGGGTAGGCATGAGTCACCTTTCGTGCTAATTTTGATGGCTCGGAATTGTAGCGAATAAACGAGCAAATACAAAAGCTGATATGCCTCTTTTAGGCAATTAGTTACGGAATAACCAGTAACACCAGGAAAACCTAATAAAAATATGCGTTTAAGCAAGATAAAACTGGCGGGTTTCAAATCCTTCGTCGATCCAACAACTGTACCTTTTCCATCGAATCTGACGGGTATTGTCGGTCCTAATGGTTGTGGTAAATCCAATATTATTGATGCCGTGCGATGGGTTATGGGTGAAAGCTCAGCCAAAAATCTGCGCGGTGATGCGATGACCGATGTCATATTCAACGGCTCTTCATCCCGTAAACCAGTCGGTCAGGCCTCAATAGAGCTAATCTTCGATAACAGTGACGCAACGATTAGCGGCCAGTTTGCTAACTATAATGAGATCGCGATCAAGCGTCAGGTTAGTCGTGACGGACAATCGCTCTATTTCCTCAATGGCGCACGCTGTCGTCGTCGGGACATTACCGATATCTTCCTCGGAACCGGGCTTGGGCCACGGAGCTATGCGATTATTGAGCAGGGCACCATCTCCCGCCTGATTGAGGCGAAACCGGATGAACTACGTGTTTTCCTCGAAGAGGCGGCCGGTATCTCAAAATATAAAGAGCGTCGTCGCGAGACCGAAACCCGTATGCGCCATACACGTGAGAATCTCGAACGTCTGAATGATATTCGTGAAGAGCTGGATAAGCAGCTCAACCATCTCCAACGACAGGCGCGAACTGCTGAGCGGTATAAAGAGCTAAAACAGGATGAACGCCTGGTTAAGGGACAACTTCATGCGCTCCACTGGGATGAACTCAGCGGCGATATCGAGCAGCAGGAGAAGGTGATCCGAGAACAGGAGACCAAGCTGGAGAGCTTCTATGCCGAGCAGCGACATGCCGAGGCAGAGATCGAAACAAAGCGTGAAGCTCATCTAGAGGCATCAGATAACGTCAATAGCGTTCAAACCGAGTTCTATAGCATTGGTGCAGATATCGCTCGCCTTGAACAGAGTATTCAACATGAGACCGAGCGTTATCAGCAACAGCGAAACGATCTGGATCAGATTGAACGAAACTGGAATGAATCACAAAGCCATCTCTATAACGACCGCAAGAAGCGTGATGAACTTAAGGCTGTTCTGGATGAGATAGAGCCACACTACAATCTTTTGAATGAACAGGTTCAAAGCAGCAGATCGGCACTTGAAGAGTCAGAAGCGGCGATGCGCCAATGGCAGAGCGACTGGGAGTCGTTTAATCAACGAGCGGCAGAACCAGCGCAGATAGCACAAGTTGAACGCGCACGAATTCAACAACATGAACAAAACACATCTCAATTAGAGGTTCGTGTCGCTCGAATCAACGATGAGATGAACAATCTATCAACCTCTAATCTTGAGCAGGAGTTAATGCAGCTTCGTGAACAGGTTGGAGAGATGGAGCTACAACAGCAGACCCATCAGGAGCAACTCGACACAACCCGAATAGAGATTGATACCGCGCGTGAGCGTTTGCGCGATAACTCGCAGCTACTCAATCAACGACAGACCGATCTCCAAAGCCTTCGAGGTCGTCACGCTTCGCTTGAAGCACTTCAACAAGCCGCGCTAGGTAAGGGAGAAGGAGATGTCGCTCAATGGCTATCATCTCATCAGCTTGAGAATAGTAAACGTCTTGCCGAAGGGATAAGCGTTGAAAGTGGCTGGGAAAAGGCTGTTGAAAGTGTGCTTGGTGAATGCGTCGAAGCGATTTGTGTTGATGGACTTGACCCGGTAGCGGCACTTATCGGTGATCTTAAACATGGATCGGCAACACTACTTGAGGTTAATGCATCAAGCACAACTAATCATGATAGTCGTTCGATTTATTCGAAGATCAAAAGTGATTGGGATCTCCAGGAGATCATTGGTGACGTTCTTATTGCTGATGATCTCAACACAGCACTTCAGATGCGAAGTACCCTGCAATCAGGACAATCCGTTATCACACGAGATGGGCTATGGATCGGTCGTAATTGGCTAAAGGTTCACCGTGATAGTGATAACCATAGTGGTGTTCTTGCTCGTGAAAAAGAGTTGGCCGAGCTAAATCAGAGTATTGCCGAACTGGAGCAGGGTGTTGAAGAGCTAACGAGGCAGGTGAACGACGATCAACAACGACAACTGCAATTGGAGCAACAACGAGAGCAGCTACAGTTACAGCTTAATGACTACACTAAATCGTTCAGCGATTTGAAAACGTCTATTGGTAGTAAAGAGTCTCGCCTCGAACAGATCACCGCACGAAGAGAGCGCTTACAGCACGATACCAATGAGTTAAAACAGAATATCGCTGCCAACAACGAAGAGATGGCTGTTTCGCGTAGTCGTCTTCATCAGGCTATCGAAGAGGTAGATCGCCTCGCTAATGAGCGAGAGGTATTACAAACATTACGCGAAGAGATTACAGCGAAGCTTGAAAGTAGTCGTATTGCGGCACAAGAGCATCAGGAAGAGTCACACCGTATTCAACTACAATACCAAACATCAAAAACCGAGTTTGAATCACTATCTCAATCAGAAGAGCGTGCAGAAATGCAGATGCAGCAACTTGCAGAGCGCCGCGAGATGCTCAAGGAACTGCTTGCAAATGGAGATGAGCCAATTCTTGAGAAACGTGCACAACTCGAAGAGATGCTCAGTAAACGCATGGCTGTTGAGGAACGACTGCAAAACGCACGTAAGGTTCTTGGTGATATTGACCACGCTATTCGGGAAAATGAGAACCGTCGAAATCAAGCTGAACGCAAGATCTCTGATATCAGAAGTGAACTAGAGAGCAAACGCATGCGCTGGCAGGAGCGCAAGGTTCGTCGTCAAACCATTGAAGAGCAGATTGTTGAACATCATCAAAGCCTTGATGAACTCAAGACTTCGCTGCCAGAAGGTGCATCAATACGCGAATGGGAGCAACGAGTAGAACAACTCGCAAACCAAATTCAAAGACTTGGCCCTATCAATCTTGCGGCCATCAGTGAGTACGATACCCAACTTGAACGCAAAACCTATCTCGATTCACAGAATGATGATCTAACTCAAGCACTTGAGGTGTTGGAGAATGCCATTCGTAAGATAGACAAGGAGACGCGCACTCGTTTCAAAGACACCTTTGAAAATGTTAATAAAGGGTTACAAGAGAAATTCCCACGCCTGTTTGGTGGTGGACACGCCTACCTTGAATTAACCGGCGATGATCTGTTGGATACCGGTGTCTCGGTTATGGCACGCCCACCAGGCAAACGTAATAGTTCAATCCATCTTCTTTCTGGTGGTGAAAAGGCACTAACCGCTGTAGCGCTGGTATTTGCCATATTTGAGTTAAACCCGTCACCGTTTTGTATGCTTGATGAGGTCGATGCGCCACTGGATGAGGCCAACGTCGGTCGCTTCTGTAAACTGGTGGAGGAGATGTCAGAGCGAGTACAGTTTATCTTCATTACCCACAACAAAACGACAATGGAACTCTCATCAACCCTTAGCGGTGTCACGATGCATGAACCGGGAGTATCTCGAATGGTACAGGTCGATGTTGATGGCGCGGTGGAGTTGGCGGCAGTCTAATGGATTACCTTCGAGTCACGCTCATTATCATCGGGGTTGTCGTAGTGGCAACCATCATTGTGATTGATCGTTTGCGAAAGGAGAGGATAAAAGCAAAATTCAATCATAAAGATGATCCTTTGTTACACGATGATAACGATCCACTCTTTGCAACTCGTGATGAACCACTTGATGTTGATGCGATAGATTCATTAAAAAGTGACGAAAACCTCAGCACAGATGACAACATCGATCCGCTTGAGGATGAGATAAATCCAGAGCCTTCATCTGATATTCAACAGAACGACACTGATGATTACGATAATGAACCAGAGATGGCTGAAGAAGTGATCGAAGATGAGCCAGAAGATCATGAAGAAACAGATAGTGAATCGGCAATCGAACCACAAGTGCTCTCATTAGCTGTTATTGCCTCTAAAGAGTCACCAATAGAGGGTAAAACACTTAGAGAACTTATGGAAGAGAGTGGCTTTGTCTTCGGTGATATGGATATCTTTCACCGTATGTATCAGGGTAAAGCGATCATCAGTATTGCTAATATTCAAGAGCCAGGCAGCTTCGATATCAACAACCTGGATCACTTCTCAACACCTGGCGTTATGGCGTTTCTGCAACTACCTACAGTGATTGATGGTACAGAAGCTGTAGAAGAACTAATAAGCGTTTGTGAGCGTATTGCAGATCGAGTATCCGGAAAGATTATCACACGTGAGCGTGAGCCGCTGGACGACTCTATTAAGGCCTCCATGAGAAGCGTAGGTGAAAACTTTAGTGGTATTAACGACTAAACCATGTCCGAGATCAGGCAGCAACTTGAAGCGCTAAAAGAGCAGATCAGATACCACAATTACCGATACTACGTTCTTGACGATCCTGAAATACCTGATATTGAGTATGACCGCCTGTTTCGGGAATTACAGCAACTAGAACAGCAAAACCCGGATCTAATCACCCCAGACTCACCAACCCAGCGTGTCGGCGGTGAGGCGCTAAAAGGGTTTAAGCAGGTTCACCACTCAGTCTCGATGCTCTCCCTGTCCAACGTGTTTTCAGATGAAGAACTCATCGCATTTGATAAACGGGTGGTTGATGCATTGGAGATCAGTGAGGTTGAATACTGTGTTGAACCCAAGCTTGATGGTTTGGCGATAAGTCTAAGATATGAACATGGCATTTTGGTCCAGGCCGCAACTCGTGGTGACGGCACCATCGGTGAAGATGTTACCCACAACATCCGCACAATCGATGCCATACCGTTAAAGCTCTATGGTGATGACTACCCTGATCTCATTGAGATTCGTGGCGAAGTGTTTATGCCTAAAAAAGGGTTTGAAGCGTTAAATGAAAAGCAGGCGGCTTTAGGTGAGAAGCGTTTTGCTAATCCTCGTAATGCCGCTGCTGGTTCTCTACGACAGTTAGATCCATCAATCACTGCCACCAGACCACTTAGCTTCTACTGCTATGGTTTAGGCGAGGTTAGTGGCGAAGAATTGGCAACAGATCACTATGCAACGCTGCATCGTCTGAAAAGCTGGGGAATTCCGGTGAATAATGAGATCCAAACCGTAACCGGATATCTCGGCTGCAAATCTTATTATGACTATATTGGTAACAAACGGAATGACCTGCCTTATGAAATCGATGGTGTCGTCTATAAGGTTAACTCTATTCGATACCAGAATGAGCTTGGGTTTGTTTCACGCGCACCAAGATGGGCTACTGCTCACAAGTTCCCGGCACAAGAAGAGATGACCCGATTGATTGCAATTGATATACAGGTCGGAAGAACTGGTGCACTAACGCCAGTGGCACGTCTTGAACCAGTCTATGTTGGTGGTGTTACGGTTACTAATGCGACGCTTCATAATCAGGATGAGATCAATCGAAAAGATGTTCGTGTCGGTGACATGGTGATAGTTCGTCGTGCGGGTGATGTTATTCCTGAGGTAGTCGGTCCTATCCTCAAAATGCGCCCTGAACATTGCGAACCCTATATTATTGATGCTCACTGCCCAATCTGTGGATCTGATGCTGTTAAATCCGATAATGAGTCTGTTCTAAGGTGTAGTGGTGGACTCTACTGTCCCGCTCAACGTAAAGAGGCGATCAAACACTTCGCATCGCGTCGGGCAATGGATATTGATGGTCTTGGCGATAAACTGGTCGAAAACCTATTTGAGTTAAAGATGATTCATGATGTTGCAGATCTCTATACGTTGTCATCACAGCAGTTACTATCGATGGAGCGTATGGGAGAAAAATCGATTCAAAATCTGATTAACTCCATTGCAGCAAGTAAGGCCGCTAAACTTGAACGTCTTATCTTTGCCTTAGGGATACGAGAAGTTGGAGAAAATACCGCACGAACGCTGGCGACCCATTTTTGTGATCTGCCTCCGCTAATCAATGCATCAGTAGAGGAGCTTATCGAGATTCCTGATGTCGGACCTGTAGTTGCAAACAGCATCTATAACTTCTTCAGACAACCGCATAATATTGAGGTTATCAATAAACTGATCAATGCCGGAGTTCACTGGCAACCGCTTGAGAAACTTGAAATTAAAGATAGCGCGATTAATGGTAAAACCTTTGTGCTCACCGGAACCTTATCAACCATGACGCGAAACGAAGCAAAAGAGAAATTGCTAAAACTTGGAGCCAAGGTTGTCGGTAGTGTCTCTAAAAAAACTGATTTTGTAGTTGCAGGGGAGGCGGCAGGTTCTAAACTGACAAAAGCGGAGCAACTTGGCGTCACGGTCATTGACGAGGATCAATTAATACAAATGCTAAATGAGTAGAATATGACTAAGCAGCTAGAAAAGATATTACTCGGTGGTGGCTGTTTTTGGTGTATTGAGTCTGCGTTTAATCGTATTGATGGCGTCGTTTCCGCTGTCTCTGGCTATGCCGGTGGTGAGCTAGAGAACCCAACCTATCAACAAGTCTGTCAAGGAGATACCAATCATGTTGAGGTGGTTGAGATAACCTTTGATCCCGAAATAATCAGTTATCAGCAGATTTTTATTATCTTTTTCATCATGCACGATCCAACATCATTAAATCGACAAGGTGCCGATGTCGGAACGCAGTATCGCTCTGTCATCTATTGCTACAATGAGGAGCAGCTTTATATCGCAAAACTGATCATTACCATGCTAGATGAGAGAAATATTTGGCTCGATCCTGTTGTGACAGAGGTAGCAATGGCGCCGAAGTTCTATCCTGCTGAGGAGTATCATCAGCATTATTATGATAACAATCCGCAACAAGGCTATTGCCAGGCGATCATCTCGCCAAAGTTAAAAAAGCTCGAAAGTCTCTTTAAAACACAACTCAAAAGATAATTCATTCTCGATTCAGTCTTGGTAGGTATTCTGTTCCTGAGATAAAGTTTCAGGATTATCATGATTAAACACTTCAAGCTGCACATCCTTTCATTGACACTATTTACAACTCCGCTGATTGCAGAAGAATCGACAAACCGTTTTTCATTGGGCGTGTCCGGTGGTGGTGAATATTCTCAAAATTTCTATACTGCTGAGATGCGTTTTGGCACGGTCGGTATCTATTATGGATTTCTTCCAGACTCAATAGCCAACCTGGATCATCAAACCTCGACTTCCGACTCCAATGTGACCATAAAACAGAAACGTGGCTATTACTCTGAGCCAATAGCTATAGGATTGATTAAATACACAACATTAGAGAAAGGTGAGATCGCATTAGGTGCTGCCGTACATCTTTATGAAACGTGCGATATTGCTATCTCAAATAGCAGTGGCGAATCGTACTGTAATAACCGCTCTAAAGATCAGGATCTCGACTTTTTAATCGGATATAAAATGGCGATTGGCGGCTCTGTTGTCGTTGGTGTTAATTATTCAATCATTAGTGGAATTGGTTTGAATATATCGCTGTTTTGATAAAACGATTGAGGTATCCAATCTCATTCGTTCATTATCTCTGTATCACTATGCTGATATGGTGGTGAGCAACAACAGAGTATGATCAATTCAACAGTGCCAATATTTGTAATGGAGTGCAGATATTTAGGGGGAATTACCACCGAATCCCCGACACAGACATCAAACGATTCATCCCCTAGATGCATCTTCCCCTCACCTTGAAGCACATAGTAGATCTCCTCTGTTTTTTGATGAGAATGCCGTAGTGTTGTTTCTCCCGGTTGAATAGTGGCCTGTGCTAGTGATTGTTTGGTGACATCATTATGAATTGCCGGATGAAGTAGTTCTCGAATCAATGATCCATCTTTGGTGATGTATTCAGGGGTATTACGCTTTTTCATCAAATCACTCGCCTATGGCATTATTACTATTCTAAAAGGTATCATACGATCACTTACAGGTTAATCGAGACAGCGTTATGGCGACAGAAATCGAACGTAAATTTCTGGTAAAAAGTGATGGTTGGAGAGATTCCGCTACACAAGGCGTGCGTTTTCATCAGGGCTACTTAATCGGTTCTGATCAAGCCTCAGTGCGAGTAAGGATTGAGGGCGACTGCGCTAATATTAATATTAAAAGCGCAACGATCGGCATCTGCCGCTCTGAATATGAGTATCCGATTCCACTGAATGAAGCCAAAGAGATGCTTGAGCAGCTATGCGCTAAACCTCAAATTGTAAAAACGCGCTATATCATTAACGACAATAACCATAAATGGGAGGTTGATGAGTTTGAGGGTGATAATCACGGCCTTATTATTGCTGAGATCGAGTTGGCACATAAAGATGAAGCCTTCAATTCACCATCATGGTTAGGCGATGAGGTCTCTGATGATCCCCGATATTATAACCATTGCCTTGCAAAACACCCCTATAAGGATTGGTAGGAGTTTTGTCATTGCACCATATCGTGATCTCTATTCGCAAACAGAGTCTGGATCTGTTTGATGGGCAAAAACTGATTTGCTCTTATCCTGTTTCTACTGCACGCAATGGCGCAGGGGAGATGAATGGAAGTGGTTGCACTCCTCGTGGTTTACACATCATCCGTGCCAAGATTGGAGCCGGACTCCCACTAGGATCGATTTTCAAAGCCAGGCGAGCTACTGGAGAGATCTATAATGAGAAGATTCACAATCCAAAAGACGATTGGATTTTGACGAGAATTTTATGGCTGAGTGGATTAGAGCCGGGAAAGAACAGACTCGGTAATGTTGATACAATGCGGCGCTATATCTACATTCATGGGACTCCTGATAGCGAACCTGTTGGAGTGGCTGCATCGCATGGTTGTATCCGAATGCGGAATCATGATCTAATTGATCTCTTTGATAAAACTGATGTGGGTTGCAGAGTTGAAATTATTGATGAATAGACGAGGACAGAGATGAGTCTTGGGCCAGTAATGATCGATGTTGGCGGTCTAACGCTTACAGAGATTGAGAAAGAGCGACTGATCCACCCGCTGGTTGGCGGTGTCATTCTATTTAGTCGGAACTATCAGGATCATCAACAGCTTGAAGCGCTTATTAATGACATCCATCAAGTCAATCGTAAACCACTTCTGATCGCTGTCGATCATGAAGGGGGAAGGGTACAACGCTTTAGAGATGGCTTCACACATATCCCGGCTGCCGCTGAGTTTGGAAAGATATACGATATTGACCGTCGTCGCGCCAGGAATCTCGCGGAAACGGCAGGATGGGTTCTTGCAACAGAACTTCGTGCGGTTGGTGTCGATTTTAGTTTTGCACCGGTTCTTGATATTGATTTTGGGATAAGTAGTGTGATCGGCGATCGTGCCTTCCATCGCCAACCCGATATCGTCAGTGATATTGCCAATCACACTATGAAGGGAATGAAACACGCAGGAATGGCGGCTGTCGGAAAACACTTTCCTGGTCATGGTGGTGTTGGAGAGGATTCACATACCGACCTTCCTGTTGATCATCGATCTCTTGGAGATATTCGCATGGATGATCTGGTTCCCTTTGAACGTATGATTAGACACGGACTAGACGGCATCATGCCAGCACATGTGGTCTATGAGAAGGTTGATCATAATCCCGCTGGTTTTTCACGCTATTGGTTACAAGAGATTTTAAGAAAAGAGCTGGGTTTTCAAGGCGTGATATTTAGCGACGATCTATCCATGGAGGGTGCGCGTGTTGCCGGAAATGTTGTTGCCAGCGCCAAAGCGGCCATGAAAGCCGGTTGCGATATGGTTTTAGTGTGTAATGACAGCACTGCGGTTGATGAACTACTTGATGGTCTGGAGTATCAACCTGACCCTGTGCTTTCGGCACGACTTGTCAGGCTCCATGGCCGACATAAAACAACCTTTGATCAATTACATGGCAGCAAAGCTTGGCATCAGGCAATTAAGGCACTTCATAAAATGGAGTTACATGAGCCTTTAGAATTTGATTTCGGTTTTTAGTGATGGACTCAATACTTCAAGCAATTAATGCAGTCTTTGAGCAGGAGGGTACCACAGCATTGGTACTTCAGGTCTTTACTGTAGTTTTTCTTACGCTACTGCTCGACTTTTTTCAAAAGTTTATTTTAAGACGCATACACGCGCGTATCACCAAAACAGTTCAGATATGGGATGACGCTTTCCACTTTGCGATAAATCCACCATTGACCTTAATTATATGGCTGGTCGGAATAACCTTTGCTGCGGCTATTGTTGCCAAGAGTAGTCATTCCATTATCTTTGACGCCCTTGAATCGATCCGATACGTTGGCGTCATTATCGCCTTTACCTGGTTTCTGTTACGTTTAATCCAATCTGCAAGTGATAACCTGGTCAGACAGGCAATAGAAGAGGGTAAAAGTCTCGATATGCATACAGTCGAGGCTGTGACCAGACTGATACGCCTCTCTGTGATTATCACCTCAATACTAATGGCACTACAAACCCTCGGCTTCAGTGTCTCAGGCATTCTTGCCTTTGGCGGAATGGGTGGTATTGCAGTTGGCTTTGCCGCCAAGGATCTATTGGCCAACTTCTTTGGTGGCCTGATGATCTATCTCGACCGACCATTTAAGATCGGCGACTGGATCCGATCTCCGGATCGCGATATCGAAGGAACCGTTGAAAAGATTGGGTGGCGACTCTCAGTGATCCGCACCTTTGACAAGCGGCCGCTCTATATCCCTAATGCAACCTTTGCAAATATCGCTGTCGAAAATCCTTCAAGAATGAGCCATCGCCGCATCTATGAAAACATCGGCATACGTTATGATGATGCATCAAAGGTCGGAACGATTATTCAGGATATCAAGGCGATGTTAAAAGAACACCCGGATATTGATAGTACCCAAACACTTATTGTTAACCTGAACAAGTTTGCATCATCCTCACTGGAGTTCTTTGTTTATACCTTTACAAAAACAACCAACTGGATTGAGTATCACAACGTCAAACAGGATGTTCTGTTAAAGATCATTGATATCGTTGAAGGACATAATGCTGAATTTGCATTTCCGACATCGACAGTTCATCTGCAATCACACCAACCAAGCATTCCCTCTGAAGGGCAGGTATGAGTATAAGTACAAAAGAGGCCGAAAAGGTCTATCAGGAAGCCGACTGTCTCTATTCAAGAGCAGAGATTGAAGAAGCCATCAAGGTTATGGCAAATACAATCACCGAAGATCTCAAAGATGAAAACCCGATTGTGATTACCGTTCTATCCGGTGCAATTATCCCTGCTGGAATACTGATAAGTCACCTCGATTTTCCATTGGAGATCGACTATCTCCATGCAACACGTTATCGCGGCAAAACTGAGGGGGATACCATCCACTGGATTGCTGAACCAACAAGGTCACTCGAAGGAAGAACAGTACTAATCGTCGATGACATTCTGGATGTCGGTGATACCCTAAAGGCGATCATTGACTATTGCCATAATGCCGGTGCCACAAAGGTTCTCAGTGCAGTGTTAGTTAAAAAAATTCATGATCGCAATGCTGGGATAGAGGCCGACTATGTTGGAGTGGAAACCGAAGATCGGTATCTCTTTGGATTTGGCATGGATTATAAAGAGTATCTTCGTAATGCCCCTGGCATCTATGCCGTAAGAGGAATGTAATGATGGTTGATCTGGCAATAATAGGTGGGACAGGTCTTGATTCACTCAAGGGTTTGAAGATTGTTAATAGTATCTCGGTCAACACACCGTATGGTGAGCCATCAGCACCTCTTTCATACGGAGAGATTGCTGGAAGGCAGATTCTGTTCCTGCCACGACATGGTGACAAACACACCATACCGCCACACAAAATAAACTATCGCGCCAATATCTGGGCGCTGAAAAATAGCGGGGCTAAAAAAGTAATCGCTGTTAATGCTGTTGGTGCTATCCATCGTGACATGACACCAGGAAAGGTCATCATTCCGGATCAGATCATTGACTACACACATTCAAGGATAGGCACCTTCTTTGAAGAGGGACTAACAGAGGTCACACATATCGATTTTACTTGGCCATACTGTCAGACACTTCGAGAAGAGATACTGCAAGCTGCAACGCAGTGTGGACTCAATGTATTTGATAAAGGTGTCTATGCTGCAACACAAGGACCAAGGCTTGAGTCGGCTGCTGAAATAAAGCGTCTCGAAAGAGATGGCTGCGACCTGGTTGGCATGACTGCCATGCCGGAAGCTGCACTCGCCAAAGAGTTAGATCTCTGTTACGCCGCTATATCAGTAGTCGCCAACATGGCCGCCGGCATCATCGATGAAGAGATCACAATGGAGATGATCGAGCGTTACCTCAAAGGTGGCATGGAAGATGTGCGTAAGTTGCTAGAAACAGTGATTGTCAGTGTATAAGTTGGGCTTCACAGGTTCAGCCCAACCTACCAACTACCTTTCAAATGAATTATGAGAGGAGTCAATCTCCAATAGTCTTTGGCTCAGGTGGTTCGATAGGGGTGATTAGCGCAATGATCCCAATTTTGGGATGGTCGATGTAGTGTATCTCTTTACTGCGCATCTTTCTTGAATGCACCAGCCGATATTTTATCGGTTTTCCTGACGTTATATTTGCTGCCATTAGCGTTGAATAGAGTTTTGGGCTTTCTGTCGCTGCTGATAGCTTTAGTGCTGTTTTATCGTTATGTGTTTGTACAGGCCGCTCTTCTTTTATGGTATAGGTTAGATCGATATCCATGTGGAGATAACGCGATAGGCGCACTGTGATGGAGCCATCTATGCTATCTCTTTTCTGTTTATCTTTAGAATCTGTCTGGTTGTCCTGTTGTTGATAGACCTCATCAAACAGAGTTACGACTTCGGCATCTTCTTGAGTCTGTGTTTCTGAATCTTGTTGCTCATCTGGCAGTGATGATTGATTGTCGTTATTCGCTTCCTGAATTGATTCCGATTCACTCTGGCCTGGTACTGTTTCTGATGGCGCAGTCTCAGGTTCAGGGTTTGCATTTAGCTCTTCTGGCTCTTTATTAACTTCTGCTTCGGTCATCGGAGTAGGTGGCTCCTGATCCATAACTTCATTGATAATAGCGTCATGGACATGAACTGCAACGGCCTCTTCCTTGGCTAGTCCTGGCTGTTGCCAGGCGGTATGTAACAGTAATTTGAGTTGGGTGCTCTCTTTGATTTTGCGGGCGTATTCATTTAAAAGGAATTGGTCAGAATCGGGGATCGAGAACGGCTCAGGCCACTGAAAAGGTTCTACGTTTTCTTCTGTAGCTTCGACAGTAGTAGACGCGACATCAGTGGGTTCTTTAATTTGTGCATCGGTTTGAGGTTGCTCTGTTAATACCTGTTCACCCTCAATCGTGACTATTGCTGGATCTTCTATTTCTAGTGGTGTTGGGGTCAGTTTATAGGGCTTGAGCTCTACCATATTCTCAAGTGTGGCTGAAGTAATTATGGTGGTGTTGCGCTCACCATCCCAACGGTAGTCATCGGGTTGCTCATAGATAATGATTTCAACACTATACCAGCGCTGCTCTGAATCCTCTTCAGCAAGAAGGATATTTGATGATAGAAACAGCAGGATAGTGATTAAGAGATTGCGAAGCATACAAACTGACATTTACGGGGCTTCAATCTCTTTTTGACAGAAGCTCTGTTCAACCGCCATAACTGCTGCTTCAACGCGGGAGTGAACATTAAGCTTTCTTAAGATTGCTTTAACATGAAGCTTTACAGTGCCATCAGAGATGCCGAGATTTCGTGCGATCAGTTTATTGCTTTGTCCCTCAGCAAGCAGACAGAGTATCTCATGTTCTCGTGGAGTAAGTTCGGCAAAAGGGGAGAGTTTTTTCTCGACATCTTCAACCACATCACCCTGGACAACCTTAGCCAGAACCCCGGCCAGTTCCGGTGCCACTACGGTTTGTCCCGCTACGATATTGCGAAGTGCCAGCACCAGTTCACTTGGTTCCATATCCTTGAGTAGATATCCCTGTGCACCACTGCGTAGGCTCTCGACAAGATCCTGCTCTTCATTCGATGTGGTTAGCATCACAATCGGAAAGGTAAACCCAGTTGCACGTAGTCCTGCAAGTACCTCAAGGCCAGACATCTCTGGCATACGCATATCGAGCAACAGAACATCAGGTGCTAGTTCTTTGGCTTTCATAAAGCCATCACGCCCGTTACCGGCAGCGCCGATCACCTCGATTCCGTGTCGTTCCAGCAGTGTCTCAAGTCCACTTCGGAACAAGGTATGATCATCAACAATTAATACGCGCATATTTCCTATTTCATCTATATCAGGACAAACTTCTCTTTTTGCTCATTACGTTTTTCGGTGTCTTTGAGCGAGAATGATAATTGTACCCTTGTTCCTTCGTCAGATTCACTCTCTATCTTAAAATCCCCACCGAGCAGACGTGCTCGTTCTTGCATGATCGTTAGCCCAATATGCTCTCCGGGGTGACCGGAGAAGGCGGGTTTGCTCATTCCAAGACCATCATCCTCAATGAGGATGTCATAGTTTTGTTCATTATCACAACGCATTAATACCCGAACCGTATTGGCCTGGCTATGTTTACGGATATTGGCCAGCGATTCCTGAATGATTCTAAGCACCTGCATCTCAAGATTTGCCGGCAGGTTGGAGGAGTCCCACTCCTTCTGCAACAACACATGCATACCGGTCTGTTTGCGGAAGTTACTGATGAGATCCTCAAGCGCAGGCATCAACCCTTTGACATTCATCGGTGCTCTAAAGTGTGCAAGCAGCTCTCGAAGCTCGGAGTAGGCCTCATCAAGACCGCCTTTAATCTGCTGGATCTCTCGTTGTAACGTCTTTTCCTGATACGCTTCTTCAAGCGTCTCATCAAGCATATCGACCTGAAACCGTAAACTGGCGAGTGTTTGTGCCAATGAGTCGTGTAGTTCGTGGGCGAGGGCGTTTCTCTCTTTGATAATCGATAGCCTTTTTGATTCCTCATCCAGTCGTGCTTTCTCGATGGCCATACCAAGATGCTGACCGATACTTGAGAAGAGGGCACGCAATTCATGATTCGATTTAACCTCTTTTTTATCAACAAAAAGGTTATACACCCCGAGGTTTTTACCATGATACTGAAGCGGCACAACGATCATCTCCGCTTCATAAGGCAGCATTGGTAGTCCTAACATTTTATTGCATTGATGCGTGTCATCCCTGAATAACACCTCACCAACATCAACAGCATTGCCACACAAGCAGGTATCGATGCAGATTTCCCGCTCCTGCTCCAACACATCTTCACCAAGGCCGATGCTTGCGACCAACTCCATCTTGCCCTCTTCATTGAGAAGCCGAACCGTACCAGCGGTTGCGTTAACGATCTCCTGCATATTGTGCAAGAAACGGGTGAGCATCCCCTTAACATCGTGAGATGTGTTCAAGCTGGTAGCAACATCATAAAGAACCTGAAGAGATTTGGCCTTTTGTGCAAACGCTGCGGTCTGACGTTTGACCTCATCCTCCATATTTTTCGAGATCGCCTGAAGATAATCTGTCAGATTGTTGATATCTCTGGAGACCTCTTTAAGCTCTCCCATTTCATCGATATTCAATCGGACATCAAGATTTCCAGAACGAACATCATCTGACCATTTAGTCAGGCGTTCGGTGGGGTAGACGAGGGTTTGCTTGAAGATATTTACCACAGCAAACATCAGGATCACGCCAATACCAGCGAGTATCGTGGCGATCACATCTGGAGCCGTAATGATCTTCGTTGAACTCAGATTGATCAACTGAGTGATAAACAGCGTCAAAAAGAGCGCTGCTAATGAGATAAGCAGTGTTCTAAAAACCTTGCTCGATGGCAATTTGTTGGATTGACCCAATAAAAGTATAGAGCTGATTCGATTCAGGAGATCAGTAACCGCAGGTTTATTACTGATTTGAACACTCTCTTTCAAGGGAATCTCCTCTGATACTTTTCAACCACAAATCAAGGAGAGCAATAGTAACACAATGTGTTAAATGACCGCGTTTTGAGTTTAGCGCTTAGCTACAGCTACTACAGCCATCGCCACAACCAGCAGAATCCGTAGGAGGGGTGTAGTTCGCGTCGTTTGGATTCAGGAATATAAATCGATAATCACCCTCAGTGATCTCAACAAAATCCATTGTAGCGCCATTGAGAAGCGGTCCGTATTCAGGTGCAAAGATCACCTGTACCCCTTCACAATCAAAAACCATATCATCGTCATTGATCTTATCGAAGCCAATGCCGTATTCGAGTGAACCATCAGAATTCTTTTTTGCTGCCAATCTTAAAGCCATGCCCTCAGATTGACTCTGTTTTGCTGCTGTACGAACCTGTTTGGCCGCTTCGATGGTTAATGAAATCATTACTCTATTTCCTCGTTACACTGTTCTTAATGGCTTAAAAATATGTCTCTTATCGTTTGATTACAACTCTAATGACGATGTTTACAGGATAAAACAAAATGGCAGAAATAATCGACCCAATGAAAAGCGTCAACATCCCTTAGATGAATATAGTTTGCAAGCAGATTGCCGATAACAACGCCATCCTGCCGATTGATGATTCCGTTACCTCGCTCCACCTGATAGGTGTATTGAAGCGAATCGGGGAGGTTGAACACCTGTGAATAGTGAAATTCGTGCACCGAATAGCGGTGTTGGTCAGCCAGACCCCAGGGATGTGAGACCGGGGAGATCACTGAGTATCCTCTTCCGACTGGCTTTTCAGACATTGCCACATCACCCGGAATTACACCAACCATTGAGCCGACATAACCAAACCATTCAATGGAGCGACACAGATACATCAATCCACCACACTCTGCATAGGTTGGGATATGGGTGTCCACAATCGCATTATAAAGCGCCTCTCTCATTGAAACATTGTTTTGAAGCGCATCAATATGGGTTTCAGGAAAACCACCACCAATCAATAGTCCATCAATATCACTAGGAAGCTTCTCATCCCTTAGGGGGCTAAATGGCACCAGTTCAACTCCAAGTTGATTAAACCGATCCAAATCCGAGCTGTAGTAGAATCCAAATGCTTCATCTTTAGCGATAGCAATGCGTATCGGTGAGGATAGTGGCTGGATCGCTGTTGGCTGATAATCACTTGTTGGTGCAACCGATTTCGATGCGATTGCTTTTATCATTTCAAGATCGACACAGTTAGCGATATGTTTAACGATGGCATCAATCTGTTGGTGTACTGCATTACTCTCATTACTTGGAACCAGACCAAGATGTCTCTCATCAATCGTGATGGAGGATTCTCGTAACACAGACCCAACGATCGGAATATCGCAGTAATGTTCTATCACGGCGTGTAATCGCTGAAGATGGCGTTTGCCCGCGACATTATTGAGAATGATTCCGGCAATATTCAGCTCAGGATCAAAGTTAATAAAGCCTTGAATCAACGGAACGATGCTACGTGTTGCCCCTTTTACATCGATAACCAGGATCACCGCTGCGTTAAGTAGCTTGGCCATCGCCGCGTTGCTCTGTGTGCCCTCAACATCACTACTATCAAACAACCCCATATTGCCTTCGATAATACTTATGTCAGCACTTTGATCGAGACGGTTAAACTCATACAGAATCTCGTCTTTCGACATGGTGTGATAGTCGAGATTAAAGCAATGGCTACCACTGGCAACTGATAGCCACATCGGGTCGATATAATCAGGTCCTTTTTTAAAGCTCTGAACCTTTAAGCCACTATCTTTCAGCGCACCACTAACTCCCAGCGTAATGGTGGTTTTACCTGATGACTTGTGTGGTGCAGCAAAGTAGAGATGAGGCATTAGGTTTAGATTCGGCTTCGATTGCGACCAGACCAAATTTCAGTAGCTAGCGTCTCTGCGGATTCACGATCTGCTGCCCTGCCCATGGTATAGAGCGCGATAGCGATAGTACCCACAATTGCTGCTTCAGAGTATTCATCCTCGAAATCACCACGCCATAAGCGCTTTAGATCCTCAATATCGAGATCGTCTGAACGAACATGGCGCTTGTCAAACATTGCTGGCCACTCCTCTTCATACAACTCACCGTTGTGAACACTTTGTATTAGAACGGGAGTATCAGGATTACGTTCGATCTCGCCGCCATCACCTTTGATCACCGATAAGTGCGGAATATTGAGCATCTGACCGGCAATCTGGTGGGTAGGGCGGTAGCCGGGATGGAAAATACCCTGCATCACACACTCTGCTCGGAAAGGGTTTAACATTCGGGCGATGGTGTGAACTGGCGTACGAAGTCCAAGATAAGGACGCAGTTCAATAATCTCATGTAGCTTAGGACAGAGGTGCTCAAGATCAATGTAGGTAAAGTTGCTCTGTTGGATCTGATCTGCCGCCTCATCAAGCGACGTTGCCACAGCTATCCCCAGTTGCGGTAACACCTCTTTGGTATAGATGCGCCCTTCGGTATGGCCACTGGCTCCGTGCATAAAGATTCGAATACCACTTTCCGCCATTGCAAGGGTCGCTAGCAGATAGAGCGGTAACACCCGTTTCTTTCCCGCATAAGATGACCAGTCGAGATCTACTTCCGGGATATCGTTCGGGATATTCATACTGTCGACAATGGCTCGAACAGAAGCGCAGACCTCTTCAGCAGTCTCCTCCTTGTAACGCATTAGCACTAAAAAGGCTCCTAACTGCATTGGCTCGATCTTTTCGGCCATTATCATGCTCATCGCGTCATACATCTCATCGTATGTCAGTTCGCGTGAACCCTTTTTACCTTTACCGAGAATACGAATGTACTGTGCAAACGGGTGTTCCTGAGTCATAACTGCTCCACAAGTTGGATAGAACTATCGATATAGTGATGGTTATTGTACAAACAAAGGAGGAATAAGACGAAAAAAAACCGATGCAGAACATCGGCTTTTTTACTTATCCATCATAATGCGGCGTCATTAGCCTTTATGATGTGGGTCGACCATCTCATCAGAGAGGCTCTCAGGAAGAAAGCGAAGTGCTCGTGTCGCGACTGTCACGATCACAAGGGTAACCGCAACACCCATGATTCCGAGTAGAGTCTCTGCCATAGTGGGGGTATAGCTATTGATGGCTCCATCAGCAAAGCTACTAGTCACCTCATATCCAGGGAAGTTAATCAGGGGATAGGCTTGACCACCAATCAAAATGACATACACCTGAGCCAGACCACCAATAAGTACCATCACTGAGGCAATCGCGATAATCCCATTGTTCTTACCCGTTGCCGGATGGTAGATCAATACTAGGGGAATCAACGAACCGATAAGGATCTGAACTACCCAGAACAGAAGGGTATAGACATTTCCACCTGCAAGAATGAATGATTCAACACCGTGATGCTCAGTCGCATAAAGATTGGTGAGGTGATAAACCATCACAAAGTAGAGAACCGCGCCAATAAAGACCCCAAGAAGTCGTTTTAAACGCTGAATCACAACATCACCTAGTGGGCGATCTGTCATTCGGTATGCTGCCATCAAGACGAGGATGAAGAAGGCCAGACCAAATGAGAACGACATAACAATAAACATCGGTGCCATCAATGCC
Source organism: Thiohalomonadaceae bacterium (assembly GCA_050301795.1). GTDB lineage: Bacteria > Pseudomonadota > Gammaproteobacteria > Thiohalomonadales > Thiohalomonadaceae > JBNKZU01. The sequence goes on along the minus strand of JBNKZU010000038.1, from coordinate 20,758 downwards.
GCATCATAGGCTTGACGTGCAACCAGCCAACCAAAGATCGATCCAGTACCAGTGGTCAGGATTAGACGCCAGATAAACGCAACAAAACCTGCCTTCTCTTTATACTTGTTCATGCGCTTTTCCATCATCGTCCATAGATAGACAATCACGATAGCAAGAAAGCCGTTATAGAGAATGATGTTCCACGCAAAGATCGACTTAAAGTTGTAGTGTGTCATTGCGATGATTAAGCGATCAGGACGACCAAGATCAAGCACCAGAACCGTCAAGCCACCTAAGAGCAGTGCCACTGCTAATAGTGCCGAAAGCGGGGCGAGGGGTTTATACATCTTCTTGCCGAATACCGAACCAATCGATGCAACATTAAGTGCACCCGATGCGGCCACAATAAGAAAGATTGCAAAAACATGAGGCATACCCCAGACGATCTGGTTATTCATGCCTGTAACCCAGTGACCGTGATGCTCCATATAATAGGTAGCACCGAGTCCAACAAGAATGATTGCACCAAGGAGAACCATCAAAGAGTAAAACCCTTTGTTCTCTTCAACCTGTGTGTATATCGTTTTTTTCATGATTTATTCCAGCGTCTGTTAGATGCCTTTGTAGCGAACACCAGGATTCAGTCCAAGATCTGCACGAATCTGTGTTGTCGCATACTTCGCAACTTCTTTGGCAATTTCACTATTGGCGTCGTTTAAGTCACCGACGATGATTGCATTTGCACCAATGGCATTACACGCCTGAGCACAAGCTGTAGTGCCATCACCGGCATCGATTTTGTGCACACACATCGTACAGGCCTCAACAGTACCTTTTCCACGAGGCATGTGTGCCCGTTGGTCTTCGATTGACTCATGTACAAATGAGCGAGCCTTGTAAGGACATGCCATCATGCAGTAACGACAACCGATACAGATATGACGATCAACCAGAACAATGCCATCAGCACGTTTAAAGGATGCGCCAGTAGGGCAGACATCAGCACAAGGTGGGTTTTCGCAATGCTGACACATCATCGGTAGCGAATGAGCACTGCCAGTGTTGGTGTTCTTAAGTTCGACCTTTCTGATCCACTGTGCTTTTTGAGAAGGATTTGACTCCTTCTCGTTTGAACCCCATCCATTTTCACTCTGACAAGCAGAGACACAGGCGTTACAACCTTCAGAGCAGTTGTTGGTATTAATCAACATGCCCCAGCGTTGCTTGCTACTTACGGCCTCATCTATGGGACGGGCATTGGCTGTCGCATATAGCATCACACCCGGAGCAAGTGTGACAGCCGCGGCAGCCTTAGTACTTTTAGTAAGAAACTCTCGACGTTCCTGATTAGGTTTATTCATATCGCTCATTGAATAGCACCCCAGGCATTTTTGTTGGAAGCCATTTGATTAAGACGTTGCAAGCTATTGAGCTCCATGACCGAACGTGAACCAGGATTTGTCAGTGCTGACATTTCAGGGCGTGTTGCATGACACTCAAAGCAGTCCAGACGAACACCAGCATAACTGTGACAGTTTTTGCAGAAGTGTTCTTCTGCCTCTGCGGCTATTGTTCCTTCCGGAGCAACATGGCAATCAAGACAGGCTTTCAAGCTATGCTTTGTGGTACGAATACCATTGCGCATCGTTTCATCACGGTGAGATTTGAGATACTCCATATGATTTTTACGCATCTCAGAGGTCTCTTCAACGCACTGTTCACCTTTAATAGCTTTAGGAATAACAGGCCCTATCTCTCCTGCATTAACAGGTGCAAAAACGAGCACCCATAATGCAGAGATCAGGCCAAGAAGCTTTTTTGTTCGCTTCATTGATTTCACCTTTTGTTAGTCACCCATGCCCATGTCGATATAACCCGTTGGGCAGACATCCGCGCAGATATGACAGCCAATACAACGGCTGTAGTCTGTATAGACATAACGACCAGTTGTATTGTCTTTGGCAGGAGTTTTCATAACAGCATCTTGCGGACAGAAAACAATACAGTTATCACACTCAAAGCACATACCACAGCTCATGCAGCGATTTGCTTCTGCAACGACCTGCTCCTCATTAAGGGGAACCAGACGCTCCTGGAAGTTTCCGATGACATCTTCCGCTGTAACTTCAATATGAGAGCGTTTATTACGAGGTGTCTCTTTGAAGTGACCCAGGAAAAGATAATCAGCAGGAATAATTTCGTGTGATGAACGATCTTCGAAGTTATGAACCGCAAAGTTCGAATTCGACGTGCCACGAAGACCAACATCGATATCCTTCATTGTTGGATCGCCACCTTTATCGTCGGCACTAAATGTCTCAGGGGCGTGCCCTGTTTCGCTCAGTTTAGCCAGTAGATTAAAGTGATGAACATCAATCTTAGGACGAATCTTTTGAGTCTTGCTATTCAGGTAGGCATCAATGCTTTCGGTGGCACGTGCTGCGTGTCCGATAGCTGTTGTCAGCAGGTGAGGACGGATAATGTCACCAATTGCAAAGTAGCCAGGCTTGTTTGGAACCTGGAAGCTCTTGTCTGCATCGACAAGACCACGCTCGTTGGCGAAGCCCTCCATGCCTTCCATATCACCAGTCTGACCGATAGCTGCAACAATCAGTGCCGCATCAATAACATACTCGCTACCTTCAATAGGCGTTTTGCCATCAGCTTCAAGCTTGGCGACCTTAAGACCGGTTGCGCGGCCATCTTCACCAAGAACAACCTCTACAGGGCTGAGCTGACCGATGATTTCAATACCTTCGCGTTTCGCATCTTCAATTTCATGCTCGGCTGCTGGCATGTTCTCAATCGCAGAGCGAGAGATCAGGGTAACATCTGCACCTTCGCGGACTGCGGTTGATGCAACATCATGAGCAGTCTGATTAATGATGACGTGCTCAGGGCGATCCTTCTCATTTTCGACTGTAATGTTGCCTAGACGACGTGCAACAGAAGCCACGTCAATCGAGGTGTCGCCGCCACCGATAACCACAATCTTACCGGAAACGTGTTTTAGACGACCTTCGTTAAATGCTGCTAGGAAAGCAACACCAGTAATGCAGTTCATCGCATCAGAACCGGGGATAGGAAGAGCGCGACCAGATTGTGCGCCCATCGCAAAGACGATGGCATCATATTCTTTTTCGACCTGTTCTAGTGAAACATCAACACCAACTTTGGTCTTAAGCTTCACATCAACACCCATGTTGACGATACGGGCAATCTCACCATCAAGAACATCGCGTGGCATACGATAACCAGGAATACCGTAGCGCATCATTCCGCCCAGTTGCTCGTTGTTATCAAAGATAGTGACACCATGACCTAAACGACGGAGCTGATATGCAGCGGCCATTCCACCAGGACCACCGCCGATGATAGCAACCTTTTTACCGGTATCAGCACCTGCTTCAAAGCCGTAATTGTTCGACAAGGCCTGGTCACCGATGTATTGCTCAACAGAGTTAATGCCAACAAAGTCATCAACCATGTTGCGGTTACAACCATCTTCACATGGTGCAGGGCAGACACGACCCATAACTGAAGGGAAGGGGTTTGCTTTAGTCGCACGACGGAAAGCGTACTCCTGCATGGTTACACCTTCACCCTGAGGCTTCTCGATACCACGAACAATATCAAGCCATCCACGAACATCATGACCTGATGGACAGCTACCCTGGCAGGGTGGTGTACGATGTACATAGGTTGGACATTTGTGAGTCCAGCCTGATTGCCAGATATTCTCACTATTCTCCATCATATCCGGGCTTTCGCCGTCTTTGTAACGGCGGAATGTATACTCTTTCTTCATATCGTCGCTAGAAGTAGCCATGCGTTGTTTCTCCTATGCCAAAACTGTTATGACACGTAATAAACGGTCACTCTATATATAAACCTATTCTTCAGAAGCGCTTTCAACCGCTTCCTCTTCGTCACCACCATCAAGATCAGCTTCCTGTTCTGAGCCGGTCATAACCAGTGCTTCACCAACAAGCTGATGGGTGCTGACAATCATGTCCATCGGGAATTTGTAGTAGGGCAGTATCTTTGCAAATTGTGCTTTACAGATTGCACAGATCGCTGCGAGGTGGGTTACACCATTTTCATCAACTACATCTTTAAGCGCTTCCATTCTTGGAAGTGCGCCTTTAACTCGAATCTCCATCAAATCATCGGTCAACAGACCGCCACCGCCACCACAGCAATAGGTTTTCTCTTTGATGGTATCGGGATCCATATCAACGTAGTTATTACATGCTGCTTTAATAACTGCTCTTGGAATATCAAACTGTCCCCCAGTCCAGGAACCCATACGACTGCCACGAGCAACATTGCATGAGTCATGGAAAGTAACTGTTCGCCAGTCGTTCTGAGACTTATCAAAACGAAGCTTATTCTCTTGAATCAGATCGTAGGTGAATTCGCAGATATGCTGAGGAATAGGGTAGTTATGATCAAGCTGCTTCTGTAGTTTCTGGGCGTATTCATCATTCTCATCAGCTCCCGAGCCAACACCGGCAACCGTGTTCCAGAAGCTGTAGGCAACACGCCAAGCATGACCACACTCACCGACAATGATTCGTTTAACGCCTAACTCAAGTGCAGCATCACGAATACGCTCTGCAACCACCTTCAGGTTTGAATAACTACCGATAAACATCGAGAAGTTTGCAGCCTCGGCAGCGTGTGAACTTAATGTCCAACTAACTCCGGCTTCGTGGAACACCTTGGCGTACCCCATCAGACCATCAATGTGTGGCTCGGCAAAGAAGTCAGCCGATGGGGTCACTAAAAGAATATCAGCACCCTTAACATCAATCGGCATTTTCACAGGAAGACCTGTGTCCTCTTCAATCTCTTCTTCAAACTCAGCGAGAGTTGCTTTTAGTGCAGGCCCTGGCAAACCAAGGTTATTACCAACTGTCTGCACCTTTCCCAAAATCTCATTACAATATTTCTGGCCGTGACCAATTGAGTCCATAATTTCACGAGCGGCCATTGAGATCTCGGCAGTATCAATCCCATAAGGGCAATAGACAGAACAACGACGACATTGTGAACATTGATGATAGTAGCTGTACCATTCATCAAGCACTTCACGGGTCAGGTCTCTTGCGCCAACCAGTTTAGGGAAATATTTGCCTGCAAAGGTAAAGTAGCGACGATAGACACTACGTAAGAGATCCTGACGTGCCACAGGCATGTTTTTCGGATCGGCAGTGCCTTGCAAATAGTGGCACTTATCTGTGCACGAGCCACACTTTACACAAGCATCCATATAAACACGCAAAGAGCGATACTTACCAAGAAGCTCACCCATCTTTTCGATCGCTTTTTGCTCCCAGTTATCAACCAACTCACCTGGAAAACCTAGCTGGGCTTGGTGATCTGGTTTTGCAATAAACGGACTTAAATGAGCTGTTGCATCTTTTTCCAATGCGGTAGGGGCATTTGGAAACTCACGAAACTCTGGCGTTTGAAAATCGGCCACGCGATTCTCCTTCGTCTACTAATTCTTAAGGTTAATGATCAAGCTCACGCGCCCAAGGAGCAACGTGACGTACTTCACGAGGGTTATCAACCTGATTACGAGTCGGGCTGAAGAACACACCGGGAGCATGGAGTAACTTACTGATCGGGAAAATAATCATTAATACTGCTACCAATGCCAGATGAACCAATAAAGGTATATCTGTTGGCAATGGGCGAACATCAAAAACCATTAAGCCCAACATAAACTGCTTAACCATGACAATGTCTGTATGTGATACAAACTTCATGTTTAGTCCACTGATAGCAATAAAGACTAACAGTGCAAGAATCAGGTGATCTGATGGATTAGAGATATATCGAATACGTTCAACAAAAATACGACGTCCCCATAGACCTAAAAGACCAAACAACATCGCAAATCCAGCATAGATCCCAAAGGGTTGGGCAAGGACAATCACATCCCATACCGGATCCTGGAAATAACGAAAATGACGTATCAAAACAAGCGCAAGACCGATATGGAACATATATCCCAAAAGCCAGATCCACTTATTCGATTTAAATAAGCTTTCAAAAAGCATAACTTCACGAGCCATGCGTATCACCACGCCACTTTGGGTCACAGGGGCGGGTGTTGTAGGAATTTTTAACGGTGCAGGGGTTATTGCATATTGGCGGATCTTAAGACCCAGTCCAACAATAAACAGCACGGTTGCTATGTAAAATAGAAGTGCGTAGAGCACTGACATCTATCGACCCTCCGAATGTACGGAAATTGTTTAAAACAAGGGGGTCGATTTGACCCCCTTGCAGGTACGGCTTAGATACAACCAGTAGGCTTTGGAAGACCACCGATCTTACAAGCTTGCTTGGCAGGTCCGTATGGGAACAGCTCATACAAGTATTTGCTGTTACCTTTCTCTTTACCAAGCTTCTTGCCAATTGCTTTAGTCAGTACACGTACTGCTGGAGCAATTTGATACTCTTCGTAATACTCACGCAGAAAGTCGATAACTTCCCAGTGTGAATCTGTCATTTCAACATTTTCAGTTTTAGCAAGCTCGAGAGCTGCATCTTTAGACCAGTCAGAAAGGTTTAACAGATAACCTTCTTCATCAGTTTCCAGCTCAGTGCCGTTTACCATAAGACCCATGGGTATATCTCCTGTAGGGTTAGTTTTAATTACAACCAGCTTTGAACCTTATCGTGTTCACACGTAAGGTCAACAAAGCCGCTATAGTCAATCAATTGAACGCCATCCATTACTTTGTCAGCAATACCACGAGCATTAACATCAGCTTCAAGGGCATACACGTTCATTGAACCAATAGCATTCTTTACATCGCTAGAAATTGCGCTGTTTTTCAGAACACCGTAAACACCATCTTCAATCAAAAGAATAGCGCTTCCATCTTTAGCGCATGAGATACAGCTCTGAAGCGAGTTTTTCTCGAATGGTGATTTGTTTACAATATGCAACATTATTAAATCTCCCGCTTAGAAACTCAGAACGATATCGTTGTCTTCCATCAAATCAGCGATCTCATTGCGATCAACCAGAATGATAGAATCCTTTTCTGCCCAATCATCATCTTCATCTTCCCAGACAAGATGTTGAAGGTCGTCAAGACCAAGGCCACGCTCTTCAAGTGACTGTTTGTCGATATAGATCTTAGTGACTTCGTAGTCGCCTAGAGCAGAGTAGGTTGGAGAAAAGTTTTTATTCTCAATACCTGCTGTGTTCTGACCCTTAGTTAATTGAAATACACCATCATCCATAAACAGAAGACTAACGTCCTGCTCGAAAGCAGCACCAATTAAGACAACCTCAAGTGACTCAAGAGCGTATACAGTTCCGTATGGCGCTTTGCGGTTAACATACAGGAATTTTTTAGTACTCATATTCATTAACTCCTAATATTAATCGCCGAAGACAACCAGTCGATCTGACTGAATGCCGCCTTCGATAAGCTGACCCAAACCAGAGATACGGAAACCTGGTGCAATATTGTCTGCATCTTTTCCGTTACGCTTGGACTCATCTGCATCTGCGATGCCGCGACGTTGAGCCGCCGCAACACAGACCACAAGGTCAAGATTATGTTTTTCAGCCAGTTCACTCCAGCGGTTGACAACATTACGGTCATCCTGTGGAGGAGTGGTTAGGCGAGTCGCGTTGTTTACACCATCGTGGTAGAAGAAGACACGAAAGATTTCATGTCCCTTCTCCAGAGCAGCCTTAGTGAACTGGTATGCACTATCAGATGCCTGATGAGTGTATGGACCTTCACTTACCTGAATTGTAAATATCATCTCAATACCTCAATTAGAAGCGAATGTGAGCTGAAGCGTTCAGGTTGGCACGGCCACCACGCCAGTTATCGATGTGGTACTTGGTAAATGGCAGACCAGTCTTTTCAAAGAACTGAGGCCAGCCAATACGCTCTGCCCACTCACCCATACGTTCCCAATCTTTTGCATCGGCTTTGTAAGCAGCAAGGATCTTCTTAACAACCTCTGCAACCTCAGGCCAGCGTGGAGCGTTGTTAGGAATGCCAGCAGCAACCAGTTTGTGGAATGTTGGCTTGCTACGAGTGCTTGAGTGCTTACCACCAACCCATACTGCAAACTTGGAGTGCTCAGGGTCATTAATCTGCATAGGAGGACAAGGAGGGAAACATGCGCCACAGCAGACACATTTCTTCTCGTCGATCTCAAGAGAAGGCTTACCATTAACCATTGCCGGACGAATCGCAGCTACAGGGCAACGCGCAACAACCGAAGGACGCTCACAGACGTTAGAAACCAGATTGTGGTTAATCTTGGGAGGCTTGGTGTGTTGAATGTTAATCGCAATATCGCCCTGACCACCGCAGTTGATCTGGCAGCAAGAGGTGGTGATATGTACGTGGTTTGGCATATCCTGATTCTTGAACTCATCAAAGAGCTCATCCATCAGAGCTTTAACCGCACCAGAAGCGTCAGTGCCAGGAATGTCGCAGTGCATCCAACCCTGGGTATGAGAGAGCATACGAACTGAAGGGCCAGTGCCACCAACAGGGAAGCCAGCCGCTTCGCAAGCTTCGATCAGCGGTTGTACTTTAGCTTCATCAGTAACCATAAACTCAAGTGCTGAACGCATCGTGAAACGGATGTAGCCATCGGCATAATCATCAGCGATTTGTGCAATTTTACGGATGGTGTGAACGTCTAACTGACGGCAGCTACCTGCTTTTACAGTCCAGACTTTGTCACCGCTTTTTGCAACGTGTAGTAGAACACCGTTTTGTGGGCGCTCGTGGTAAGACCACTGTCCGTAGTTCTTATCCAGAATTGGATGCATATACGGTTTCCAATCCGGTACCCCACACTCATCAGGCATACGAGGTGCAGACATATTGTTACCTCCAAATATTTATTTTGTTTGTGTCGAGGTTAAGACCTCGACATAAAATCAGTTACGGGCAAGTCGGGCGATTAAGCCTTACGCTCAGCCCACTTCGCAGCTTCTTCGTCCCAATCATCCATACGAACGTATGGGTTGGTACGTGGAGCCGAGATCATGTTTGGATCAATCTCTACACCAATTCCTTCAAGGAAGTTGTGCAGACCGATACGGTCAATCATCTCACCACAACGCTCATGCTCAAGTGCGTTCTCAGCAAAGAAGTCAATCATCTCGCCTGAAAGTTCTTCCAGTTCGTCCATACCTTCTTCGGTATCAACCTTCATGAATGGAACAATTACAGTACCGAACAGGTCACCGATTTTCAGGGTACGCTTACCGCCAACAAGAACCATGACACCTTTATCGTCTCCAGGAGAGAGCGCCTTGGTCATAACATTGATGCAGTGCATACAACGAACGCAGTTTTTGTTGTCAACGTCGAGGGTATCGTCATCGTTCAGAGCCAACGCATTCGTTGGGCAGCGAGTGATCACGTTATCGATGATGTACTTGCGACCTTTCGCTGCGACATACTTTTTAACCTCTTCCTGGTCAACTTTCATGTCGTCACGCCATGTACCAATCAATGCCTGGTCAGCACGCTGGGTAGCATTAGAGCAGTCGTTAGCACAACCTGAAAGCTTAAATTTCCACTTGTATGGCAGAGCAGGACGGTGCATATCATCAAGGAATGCATTAATCAGTTGACGCTGCGCAGTGTAGGTGTCGAAACATGCGTGCTCACAACGCGCCATACCAACACAGGTCGAAGCGGTACGAAGAGCAGGACCAGCGCCGCCCATGTCGAAGCCCATTTCATTGATTTCATCAAAGCATGGCTGGACAGCCTCAGTAGTACAGCCTTGCATCATCAGGTCACCAGACTGGCCATGTGCACAGATTAGACCTGAGCCGTGCTTTTCCCATACATCGCAGAACTTGCGTAGCAGATCTGATGTGTAGTGAAAACCAGGGGCTGGCATGATACGCAGTGTGTGGAATTCAGCTGCAGCTGGGAATAGAGGCTTCTCGTTCTCATCTTTCAATTCAGTAAAACGAGGAATAACGCCGCCGCCATAACCAACAACACCCACAGTACCACCTTTCCAGTAGCCTTTGCGGGTGCGGTATGAAGTTTCTAACTGACCTAAAAGGTCAACCATCATATCGTTATCTTGTGCCAGTCGCTTAATTCCAGTAACAAAGCTAGGCCAAGGTCCTGTCTCCAGTTGGTCGAGCAGTGGAGTATCGTGTAACTCTTTTGCCATTCGTTTTTTCTCCTGAGTTTATTTACTCATGTTCAATCTTGGATTAGTGGTACTGATTTATTAACACCAGTAATCCTTAAATGTGTGATTGAAAACACCAAGTTGGGTCATTTCCAATATGCGCACAATTTTAGAAGTTTCTAATGGATGAATTAAATAATTCTTAAGGGGTGCAGTGGAGGGGTACCATATATCCTAAAGGGGATATATCTACCTTGGGTTGTATATGCGTATTTACTAATAAAATGAATTGAATTTCCTTATATTTCAAATGGTAAGGATACCTATATCAAGTGGGAGATAATAATCACCTAAAATCAGGGTAACATAGAGCCCGGTTGAAATGGCAAAACATATCTTGAGATTATAGTTCAATATCCGCATATAATCGTTGTCTAATACAGAGTTTGGAAAAAGAGATGCTCTATTTAAGTGAAGTGCTAATCCAGAATCCTCAGCTTGAGAGTTTTGAGGATCTTTCTGCATTGATTAAAGAAAAAGCAAAAACAGAGATTTTTTTTAGCATCGATGTAAAGCCTCAATACATCGATACCCCTGAAAACTGGGAAGATCGGCTCGAAGCCATGTTTACTTAACACAACCCATAGTCCAATCCTTATATAATTAGACAAATGAAAGATTACCTTAACCTCAACAGTGGTATTGCTTCAGCAGAAAGCGCAGAGGATGCTGTAAAACCGACAGCACTTCTCGAAAAACGTATCGATGAGCTGACATTAGAGCTCCAGAATCTATCCAACGATGATTTGAAACGTACGACGCCACTGATTGAACAGGGATACCTCTTTTTAGATTTAGATCGAAAAGATGATGTGCACCAGTGTGGGCACGATGCATTTAAGCTCGCCATCAAACACGAGGATTGGCAAAAAGCGGTTGAAGCTCTGGATTTAATCTACCAGGCTGAAAAAGAGGACGCGGTAAAAGCGTTAGGGCATGGAATATGGCTCGCTGTCACTTTCCCGATCGATCCCGAATTAACGATCGCCATGCTACAACACCTGATTGATGAAAGCCCGGATAGATCAGATGGTGCCGCAGTTGCTGCTGCAACGGGTTGCTATATTGTTGATCTGCGTGTCACTGATGAGCGAAAAAGTATCGATCTTAAATTCTATACCAATCAGTTACTTGGGCAGGTAGCTCGCAAGCATTCGCAGGTCGAAGAGCAGGAGATATTCGACTTTTGGGTGCAACAGCTTGAGCTTGATGATCCATCAAAATTTATACCGCGCTTAGGTAAAGTGGTTGATGTCATTGTCGACGATGACTGGTGGTTTGATCGTGATAGCATTCGGTCAAAAATTCCTGAGGAGGTGGCGTAATGTTTTGGCATGAAGAGGAGCAGGAACCTGCACCTAAAATCCCGGATGATGTCGTGGATTTAGCCTTTTCGATGAAATGCGACCCGCTCCCTGTTGATCACGCCTCCATATTATTTAATGAAATAGATCGAGTACTGCCTTGGTTTAAAGAAGAGCATCAGTGTGCGCTACACACGATACATGCCGGAGACACTGGAAACGGATGGGCTCGGCCAGAAGAGGGCAGCGCACTAATCCATCCATCAAAACGAACAAAGCTAATATTAAGATTACCCAAGCATCGGATTGATGATGCAAAAATCTTAGAAGGTGAAACCCTTCTACTCGAAAATCAGTATAAGATCGAGTTAAGCACAGCAAAAACGCGCCTAATGAGTATAAGCTCCGCACTTTATGCACGTTATGTCACATCCGAACCTGGCGAAGAAGAGGAGCAGTTTTTACAGCGCTGTGTTCAACAGTTACACCATCTTGGGATCAGTTTTAAAAAGATTCTGGCTGGCAAAAGCCATCAGATCACCATAAAAGACAAAATGGTCTCGACCAGAAGTCTATTTGTAGCAGATTTGAAATTTGAAGATGCATTTGTACTCCAACAAAACGGCATCGGCGCTTTTCAGTATGTCGGGTGTGGAATCTTTATTCCGCACAAGACAATTAGTTAATATAAACAATTAGTTAGGCAATTTTATTAAATCAATACTTTAAGGAGACTAAGCAATGTCATACGAGGTAAACGGTACAACAATTTCAACAAACGCAAATGGATATCTCGAAAATATCGATGATTGGAACGAAGATGTAGCAAAAGCAATTGCTGCAAGCGAAGGCGTCGAACTCAATGATAAAGCGTGGGATTTGGTTAACTTCCTTCGTGATGAATACATTAATAACGGTGGTAATCAGCCAAATGACCGAAACATCGTTAAAGCGATGTCGGAAAAATGGGGCGAAAAGGTTAACTCAAAAGATCTCTACACCCTGTTCCCAATGCAGCCTTCAAAACAGGCTGGCAAAATTGCGGGTCTTCCTGAGAGTCGTCGTAAAGGCGGTTACTAAGAAACCTGTTGTGCACACCATCATGGTGTGCACATTTCAATCAAAACAGATCCCTCTCACCCCATTATTCGATACCAACTGGCAATTCAATGCGTGTGAAAAGCAAATGGCATAAGAAAAAGGCCAAATCAATCGAAGAGATCGCCGGTGTGGCGGCTTATATCGCATGGCGCGCTTCACGTTCAATGATCGATACCATGTATGGAAAAGGATTTAACCTCAAAACGAATGAAGAGTTTATTGAGGTTATGGCAGAACTGAATGCCTTTTTGATTCAAGTTGCAGCATCAATCGCTTACAAACACCTTTCTGAGGAAGAGTATCCAAAATTCATTCAGGAAATGGCGATAAAACTTGCTAAAACACTTGAAGAAAACCAGCAGGAAGAGCTGGGGAAGGGTGATTATTTAGACCACAATATCAGACACTTAAACCAACGACTCGGTGAATATGCTGAATTTAGCTTCGTTGATGGTGATCCCAGCTTTCCAGCGAAACGATTTCTAGGTAGTCTAGTTGAGAAGATTATGCTCAGAAGTGGCAACAAATGGGTTGCTGAGCAGGTTGTCGAGGTCGAATCACCCGAGTTAGTCGCCAACCTGAAAAAAGGCATCATCAGCCTGTTTGAACAACACCAACAAACACAGCAAAATAGCTCAATATAACTCACTATAAACGGTATCAAGCCTTAGGGGGGCAGTTTGAAACGAGGACGGTTTATCACGCTTGATGGGGGAGAAGGCAGCGGTAAAAGCACCAACCTGAGTTATATCGAGAACTTCATTCGCAGTCATGGATACCAGATGGTTGTCACCAGAGAGCCAGGTGGAACTGAAATCGGCGAAAAGATACGTCATATCCTTCTGGATAAAGAGAACCACCAAATGCACGAGGATACAGAGCTACTACTTATGTTTGCGGCTCGTGCACAACACCTACAACAAAAAATCTACCCAGCCTTAAATCAGGGCACATGGGTTTTAAGTGATCGCTTTGTCGATGCATCTTATGCCTATCAAGGTGGTGGTCGTGGAATTGACATGAATAGAATTAGTGCTTTGGATCAATGGGTTAAGGGTGACTTTGAGCCGGATCTAACCATCTATCTTGATATTCCTGTCGAGCAGGGAATGCAACGTGCAGCAAACCGAGGTGAGTTTGATCGATTTGAGGTTGAAAAACACGACTTTTTTGAGCGTGTTCGCAACACCTACCTTGAACGAGCGAAATCTGCGCCAGATCGATACGCAATTATCGATGCCTCAAAGCGATTAGAAGAGGTACAACAACAGATCGATGGTGTATTATCACAATTTCTTAAGCGTTAAACACTAACGATGCAACCATACCCCTGGCACACAAAACAGCTCCAACAACTTGAGTGGGCAATCGCTCATCAAAAACTAGCACATGCCATACTGCTTTCAGGTGTGGCCGGGATCGGCAAGGCACATTTTGCCTCACTACTGACAAAACGCCTGTTGTGTGAATCCCCTTATGAAGATGGCACCAGTTGTGGGCAGTGTAAAAAATGCCACCTGTTTGAAAACGGATCTCATCCTGACATTTTGCAAATCAACTCCGAGGATGGGAAAGCCATCGGTATTGAAAAAATCCGTTCACTTCGGGAGTTTATGTCCCTAAAAGCGCAGCAGGGCAATAAAGTTATTGTTATCAATGAGATAGAGAAACTAACGGTAAATGCATCAAATGCATTGTTAAAATCACTCGAAGAGCCAACACCCGGAACCTATCTGATATTAACAACCGCTCAAAGCGCATCACTGCTATCAACCATCCGAAGTCGTTGCCAGACCATCACCTTTCCTTCAGAGTTCGGTGAAGCGGCCATTGAGTGGTTAGCTCAACAGACTAATACCAGTGATCACCATAAACGTCTGTTGCAACTCGTCAATGGGGCACCCCTTGCGGCATTGGCTCTATACCAGAGTGGCGATTACAAGATTGCCGAAGATCTCGTTAAAGATCTCGAATCTCTAACCACAAATCAAAGCGATGCAATATCACTCGCTGAGAAGTGGCATAAAAGCGAAAACCAAATCTTTGAATGGTATTATCAGATTGTCTCTGGTTTAATCAAATCAGCAACTGATTCGGCAATTGATGTCAGTTCATACTTTGATCACAGCAAAGAGACAGCTATAGTTTCGTCGATGGGAATCAATGGATTACTCGCCTTCAATCAACACCTAATCAAGGCGTTACGATTGATTCGAAGACAGAATAACCGCCAGATGATATTAGAAAGCCTATTTCTGATTTGGCAAAAGACAGCAACAAAGAACCGAGGAGGATGAGGTGGCAGCCAATATACGACAAGGTATTTTATCCCTGAACATTAAGGATAAAAGCGCTCTCTATGCAGCATATATGCCCTATATAAAAAATGGCGGGCTATTTATCCCTACCAATAAAGCCTATAAGCTCGGAGAAGAGGTCTTTATGCTACTAAACCTCATGGAAGAGAAAGAGAAGATGCCTATCGCTGGCAAGATTGTCTGGATCACGCCACCAGGCTCACAAGGTAACCGCGCTGCCGGAATCGGAGTTCAGTTCAGTGAACAGGATGGCGGTAATATTCGCGGAAAGATCGAAACCTATCTTGCTGGTGCACTTAAATCGGATCGTCAGACTCACACCATGTAACACTTGATGGGCTGTAAACGAAACAGCCCAAACAAAAACGTATATTATTAATGAAGTATCTCGACTCACATTGCCACTTAGATCGCCTCGATTTAACCCAAAACGACAACTCACTTACCGCCGCAATTCAATCTGCAAAAGAACAGGGGATTGACCGAATCCTCAATGTCTCTATTGGTATGAATAATGTCCACAAGGTTGTAGAGATATCTGAGCAGTTCCCCCATATCTATGCCACCGTGGGCATTCACCCAAACCAGAAGGAGGAACACGAGCCGAGTATTGATGATCTAATCCAACTTGCCGATAATCCAAAGGTTGTCGCCATCGGTGAGACTGGGCTCGACTATTTTAGAAGCAGTGGTGACCTTACCTGGCAACACAATCGGTTCCGTACACACATCGAGGCAGCTAAGGCGATTAACAAGCCTCTCGTGATTCATTGCCGTGACGCTAAGGACGACACACTACGGATTTTAAAAGAGCAGGGCGCAGATAGAGTTGGTGGAGTAATGCACTGCTTTGTTGAAGACCTGCAAACAGCACAGCAGGCGATGGATTTAGGTTTCTACATCTCATTCTCAGGCATTGTCACCTTCAATAGTGCCCAAGAACTGCAACAGGTTGCAAAGACTATCCCCCTTATGTCAATGCTGGTAGAGACAGACTCTCCCTATCTTGCACCCGTTCCCTATAGAGGCAAAGCAAACCGTCCAGAGTATGTAATAAAGGTTGTTGAAAAAATAGCGGAGCTAAGAGGAGAGACGGTCGAAAGTATCAATCAGTCTGTGTGGGATAACTTTGAAAAGCTATTTAATATTCAATAGGTTATGAATGCTTAAGTCCCATTAAGCCATTTTCAAGATAGTAGGCATCATAACCACGCTCATTCAGTAAAAACGCAGCAGAAGAGCTACGTCTACCGGTATCGCAAATTGCGATATATTTTCGATCTTTGGGGAGCTTATCGGTCTTCATTCGCAATAAATAGAGTGGGATATTCTTGCTGCCTTTTATCGCTGAGTTTTTGTATTCTGCCTCAAGGCGCACATCCAGCATAATCGCTTTTTCTTCCTTTACGAGCTTTTTAAGCCCTTCAAAATCAACATTTTGAAGAACCGGAGCCTTAAGCAATTCAACGAAATCCTCTTTACCTAGGCGCATTAAACTGCCATCACTATCCATAGTGACTGTGGCATTACGTTTGTTATCTGAGATTAATGCCTCTTCACCAAAGCCGGTGCCAGCCGTTAATTCAGCTAATTTAATAATTTTGCCACTTTTGGTTTGAACAGTAACACTGCAAATCCCTTTTTTGATGTAGTAGTAATAGTCACCTTCATCTCCTTGATTGATGACGACATCACCTTTCTCGTATGAGACAGGTTCCATCTTCATTAAAACCGTTTGAATGTTACTTGGCGGAATCCTGTGGAAGATCTCTGAACGGAGCATATTGCTCATCCAGTCTGTCCCTTCATCATCGTCAGACTCTTCGATATCTGCGACGGTATAATTGGTGTTTTGATCCCATGTCAGTAACAGATCAAGAAAATCGTTATCAATACTAATGTATTTAATATCAGTGGTAGCAATCGCTGTTGTATGGCGAGGAATATGGTGATCGATAGGGAATCGGCTCGATTTAGTACCACCAGTCACCGTTGATTTGCTGTTGTTATCGCCCAGCAGCATAACTTCACCAGAAAGGATAAAGATGGTTTTCTTATCAGAATCCCCACGATTGAAAAGCTTTTTGTCCTTAGAGAGCTCCAAAATCTCGGTTTTTGTCGCTAAATCTCGTAGGTTATCTACAGTTAACTCGTTTAGCGGCACAAAATTTCTTAGAAACTGTGGATCAAAGTTGTTCATTATTTCAACTATTATCGATTATAAACCCAGTAAGAAGAGAGGATTATATTCACTCTCTATCAATACAGCCAGTTTGTTTTGCTGATATGTGAATTAGTGCCTTAAAAATAGATACAAAGACACTTTGAAAAAATTAATCATATCGACCCAATGTATGCACAATCTTTAACGTATTCGATAACATCCTTTACCTCATCATTACGAATCACAAACTGTCGTGGTGCCGAATAAGAACTTGAATTGCTCCATGACTAGATGGATTGATTAAAAACTTCAGATATAAAATCTCAATCAAACTCTCTTTTATCTAACTAAAACCTTTCCGTATATCATTTAATATTTGCGCATAATATATATTATGTTAAGTTGGATGGAATCATTAAAAGACTCTCTTGTCAGAGTATTGAGATTGCCATCTATCCCGCACCCTGCTTAGATTCCTATTCCACCTAAAATAAATAACAAGGACTTATTATGGAAAATTTTGAAGGACATTCTGTCCATCAGTTGATAACTCATGTCGCTCAATTATCACCACCGACGATGTGCGCTTTGCTTGGTGTTCACAAAAAAACTCTTTACCGCTGGATTGAAACTAATACAGCCCCTTTCTGGTTCACTCGTTGGTGTTATCTTCTCGGCGGCCATTTATGCGCCTTGCCGGGCAATGCAGGCCAAAGATGGGAACGCTGGCACATCAATGGCCGTGGTGATCTATGGTGTGATGATATTAATACTGTCTATACATCAAGCTACCTAGCGCATGAACTCGATCTATATTTTTCAAAATTAGATATCCAACGCTCAGAGCTGTACTCTCGAATTCAACGACTTGAGGAACGGCTGAAATACTCGCAGCGCTCTAATGTGATCCCGTTCCCCAAACAAAAAAAGAGAGTCGATATCGACTCTCGAAGGTTCGGAAGATAAAAAAAGCGCCCTACGTGCATGAAATGATCTTGGCTTGAGGTGTTGCCGGTTTCATGCACGTAGATTAATTAAAAATCCTATCAAACGCATCCTGAGCGCCTTGGGTAGCCGCTTTCCCTGCATCCATTGTGATGATCAGCTTCCCACCCTTCATTTCAGTTGTTGTATTCTCGCCGAGTCGTGACTTCGTATTCTGCGACCACGCAAACCCGACAACAGAGCCGATCACAAAACCGATCATTAGACCGAGTGAAGTTTTCACGAGATTACCTTTTTAGCCACATTTCGAACCGTGGCCACCGCCGCCCGCCTCAGCGTCCATGCGCCATAGGCGGCAAGGCCATAAACTATTAATCGTGCAGCTTCTTTCATTTCTTCTTTTTAGCTTTAACGATTTTACCGCCTTTAACGTAACGATATCCCTTCTTAAGTTTTCCTTTGCCTTTGGTCGCCTTCTTTTTTGAAATTGATTTTTTAACCATGATGACCCTCAATGTGTTTTGTGATTTTACTATGTGCGCTGTCGATATCACGGCGCATGTATTTAAGCTCTGTTCTTACTGTTGCCCAAAACGCGATCCCTGAGATTCCGCCAGCTATTAACGCCTGTGCAATGTATCCCCAAAATGGTACTGTATTAATTACCTCTGACATCGCTCTCAACCTTCTTTAAGCGCTTCTTCATCTCTTCTACAAGCTCATCATCTAGGGTATTGGTGGTGGATTTTGCGAAGCGTTCAGCGAGGTTCAGAAAAACTTTAGAGAAAACATCTTCAAAAAAACCTTGGGTAAGCAGTTTCGACAATAGCGCGATCCCTGCATTCGTCATCCCTGAGATGATTCCGGCAATTAACCCGCTCATTATTCAGCCGCCAGTTCCTTGAAATGGTTATTTAACAGGCTTCTTACTTGCATAAAACTGAGTCCGGTTATATCAACACCTACTTTGTCTGCTAAATCTTCGAGTTCTGAAAAACTCATAACAACAAGCTCATTCCAGTCTGTATATTGCTTTCCTGACTGCTCTGGCGCTTTTATCGTTCTCTTATTAACTTTGATTCTTGGCATTTTCTTTTCCTCAATGCGTCCACTCATATATAGCTGTACCTAATGACCAGCTATCGTTTCCGGTTACTTTTGCCCCGACTGCATTAACTCCGCTATGGAATATATTCTCATCGTTGACCGGGTTAACGGCTTCTAGCGCCGCTTCTGTGCTTTGTACCACCTGCCGCTTTATGATGTATGCGGCTACCAGTCCACCTACAACCAATACCGCCGCCGCTTTCCAGTCCAGATTCATGCAAGCGCCATCGCAATGCCAGAACTGACTATCTCATCGCTGTACGGCTGTTTACCGTTTTCATGCCGAATTATTGCTTTAACCATAGGCTCCATGTACTGCACAATATAGAACGGTTGATCCGGTTCTAGTCCGACCTCTTTAGAAACTGCCGTTATATACGCCTCAGTGTCATTTTCTGTCGGTGGTGCCCATCTTGTGATAAATTCTCTTATGGTTTTTAGCCCATGCCGAAAGTAGTAATTCTTAAGAACAATAGCCATTGCTCTTATTCCCTGTTCCGGTGTATCGAACTCCTCAAACTCTAAATCATTATCGATTGCAGATTCTCCGAGCCAATCTGTATCTGACTGCCGTATATTTCCGGGATTGTTGTTCTTAATCCCTCTGGTCGTTTTTGTGCTCATCACCAAATACCCTATCAAACTTACTAACAACAACGTCAGAATGTGCGTTCTGCTCATGGATTTATAACCGAGACATAAAAGTCTTTTGCCAGTTCTTGCGCTGATGCCAACGCTTGATTATTTGTTATCTCAACCCTTACTTGATTTGCTCCGCTAACAAGTGCATTTACTACCCAACTCCTTAAATAGGTTTCAGTATTTACTACAGCTACACCTCCAACCTTTGCCCCTTGCACTGCCAAGTATAGATATGTCTGACCTGCTGCCGGTATAGCCGGCACATCAGCTTGCACTGTGCTAACGATAATCTTCCCGCTCAGGTTTAGTGCGTTTTCTACCTGCTTTGGCGACACTCCATAAATCGGCACTAGATATGCTCCTGCCGGCTAACCGGAATATTTGTCCCCCAAACATAGATAGCGGCTGTTCCTTCTATTTCGATGGTTGTCTGTGGATATAACGCTATCCCTTTACCGAATACTAACGCTGGGCCACCTACCCTTGCCGTCGATGTTGTTGAATTATTGTGAATCAACGCTCTCTTTCTTGAGGCATTGGCCGCTAAGATTTCGACTGACCCTGTAATCGTCACGTCAGGATAATCGACTATCTGTGATGGTTGCGATACTGTAACTTCACCCACTAATCTAGTATCACCGCCTTCTCCATAGCTGACACCATACTTGATTGTTTGAGTCGTTGCTGATGAGATTTCAACCATGTCAAAGTTGACTTCCGGCCTCGCCTCGAAACCACCTTTAACACCAATTGCTTTATATAGCGGTTGATTGTTTACTTTAAAAACTACATCAACCTGCGAGTCAGTATCTAACAGCTTAAAAAATCTTCCACCTTGAATCTGTCTCTTTTCGCCGGCTGTAATTGTAATCTCTGCAACATTCATTACTTAACCCTCATCACAACAACTGCTATCACGACAACAACGGCTACCGCACCCATGATCATTATTGTTGTTTTGTCATTAC
>JBNKZU010000037.1:0-47634 GCA_050301795.1 Thiohalomonadaceae bacterium | reverse complement strand
CTCGACCCAGCGGTCGCTGGTGGCTCTAAAACATCCCTGTTTTATCCCCTTCGGGCGTGCGTTGCACGGCCTGTTTTGTTCCTACAAAACAGTCGAGTCCAGCTGAGGGAACCAAACACAAGAACCCGATTCGTTTAGAGTCGGGTTTTTTTATGCCCTGTTGATTCTCGACCCAGCGGTCGCTGGCGGCGATATATCCTCTAATGAAATTTCTATTGATTAGTATTTGACCTCGCAAGCAATATGCATTATTGTTGCGCAATCAAACATCTCTCAAGTGAGTTAAACATGTCAGAAAATACAGTCGATCATTTGGTGATCAATCTCATGAACCTACAAGGTATAATTCAGAAACGGGTTGGCGGTGCACTTTCAGTGCACGGTTTAAGCCTATCAGATTACTTTGTTCTGAATCAGCTCTATATAGCACCATCTCAGAAAATGCGCCGTAATGAACTTGCTGAACGGGTAGGTTTAAGTCCTTCTGGGATTACCCGTTTGCTAAACCCTCTAGAGAAAATTGGTCTTGTAAAGAAGGAATCAAATCCTCGTGACGCCCGAGTCAGCCTAGTTACACTTTCAGTTTCAGGAAAACAGATTTATGAAGATTCAAAAGCTTCATTCTCAGAGGCTTCTCACATTTTGTTTGAGTCACTTAACGCAACGCAACTAAGTAAATTATCCGAGCTGATAACAAGGCTTCTGTAAATTTTGATTACATGGTCTTTCGTAAAAAAATTAAACCCATCCTCACCTAGAGTAATCCCTCCATTAATAATGGGATCCAGAATTAGAGGTTATCTCGCATAGAGATGTTTGGCTATTTCTTAACTGGCTGTTGCCACCACAATTTTTGGTTAACAAGTACAGCTTCGGTGTTATCAACTCGTCGTGCAATGATCTCATCAATATTCAGCGCATTCATAAATCCTAGCACCAACGCCATATCGGTGAGTTTATTTGAAACAAACAGACCACCACCAAGCATTTTGTCATCCATATCGGCATAGGCATATAGGGCATCTTCGAGCATTTCTCGATCATAGGTTTTCTGATTCTTCAGTGAACCGGGAATACTGAATACATGAACACTTCCGATGCCAACAACGGTGCTATCACTTTCATCTATACGATCTTTGACAACTTGGGATATCGACTTTTCCGCTCTGGTTTGCGCTAGAAGTATCGCTGTATTGATCTCGCTCTTGGTCATTGGATTAGGCGTTTTTTTGTTTGCTTTATCCAGAACCGAAATCACCAGTGATTTAAAGTTGTTTGAACCCAGCGGGATTTCAAAGAGATCTTGCCCATTAATGCCTTTAGCGGTTGTGATCTGCTGACGATCATTATCAATCTCCCACACTACCCCATTTTCAGACTCTAACTGTGCTTTATTAAGGGCACCCGTATAGCGATTGTCTGTTTCTTGTTGTTTGTTGATGATAGTAAAGCTAATCCCACTCTTTTGACTAAGCTCATCAACCACAGCGCTACCTGTGCTACCGGCGCTTTCAAAGATACCGGTTGCCACACCGAAATAACCTGCTGGCTGGTACTCTAGTGACTGTTTTTTAAGTTGCTTTATCGCATCAATTCCCTGTTTAATGATTGTAGGGCTTAGTTCCCCACCATTTTTTTCGATATCTGCCTGATAATCGACCGGGATCTCATCGCGAATAAGAGTCTGAATGATAATGCCTTCACAGGCGTCAACACGTGCAACCTGCATTTTGGTAATCTCAGAGCCGAGATCAAAAGCAGCACGAACCTGATCACACTCGCCACTGGTATAGTGTGATCCGGAGCTTCCAAATGAGCAGGCTGTCAGGAGTGTGACTAAAAAGCTGGCAACCCCAAACTGAATGGAATATCTCAGATATTTAATTGTTTTATTCGGCATAGGAACCTATTGGCTTTGGTTGTTATCTCAACTCTTTGTAGGATAGGGCTATTATCAGCAAGAGACAACCATAAATAGGACAGGACTCGACTCAGTCCACGCTTGATTACCCATGATTATCTGTAAAATAATGAATAGCTCCTTTTGTCATATTTTCTCTTTTTGGGTTTATTTCTGCAACCAACCCCATACATTGCAACGATAACCATTAAATAAACCACGGGAGTTATTATGGAAGCGACGATTTACCACAATAGCCGTTGCAGCAAGAGTCGGGCAACATTGGGACTACTCGAAGAGCACGGGGTTTCCGTTCAAACGATCAACTATCTTGAAACGCCACCAACTAAAGATGAATTGGATAGCCTATTGAAAATGCTCAATAAAAATCCAGAAGAGATCATCCGGTTTGGTGAATCTGTCGTAAAAGATCTGGGATTCACAAAAGCAGATAGTCGCAGTCGAGATGAGTGGATAGCGCTGATGGTTAACCATCCAATCCTTATTGAGCGCCCGATTGTGGTTATTAATGGCTGTGCAGTGTTGGGAAGACCTCCAGAAAACGTCCTGGATCTCCTCGACTAACCTCACCCTCTCGGATGGTGGCTGGCGTGAAGTGATTTTAGCCTTGCATTCGCAACATGGGTGTAGATTTGGGTTGTTGTCAGACTCTGATGTCCTAGCAGTAACTGCACTACCCTAAGGTCTGCACCATGATCCAGTAGGTGCGTAGCGAATGCATGGCGCAACGTGTGTGGTGAAATCGTTTTTTTGATTCCAACTTCTAACGCATATCGCTTTATCATTTGCCAGAATGCCTGCCGACTCATTGCAACCCCTCTGTTTCCAGGGAAGACTGCATCGGTAAGCGCTTGTTTCTTAAGTAGTTCTGCTCTTCCTGATTTTAGATATCGTTCTAACCAGCTTGTCGCCTCTTCCCCCATTGGGACTAAACGCTCCTTATCCCCTTTTCCGACGACCTGAACCACTCCCTGCTCCAGACTGATCTGTGACAAGGTGATGGTTACGAGTTCAGTTACTCGCAATCCGGTGGCGTAGATCAGTTCAAACATCGCCCGATCTCGTAAGCCACGCGGCTCTTCTGTGTTTGGTGCATTGATCAATAGCTCGACTTCGGTCTCGGTTAATGTTTTTGGAAGTGAGCGTGGAATCTTTGGCGCTTCAATCAGTAGTGTCGGATCGTGATCAATGAGCTCTTCACGATGAAGATGTCCATAGTAGCGCTTTAGTGTTGATAGAATTCGTGCACTGGTTCGTGCCTTTACCTGTTTTCGTCCCCGGTATTGTAGATAGTCAAGAATATCAACTGAGGTTACTTGAAGCGTATCGAGCCCTTTATGATTCAGCCAGTTCTGGAATTGATTCAGGTCACTTCTGTAGGCATTTAATGTGTTTTGACTAAGCCCATGTTCAAGCCACAAGGTATCAATAAAGTGATCAATCGCTGAATCGAAACTCATTATGTTCTCTCATGATTAATGAGCCACTGCTTAAGATCTATCTCATTTCCACTATTTTGCCCCATAAACCCCCCAATACCATTAGCAGACACCACCCGATGACACGGTGTTACCAATGCAATCGGATTATGTCGACATGCATTAGCCACGGCACGAGCACCCGAATCAAGTTTTTCAGCTAATTGACCATAGGTCACTGTTTGTCCATAAGGAATGGTACGTAAGGCACTCCAAACTCTTTTCTGAAAGGCAGTTCCCTTCTCGTGAATCTTCATACCAATTAACGGTTCCCCATTTTTTAGATATCGCACGACTGCATCAATACACCTTTTTTGCTCTTGGGTAAGCTTGTGCATGCTGTTATGAAACAGTGATGCCTCGATAAAACTCAGGTCGATCAGATCGTCACCCGAAAAAGTAAGCCGAACAACAAATGAGGGGAGCGCTTTATTCGTGATATCGATTTGGGTTGTCGCGTTCATAAGGCTATCGCTGCAACCTAACCTGTTCTAACTCACGTTTAATAATCGCAACACGTGCAGGATCGTTGGTGACTTCAAGTAAACCGGTAAGGATCGTCTCAGCATCACGACGTAACCCCGCTTTTAAAAGTGATTTAGCAGCCTGATATCGTGCGGTTTGTGCCCATGGATCCATGCTTTTGCTATCGAAAAGTGTTGCTGATTGCAGATAGTAGTTCGCTGAGAGCACATACTCCGAGAGGTTTGCATGTGCTTCTGCTATCCAGTAAAGCAGCTCACGCTTAAACTCTGATTCTTCAATCTGCACCAGAATATCGGTTAATAACTTTAATGCTGCGCGATCCTCTCCTACCGTTTGCAGATCAAAGATCAACTGCACTAAACGATCACGATAACTTGCAGTAACCTTTGTGATCTCGGTAACGCCATTTTCAATCGCCTTAATCGCTGGTTCGATCTCAGCAGCCAGTAAAAAAATCTTCGCTTTTCTTAAGTTCCAGACAAATAACGCTGTTCCCTTTGGCGGTGCATCAAGCTGTTGAATAAGCCGTGATGCCCGTTGTAGATTGTTCTCCCGAATCGCTTTATCCAGTAAAAGAAAGGCAGCATCTTGAGGAATATCGCGAACGGGATCGACATAGCTCGATTCCAGATAGAGCTTTTCAAGCAGGTGTTCACCACCATTTAATCCAAGAATACGATCTATCAATAACTGGTGTGCTTGATGCTGATGTTCGCTAATCAACGACTTGTGTGCCAGATAGGATAGGTATGATCGACTTCTTACTGGTAAAAACTTCTTCGACTCTTCTGCCTCTTTAAACCATGAATCATCGTCACCTTGAAGCAATTGACTCTTATTAGCCATCTGTTGTGCATACTCAATATAGGCGTTCCATAAGTCATCTGGCTTAAAATTAAATAGCTCCTTAATCATTGGGTTTGACTCTGGCAAGCGATAGAGCTGCTCCAGAGCGATGATGCGTGATGGATATTCATTGATTAATATCGCCACCTCCACAATCACTGCGCTTAAAAACATCTTCTGACGATTACTTGCATCTTCAGAACGGAGGCGGCGTTTGGCATCAGCAAGTGTGGCGCGTAACCTTTTTTGCTGGCGGATGGTGGTGAGTAGAAGCAGGTTTTCGACCTGTTCAGTTCGCTCAAGGCTCAGTAGCTCCTGTTCGGCTTGCTCTGGATGATTTGATGCGAGCAATACCTTGGCACTTAATAACGCTTCTTTTTCATTTCGACCATAATCCTGATGATAGCGCTGCATAGCAAGATAGGCATCCTCCCCTTTCTGTTCACCCAGATAACTCTCGATAATCAAGCGCCGCCAGTGTGACAATTGATGTTGTTCGTATGCCTGTTCTCCACGCCAAATCAGTTGATGCAGCACCTCTCTAGCCTCTGCAAAGCGATGCAGTTTTAGCAGCGCATTGGCCTTTAGTTCACTGTTTTCGAACTTTTTTGTTGCTGGAAGATTTTCTGGGTAGTGTTCAATACGATCAATCAACGCTTTCCAAAAGCTATGCTTTGACAGAATCTCTACACGGATCGCTTCCCAATGACTCCAAGAGTCTTTATCTTGATTGTATTCGGGCTGAAGCTTCTCGATCATCGCGATGGCAAGTTCAGGAGCACCGCCTTCGGCAAAGAGTCTGATCTGCTCTTGTGTGGTTTGAGCAACCACCGGATTGATAACAGAGAAAAGAAGAAGCTGAAGACAAAAAAGGCGGAACAGTCGTTTATATACTGTTCCGCCTTTTCTGTTTTTTTGTTGCTGGATATTCATCCGCAACCACTTAAGTAATAGGGAAAAATCCCGATTACTTTTTGACGTTAAGCTTTTCTTTAATACGTGCAGATTTACCTGAACGCTCACGCAGATAGTAGAGTTTAGCGCGACGAACATCACCACGGCGCTTCACTTCGATAGAATCAATCTGCTGACTATATGTCTGGAATACACGCTCAACACCTTCGCCATGTGAAATCTTGCGAACGGTGAAAGAGGAGTTCAGGCCACGATTGCTTTTCGCAATAACAACACCTTCGAACGCCTGAAGACGCTCACGGCTACCCTCTTTTACCTTAACCTGTACTACCACCGTGTCACCTGAACCAAACTCAGGAATCTCGCGGGTCATCTGCTCCGCTTCGATCTGCTCGATAATATTGCTCATTTTTTGAACTCCCAAAAAAATTTGCGCGAATTATACACAGTTTTATATGTAGATTCTCGCATTAATTCACTCAATTTATGGCTTATTGAGACTAAAACTAACCCGATTTGGAACTTTTCAACAAATCTGGCCGTCTCTGCCGTGTTCTTTCAACCGCCTGTTGGTGACGCCACTCACGAATCGCTTTGTGGTTGCCACTAAGTAGAACCTCAGGCACCTTATGCCCTTTGTAATCCTCAGGTCGTGTGTAGTGTGGACAATCAAGCAGTTCATCACTAAATGAGTCCTGCTCTGCTGACTCTTCATGCCCTAAAGCACCCGGAATTAACCGGACTACCGCATCGATGATCGCCATCGCACCGATTTCGCCACCGCTTAACACATAATCGCCAAGTGATAGCTCCTCGTCGACCTCAAGCTCTATTAAACGCTCATCAACACCTTCGTATCGACCTGCTAATAGAATCAGATGCTCCTCTTGCGCCAGTTCGCGAACTTTCTGTTGGTTCATCGGCACGCCTTGCGGCGAAAGATAGATCACCCTGCTAGGTACATCTTTAACCTCTTTGGCCGCTTTAATTGCTGCACTTAGCGGCTCAACCATCATCACCATGCCAGGGCCACCACCGTAGGGGCGATCATCAACAGTGCGATGACGGTCTTTTGTATAATCTCGCGGATTCCATAATCCAAGCTCAAACAGGTTTCGCTCTAACGCTCTGGCAGAAACACCAAAACGACTGATTGAGTCAAACATCTCTGGAAAGAGTGTGATGACATCAAACCGAACCAATTTAGAACTCCGGATCCCAATCTACCGTGATCTTAGCGTTATCCAAATCGATATCTAAGATGACTTGTTCCGGGATATATGGGATCAATCGTTCAACCTCTCCATTGCGTGCTATCAACACATCGTTTGAACCGGTTTCCAAAAAATCGACAACCTTTCCGAATGCTGTTCCATCGCTGTTATGAACCTCTAACCCAAGAAGATCACGCCAATAAAATTCACCGTTATCCAGCTCTGGTAGCTGGGATGAATCAATCGCAACCTTACGTTGAACCAGTGTTGCAGCAATATCACGGTCATTAATACCGTCAAGCTGTGCGATGATTCCTTTACCATGTTGGCGACCGCTAGTCAGGGTAAAAGGAACCCACTGACCGCGCTGCTCAAGGAACCAAGTCTTATACCTGAGGATATTGTCTCGAGGTTCAGTGTGAGAATAGACTCGCACCCAACCTTTAACGCCAAATACACCCGAAACTTTACCAACAATAATGTAGTTATCTTTACTGTCGGCCATCTCAACCTACCTGGAGATAAGGATATTAAGCAGCTTTACTCTCTTTGATTAGAGATGCAACACGATCACTCGTTTGAGCACCTTGGCCTAACCAGTAATCAACGCGCTCCTGCTCAATACGAAGACGCTCTTCACCGCCTTTAGCAGTCGGGTTGAAGAAGCCTACACGCTCAATAAAGCGGCCGTCACGGCGATTGCGGCTATCTGTGACAATAATGTTATAAAAGGGACGCTTCTTTGCGCCGCCTCGTGACATGCGAATGGTTACCATCGAAAACCTCGTTCTCTACAAACAAAACAGGGCTGCCTTACAATCAGGCAACCCACAATCCAGATCAAGCCGGCGATTTTACCCGCATTTTTTGGAAAAAGGTAGTAACTTTCGGAAATTATTGAAGAAATGAAGGGTAAATAACCGTGTTAAAACGCTGAACGGATGATGGATTAGACATTCATCGAAGATCTGGCGGCCTGAAGGTATTTAACCATCGACCATAAGGTCAAGATGGCTGAAATATAGAGCATCGTTAGACCGATTTGAGCAATGGGCAATCCAAATAGCGGGTTTTGAAACAACAATAACACTATCGCAACCATCTGCGCGGTGGTTTTTACTTTTCCCATCATGCTTACAGCAACCTTGCTTGAAGCACCAACCTCTGCCATCCACTCCCGAAGTGCAGAGATTGCAATCTCGCGACCGATGATCACGATTGCCGGGATAGCAGTCCAAATGCTTGAATAACCTACAGGATTGGCATCAACAATAAGTACCAGTGATGCTGCAACCATCAGCTTATCTGCAACTGGATCGAGAAATGCACCAAATCGTGAGATCTCATTCATCCGTCTTGCGAGATAGCCATCAAACCAATCGGTAATTGCTGCAACACAAAAAATAAGGGTAGCGGCAAGATGTGACCATTCAAAGGGTAGATAGAAGGCGATGACAAATACCGGAATCAATGCAATCCGCATGAGTGTCAATATGTTTGGTATTGTCATTTTCATTCTGATTTAGTGCTTATTATCTTCTGGATGCAGTGCATCATAAATTCGGCGAGCCAGTTCAGTACTGATCCCTTTTATTTTGGTGAGGTCATCGACACCAAGGCGCTGGATCTCTTGTAGACCGCCAAACTGTTTGATTAACAATTGACGGCGTTTCGGCCCTAAACCGGGAATATCTTCCAGTGTAGATCGTTTGTGCTTTTTTGCCCGTCGTCCACGATGACCCGTAATCGCGAAACGATGCGCCTCATCTCTGATCTCTTGAATTAGGTGTAATACACCTGAATCGGCTGGCAGTATAATGGGCTGAGATTGTCCCGACAACACTAACTGCTCCATCCCGACTCGGCGATCACTCCCCTTTGCTACACCGACGAGCGTAATACCAATAAGTTGAAGCTCTGATAATACCTCTTCTGCCTGGGTGAGTTGCCCCTTCCCACCATCGATCAACAGAAGATCAGGATAGACTCCCTCCTCCTGTTTTATTCGTCCATATCGACGTGATAGTGCTTGATGCATTGCGGCATAATCATCACCGGGTGTAATTCCGTTGATATTGTACCTGCGGTAATCACTGCGCTTCATCCCTTCACCCTCAAACACAACACACGAAGCAACCGTCGACTCGCCCATGGTATGGCTGATATCGAAACACTCAATTCGATTCACAGCATCATCTCGTTGCAGTATCTGTTGCAGTGACTCTAGCCGGTTTTGATAGTTTTCTCGTTTGGTAATACGCGAAAGCAAGGCCTGATTTGCATTCATCTCGGCCATGCGAACCCAACGTGCACGATCGCCGCGCACTGAGCTTGTGATGATTACCTTGCTATCATGTTGCTGACTGAGCACCTCAGCCAATACCTTCTGATCGGGCAGTTTTAGGTTTACAACAATTTCAGACGGAACCGGATGACTCTGGCCACCTGCGCCTTTGAGATAGTATTGAGCGATTGTCGCGGTTAATAACTCTTCAAGGTCACTCTCCTCAGCATGAGCCGGAAACAGTGTTTTGTTACCCAGATTCTGTCCGCCACGAATAATGAAGATCTGGACACTACTTATTCCTTCTTTACGAACTGCGGCAATGATATCGAGATCTCCTTTGCCGCTAACGACATACTGTTTCTCCTGCACTCGTCTTAGATTTACAATCTGATCCCGATAACGAGATGCCTTTTCAAACTCCAGCTTTGCTGAAGCCTCTTCCATTCGCTTAACAAGTGCATCGATCACCTCGTTATGCTTGCCTTGAAGAAACATTCGTGTGTGTTGAACATCCTGTTCATATTCATCTGAAGTAATAAGCCCGACACACGGGGCACTGCATCGTTTGATCTGATACTGCAGGCATGGGCGTGTTCGATTACTGAAATAGCTATCTTCACACTGTCTTACCGGAAAGAGTTTTTGTAATAGATTCAGGCTTTCTCGTACGGCAACCACACTGGCAAAAGGACCAAAATACTCCCCTTTATGTCGCCTCGCGCCTCGATGAAAGGTTAACTTTGGAAATACCTGGTTTGATAAAAACAGGTATGGGTAACTTTTATCATCCCGAAGAAGGATATTGTAGCGAGGCTTAAGCCCTTTAATAAGGTTGTTTTCAAGGAGCAGTGCCTCACCTTCGGTATGCGTTACGACCACCTCAATGGAGTCGATCTGCTTCACCATTGCTGCAACTTTAGGAGCAAGACCTGACTTTCTGAAATAGCTTACCAGTCGTTTTTTTAGATTTTTTGCCTTACCGACATAGATTACCTCGCCATCACTATTGATCATGCGATAGACACCGGGACGGGTTGTCACCTTTTTCAAAAAATTTGAATGATCAAATGTGGACATGTCAGTATGAAATTACATATTTAGAAGATGTGCGAAGAAGATTAAAACGAATACAGGAAAATAACAAATGTGGTTCTGTTTGAAACCGGCAGGCAAAGAGGCTTTATTATTTTGCTCTACTCCACGCCTTCTAGCACACCATGGCGCATGGCCAGGCGGGTTAACTCTGCGTCATTCTTAACGCCTAACTTTTCAAAAACACGATAACGATAGGTACTGACAGTTTTAGGGCTGAGATTGAGCATCTTTGAGATCTCTCTGACTTTGTTACCACGAACAAACATCATCAAAACCTGCATCTCTCTCTCTGAAAGTGCATCAAAGGGTGAATCCTCAGTACCTTGTAACAGAGCAAGTGCCAATGCTTGTGCGATATCAGGGCTGACATATTTTTGTCCCCGATGAACTGCGATGATTGCCTTTTCAATCTCTTCAATATTACAGCCTTTATGCAGATATCCCGCAGCTCCAGCTTTTAATAATCGATTAGGAAAAGGATCTTCGGTATGAACCGTCACAATAACGATTGGTAGATGAGGATGGCTGATACTGAGTTTTCGTGTTGTCTCCAAGCCCCCAATACCAGGCATTGAGACATCCATTAGGACAACATTAGGCTCATCATCACGTATAAACTTTATCGCCTCTTCACCCGAGGCTGCTTCGCCGACCACCTCGATATCTTCAAGATCATCAATAAGACGCCTAATGCCCATTCGCACTAAATCATGGTCGTCAACGATTAATACCCTAATCATTACTTGTCTTGATCCTTGTTAAAGGCTTAACAATATACGAATTGTTTCTCTGTCGCCATGTTATAACTCATGAACTACCATTTTTTTCTGCGACCATGCTGTTCTCAGGTGTCACTTCTCGAATATCAACTGCACTCTTCCTTGGGATTGTCGCTTTTTTATTTCCTGAGGGATCAGCGTAACGATCATTCAATCGTTGAACGAAGCGATCGGTCTCACCAATAATTTTGTTTAATTTCCGTTTTACACCTCTACCCCATCCTGCGGGAGAGGTTGAAAACAGGCTTCGCCAAACGGTAGTACTTCGATTAAATGCTCCAAGAATACGTTTTGCCTCGTCCTTATTAAGTGTCTGCTTCGTAATCCATTTTGCAACCGAGCGTGATGCAATTCGGCGAAGTTTAAAATGGATAAACACGATCAAACTCAAAAATAAGACTGCAACGCCAGAAGCGATGAGTTCACTACCTGTCACAGATTCAAGCCATGGCGGTTCGAAGCTTAATCCGTTCCAGTAACCTGCCTGTATTGTTCCCGCTACTATAAGCGCGAAGGTCAAGCCAAACACAATAGCATCCAGTATTAAGGTGCGTTTTCGCCACTTTTCTAGTCCTTGTGTCACAACTGGAACGATGCGCTCTTCAAAATCACGCGCCATCTTCTCAAGTGCACCAATGATGCGATAGGCGCGCTCAATCTCAACCTGTTGGATGCGGTCATTGATCTCAGCAAGATCAGCATCGCGTTTTGATTCGAAACGCTCTCTTAGATTGGCATCCTCAATCGGAACGCATACATCTGGATTATAGATTGTGTAGAATCGCCCGGCGGTAAGTCCTTTTTGCGCGATAGCACGCTGCCATGCACCAAAGACCTCCTCAGGATTATCTTCTCGAGCTGCGGTATCAATCTGATTGAGAATATAGAGAAATTTGTTTGAATCTGATCGGTGTATGCTTTCAGCAACAAGGTGTTGTAGCGTATCCTGCATTGCGCCCGGCTCTGGATGTCTTGCATCAAAAAAGACCAAAACTAAATCTGAAAGGTTAACAATATGTTCTGTAATTCTGAGCGTTGAGGTTCTTTGCTCATCCGCATCAAATCCCGGAGAATCGATAAATATCTTTCCTAACAACTGTTCACTGGGACATGTTTTTAGCTGTAAATAGGCATCAATGCGCTTACCCTCTCCTCCGGCTACTTTTTCAATCTCTTCACTGATTTGATAAAACGGGAATCTTGGATCGGCATCCAGCGCAAGTCCTGGCAAGGTATGTACAACACCATCATTACTGTGACAGATGACAGTAAACTTGTCATCGACAGCCTGATTGCCTGAGCTTTGTAACTGACTCTTTAAATGATAGTTAATAAATGTCGACTTACCTGCAGAGAATGTTCCGAGTATTGAGATTAGTGGCCACCATGGGATTAAGGTTGCGAATGACTCAGTACGTTTTAATACTCCCATTCGATAAGCAACGCGATCTAGCGCTTTAAAAGTGGTGACAACATCAAGCAAAACCGGATTTTCATCTTTTAGATGTTTCTCAAGACTATTCAGTCGCTGTTCAATTACTGCTTCGGGGCCAAAGATATTCATTGTTATACCTGTTAATTTGTATTGAGATCATACTGAAGCTCTTCAATAACACGTTTTAAGTGCCAAACGGCTCCGATCTGTCCATCTTTTTCGAGAATTGCAACTGCCTGCTGATAGTACGCTATCGCGGATCGGACATCCCCTATCAAAAGATAGACGTTACCCAATTCACCGTATCCATCCGCGTGTTGCGGATAGGTTTTGATTAAATCCAGATAAAGATTAACGGCATCATCGAATCGCTTCTGCCATGCAGCATATCGCGCCAAGTACCAGAGGTGTTGTAATTCATCATCCTGTCTCTTTTCTATACTTACCCCATTCTCATCTGGGCTACTCTTATCCTGGTTAGCAGGTTCATCAACTTCATCAGCAACAGCAAGATTCTCTGCCGCTTGTTCAACAGCCGGGACTACCGTTGATTCCTTATCCTCTTCTATCACTTCTGATTTATCGTTGACATCATCAGGCGAATTGATTTCACTTACAGAAATGGGCTCAGTAACCGCTATCACAGGTTCGGTCACAGATTCATCGATCGGCACTTGATTATCAATCGTATTCGACGGTTTTGGTGTTAATGCTTCATTTGATGATGTATCTTCTGACGCTTCAACAGCCTGTTCAGTCGCCACATCTACAGTCAGTAGATGATCGTTCTGCTGAGTCGTGTCAATATTTTGTGCAACCTCTGATATCACTACATTGTTGGTTTGGATAGGGTCAGCGGCTGCAATAACACTCTCTATCTCTTCGGGCTGTTGTTCAGTTTTAAGATCGGACACCTCGGCAACCTTCTCTTCCAACAACGTCTCAACAACTGGCTCTGGCTCCTCATTCACTTTAGGAAGGTACTCAGTTGGTGGAAGTGTAATCTCTTGAAGCGATTGTCGCTTTTTTTCAATTGCTGCAGTTTGCTTTTCAACAAGCTGGATTGTTTGATCAGTGTTTGCCTGTTGCAGTGGTGGAATATAATCCACGAGCAGATCGCGTTTTAGATAGGCAACCAAAGCCAGTGCAATCAAAATAATATAGACCGGCTGAAATATCCAACTCAGCAACCTTAATAACATCAGTGATAAACTCCTATTTACAGTCAGGGTAAAGTGCGTTGGCAAATTTCCGAAACTCTTTTGCAGCCTTTGTTGAAGGTTTCAGCTCAAACACACCCAATCCTTCACTAAATGAACGACGATATGCGGTACGTTGATGCAGACGTTTTTTTAACAAGGTTGTTCCCTGTAATTCTGCAAGCGCCTCCTCAGTTTCATCCGACTCACGTATTGAGAAGTGGGTATCGGCACGATTCACAAACACGATTATCTCAGGCGGTTTTCCCTTAGGCTCAATCTTCTTGATAATGCTGATAAAGCGCTGAGTAGACCAGATATCCGCTTGAGATGGTGCAACGGGGACAACAACCCGCTCTGCAACAGCTAAAGCCGATTTCATTGCACTCATGTCTGAGGTGCCAACATCGACGATTACCTCGCCATTCTTTTCGGTAAGTTCCTGAATCAGGTCTTCACCACCATAGTGCAAACTGAAAAGTGGAGTATACCCCTCATCACTTCTGACCTCAGCGACATCCGTCAGTGTTCGTTGAGGATCAAGATCAAAGGCGTTTACGCGCTTACCATGAGCAGCAAGCCAAACAGCAAGATTAAATGCAACCGTGCTTTTACCTGAACCACCTTTTAAATTTCCAACGACTGTAATCATCTTTCTATTCCGCTCATATTATCGATTCGCTGAATCATTATTTATTACCTATAAGGCGGGTATCCGTATCTGGGATAAACACCACCACCCCACATGGATCCGGCACCGGGTGGCCCCATCGGTATTGGCGCTACTGGATAGCGATACCTTAAACGCTCTGTTTCATCGTTACTTTTGGGTGTACGCCCCATTTTTTCTTCGCTTGGCCACTCGATTTCTGGTTTTGCAGAACCGAATATCTTCTCACTCTTTTCGGGTTCGATATTACTCTCGGAACCCTCAACCTCTTCTGGCGTTGACCACGGATTATAACGGCCGTTATAACCTCTCTCTTTTTGAAATTGAGGTGAATACGGCGCTGGAATATTACCCCATGGACGTACTGGATAGACCGCATAAGCGGACGTAGAGGTAACTACCAAAAAAGCGGTTATTAACGTCAATCCACCTTTTAACACTATTGTCTCCAGTATTGCCAATTCGGCTGTGGAGGATATCCATAAGGGTATTGTTGATACCCGTTGTTATAAGGCATTGGATAATAGTCCCTGCGATTTTGATACGGATAGGGATATACCGGTGGTGGATAAGCCTCTATGACTAATGGTTTGACCTGTTTTAAGCTACTGCTTTTCTGCTCAACCGTATCGTCTTTTTGATTGTTTGTAGGTTTTGGATATACCAGTTGTTTCGAACTGTAATAGGGACCATCCGGAGGTAACATCGGTCCCGAATACTCTTTATCGTTTTGAGTGCCCGTTAACGCAACAGCGAACGATACCGGAAGTAAAAACAATAGAACTCCTAACACCTTAAGAATGACATCAAACCATAGCCGCTCTTTTATCAACATATTTCAATCCTAAATATCAAAGTCATCATCCAGATCGTGCTTTAGACGAATCCCACGGCGGGCACCTTTTTTCGTAACAGCTTTCTTTTTGATAGCTACTGAAGCGCTTTTAATCGAAACCGAATGACTCACGGCCTTCTTCTTAATGGCCACACTCTTCTTCACGACATTCGTTTTTTTAACACTTCTCTTCTTTGGTACGGTTTCTACTTTAACTGATTTCTTCTTAACAACCCGTTTAGGCGCAGACTTCTTGACCGCCGATTTTTTTATCGTCGAATCTGATTTATCCGGTGTTGTTTTCTCTTGTTTATCTACCTTGACTTCCTCAACAGACGTAGCCTTTACTGTTTTTGTATTAGTATCCTTGGTAGTTGCTCTTTTCGGTTTTACAACTGTCGCGGTATCAAGCTCTACACCACTGTCTGCGTCTTCATTGTTTTGAGATCTTTCTGTACTCTGGGTTGATGTAGGCCGATTCTTATCATTCGATTGAAGCGTTGATTGAGTCATCTCTTTCTCAACGTCTCTCTTATTCTGAGTTGCTTTTACTTCATCGGCCGGTTCTGATTTTGGTGTGACCGATACTGAAGTGTTGGATGTTGATTGCGGTAAAGGGACATCCTTTGCGGTTGTCGCAGGCGTTGATTTCTTTGCTTTGCGAGCCTGATACCACTCAATAATGGTAAAGATGGCACTTACGCTGTACTGATAAAGCTTGAACAATACTGCTTTGAATAACATCAATAACAATCGCAATAATCCAAATGCGACATCAACGATCTTAATTCGGTTAAGTTTTGATTGTTTTACTTCATTGGCAGAGTCGTCCTGACATGGTTCGCCACCACTGGTACTGCAAAACACCGAACGAGCACTTATACAGCCTAATGGGATCACCATAAGTGTTAGCAATGTTGAAACCAGTACACCGAAGAGTAGTGAGATTGCCATCCCTTGAAAAATCGGGTCGGTTAATATCACACTGGAACCACCGACTAACGCAAAAGCAGTAATCATGATCGGCCTGGTTCTGGTTTTACATGCCTGAATGACCGCTTCTCGAACCTCAACCCCTTGACTCACCTTATGCATCGAAAAATCGACCAGCAATATTGAGTTACGAACAATGATCCCAGCAAGAGCAAT
The DNA here is from genome assembly GCA_050301795.1 of Thiohalomonadaceae bacterium. GTDB lineage: Bacteria > Pseudomonadota > Gammaproteobacteria > Thiohalomonadales > Thiohalomonadaceae > JBNKZU01. Next base: position 31,325 of record JBNKZU010000037.1, on the reverse strand, counting down.
GAATCCAATCATCGAAGTGGCGGTAAATTCTGCGTTCATTAGCCAGTGGCCAGGAATGATCCCGATGAGGGTTAGTGGGATTGGCGCCATAATCACTGCGGGTACAATGAAGTTTCCAAATTCCCAAACGACTAAAATGTAGATCAGAATTAGAGCAACACCGAATGCCGCTCCCATATCACGGAATGTCTCATAGGTGACAGTCCATTCACCAGTCCACTCAAAGGCTGACTTTCCGTTATCCTCAGGTGGTCCAAGATATTCGCCAGACATTGTTTCACCATCTGGTGTGACGTAATTATCCAGAAGATCCTGGATCTCAAACATGCCGTAGATCGGTGCCGCTAAACGACCGACCGCTTCACCAACAACATACTCAACCGGACGTAGGTCTTTATGGTATATCACCGGATCTTGATCGACCTGTTCGAATCGACCCAATTCCGTTAGCGGAATGGTTTTACCTTCTCCTGTTGGAATTGGCAGATCGCCTAATCGAGTGATCTGAGCACGTGTTGAAAGTGGAACCTGGATAACAATATATGTTGGATCGAGTCCGTTCTCTTTCTTGATATCACCTAACTTATATCCACCCATTGCCATTGATAGATTTCGATTGATGGTGTCGACAGAGATACCACGCCGCACAGCCTTTTCTGTATCCACATTAAAGCGCCAAATTTTGTATGGCTCCTGTATGTAGTTATCGACATCGGCAACACTCGGCGCTTCTTCAAAGGTCTTGGTCACTTCTGTTGCGACTTCGCGGCGTGTCTTATCATCAGGACCGTAGATTTCGGCAACAATGGCCTGGAGTACAGGAGGGCCAGGCGGCATTTCAACGATGGTTATTTTAGCTCCTACTTCATCTGCCATTGGTTTAAGCAAATCCCGTGATGCTTTGGCAATCTCATGACTACTACGACTGCGATCATGTTTATCCAATAACTGAACATGGATCTCTGCTTGCCATGGATCACGACGCATATAGTAGTGACGAACCATGCCATTAAAATCGAAAGGTTGTGCCACACCAACATAGGTTTGAAGTGCCGTTACTTCAGAAACATCTTTTAATGCTGAGGCCATTTTGGCTGTCAGATTAGCCGTTTCTGGAAGTGCTGTGCCTTCTTTCATGTTAACGACGACGCTAAATTCCGGTTTATTGTCCAGTGGCAGCATCTTCACTGTCACCGCAGTGGTATAAAACAAAACACAAGAAAGAAAGAATGCAGCAACAATGCTTGCTAAAGTGAGCTTGCCCAACTTCGGATTCTGAATAATCGGCAGTAATAATCGCTTAAACAACTGCTCCAGCTTCTTATTACTCTGATGCTCTTTACGCTCAGCCCTGTGCAGTTGTTCCATGGTGGGTTTGATTCGCATCGCCAGCCAGGGGGTAAATATAAAAGCGGCAAAGAGTGAGAACAGCATCGCAACCGAACCAAGCGCAGGGATTGGCTCCATGTATGGCCCCATCATACCGCTGACAAATCCCATCGGCAGAAGTGCGGCAATAACGGTAAAGGTTGCAAGTATCGTCGGATTACCCACCTCACGCACCGCATCAACTGCGGTTTCGGTATCCATCTCTCCTTTTTCCAGCCATCGTCGATAGATATTTTCAATAACCACGATCGCATCATCAACAAGAATACCAATGGAGAATATAAGAGCGAACAAACTGACCCTGTCGATGGTATAACCAAGCACCCATGCCGAGAAAACCGTGATCAAGATAACAACAGGAATAACGATTAAAACCACGATTGCCGGTTTTAATCCAAGGGAATACCAAATCAGCAAACCGACTGCGCCTGTGGCAACAAAGAGCTTAAAGATTAACTCATTAACCTTGTCATTAGCGGTTTCACCATAGTTTCTGGTGATATCGACATTGACATTATTAGGAATCAGTCGTCCATAAAGGGCATCAACTTTGTTGATGATTGCATCGGCTACAGTAACGCCATTTGATCCCTCTTTCTTGGCAATGGCGATTGTGACCGCAGGAACTGCTTTTGCATTTGCGTTCCCTTGATACGCTGATCCGGTATAGTAATGAACCATCTGACCGGTCTCTTCAGGAGACTGGAATACCTTTGCTACATCCCGAACATAGATTGGAGTTGACCCTTGGGTTGCAACCACAAGCCGCCCAATATCCTGGGCGCTCTGTAAAAAAGCTCCGGTATTAACGGTATAGAAACGATTTCCGCTTTCGACACTTCCCGCTTTGATTTCAGAATTTGCTGTACGAATGGTATTAGCAACCTGGTCAAGGCTTAGCCCGTAGCCTGACAGGCGTTCTGGCATCACCTCAACTCTCACCTGCTCGCGTCTTCCACCGACAATAAACCCCTGTCCGGTATTCGGAACCTGTTTAATGCTTTGAAGAATATCTAAAGCGAGCGTTCTTAGAACCCCGTCATCGACATCATTAGACCAAAGTGTAAGCGTTACTACGGGAACATCATCTATTCCCTTGGGCTTAACCAGTGGCATTGAAACGCCTGGCGGGATTCGATCCAGATTCGACTGTATCTTATCGTGAACCTTTACGATTGATGGTCCTAGCTGCTCACCCACTATAAATTGAACCGTAACCATGCCTTCACCATGCATTGATGCTGAATAGACATGTTTAACCCCGGGGATTTCGCTCATAATTCTTTCAAGCGGATCAATCGCCAGACTGGCTACCTGTTCAGAAGATGCGCCAGCGTAGTTTACAAAGATATCAACCATTGGTACGGAGATTTGTGGATCCTCTTGTCTGGGTGTAAATACCAGACCAAGAACCCCCATAGAGAGCATCGCAAAGAATATCAGTGGAGAGAGTGGCGAATGGATAAAGGCGCGAGCCATTTTACCCGCGATGCCAAGATGTTCTTCAGGCTTTTGAGCTTGTCCGTTTTGCAACTGATTCGTCTCTTGTTGGCTCATACTATTTTTCTTTTTTTATGTTGTGTTTGTGGAAGAGTGCCAGATCTCTACTATCGTTTGGCAGTTATTCCAGGGCGCGGGTGATTTATTACACGCTCTCCACCTCTTAATCCTGATAAAATGATGACTCGCCCATCATCGAGTTCCTGTCCTTTTCGGACAACACGCATCTCAATCTCCCCCTGCTCATTGAGAACATAGACTGCTGGCAGGCTTCCGCGTTGAACTAATGCTGTGGCTGGAAGTGCAGGGAGTAAATTGGCTAAAGCATTCGTATCGGTGATCGATACCTCGGCATACATGCCAGGAGCGGCCGGAGCATTTACGGGAAGATCGAGTTTCACTGTCACGGTATGGCGGACAGGGTCTGCCATAGGAAAGATTTGGGTTATCTTTGCCTTTACATTCGTATCTCTAACATCCAGCTTTGCTGAAACAATATCGCCGATTCGAATACCAGGCATTAATCGGGCAGGAACCTGGATCTGAATCTGAAGTGCTTCTGTATCTGCGTACTTTAATAGTGGCTGACCCGGCTGAACCGTATCACCAACCTCAGCAAGTTTTTCAACAATAACACCGTCAAATGGGGCATAACCTACAGCATCACGTAGTTTGGCATCTACCTGATCCAGTCTTGATGCTGCCTGCATATAACTCCCTCTCGCCTGTTCAACGCCAGTACTGCGACTCATCAGGTCAGCGTGACGATCCATCCCCGTATCGTTCATCCCAATCATATCGGTGAAATTACGAGTAAACATCTGATCGAACAGGCCGGGCATACCCATACCCAGCATTGAGTTTCTTGTTTGAGGTGAGACAAGTTCCCGATTGAACTGAACACCAGCGTTTCTCAAGGCAGCATCGGCATTTGCCATCTGAGCGAGCGCGGCTCTTCTTTGGGCAAGGAGTTCGTCGTCATCAAGCGCAACCAGAATTGTATTATCCTTAAAACTATCGCCTTCAGCACCAGCGATAAACTCGACACGACCAGGGAGCTGGGCGGCAATAACCACCTGACGAGCCGGTACGACTGTTCCACCTAGTACAACACTGTTTTGTTGCGTTGCTTTCTCTACTGTAACAATATCCCCACGAAACTCTTCAGTCGCAAAACCGCTTGAAACCACACATAACAATGCAACCGCTGTTGTAATTATCTTTTTCATAGAGCGTCTGTCCTGTTTTCTTTATAGTCTGTATCTAAACAGCCAGTCCTTAGTATAGGATCTTATAATCCCTCATCCATTAACATGAACAAATAAATGGTCAATGAACTAACTTCTTGTGACTATAAACAATACCCCTTTTACTCGGATAATGGAATCACAATATCTGGATATAACAAGGATCGAGAGGAAGCTATTCCCCTGTTTTATATAAGTTTTATTTTGGGAGTGACTGGGAAAAGTCGTGAAATCGGTCAGTGTTGGATAGGGATGAGCTTCGACTATTTTAATAGGTCGAGAACTTCCTCAAGTTCCATACGTAACTGTTTGATGATTTGTTGGCTTTGATGAGAGTCTTTCTTGCTATCTTCACTCTCCATTTGCTGTCTCGCGCCGCCGATGGTAAAGCCCTGTTCATAGAGCAATGATCGGATCTGGCGAATCATAATCACGTCTTGGCGCTGATAATAACGGCGATTTCCACGACGTTTAACCGGTTTGAGCTGAGGAAATTCCTGTTCCCAATAACGAAGAACATGGGGTTTAACTAAACAAAGTTCACTTACCTCACCGATAGTGAAGTACCGCTTCCCTGGTATGGGAGGAAGTTCGTTATTGTTGCTGGTTTCCAGCATAGACTTCTACCCTCGCTTTTAACTTCTGTCCTGGTCTAAAGGTAACGACTCTTCTTGCTGTGATCGGGATCTCTTCACCAGTTTTTGGGTTTCTTCCCGGTCTTTGGCTTTTATCACGTAACTCGAAGTTACCGAAGCCTGATAGTTTTACATTTTCACCATTTTCGAGTGCATCTCTGATCTCTTCAAAGAAGAGTTCTACCAGCTCTTTTGCCTCTCTCTTGTTAAGGCCTACCTCGTCAAATAGCTGTTCTGCGAGTCCTGCTTTAGTCAGTGCCATTGATAATTAGTCTCTTAAAGTAGCATTGAGTCTTTGTTTCAGGCAATCAACGACTAAATTTATAGCCGTATCAACCTCTTCATCAGTAAGAGTGCGTGATTGTGCCTGTAACGTCAAGCCCAATGCAAGACTTTTTCGTCCTAAATCAATATGTTCGCCCTGATATACATCAAATAGCTTTAAGTCTGAAAGGTAATCTGGCGCACTGTCATAGATTGCATCAATAATCTGTTGAACATCGATTTTCTGATCCACGACAAACGCAAGATCACGTCGAATCGCCGGAAACTTTGAGAGTGGCTTAAACTTTGAGACCCCACCTTTATAGAGCAGTGATGTCTCCAGCTCGAAAACAAAGCATTTAGACGGAATATCAAGCTTGTCACAGATCTGAGGATGTATCGCACCAATATACCCTGCATCCTCACCATTGATCTCAACCCGTGCAGATTGCCCCGGATGTAATAAATTGATGGTCTTATCCGCAACAAATCGCACGGTCGACTCTTTATCAAGCAGAGAGAGTAGAGCCTCACAATCGCCTTTAATATCGAAGAAGTCAGGAGATTCCTCAGTGATCGACCACTGCTCAGGAACGGTCGATCCACAGATAATGCCTGCGATCTTCTCATTTTGAACAATCTTTTCGCCTACCAGGATGAAGCTTAATCCGGTTTCAAACAGACGAACTCGTTCCTGTTGTCTGTTGACGTTGTAGCGCAGTGCAGAAATCAATCCGGTAAGTAGTGTTGTCCGCATCACCGAAAGGTCAGCCGAAATCGGGTTTGCGAGCTTAATCGGATCATTTGCCGTATCGATCAATGCAGAAAGCGCTGGATCAACGAAACTGTAGGTAACGGCCTCCTGATAACCACGCTCAATTAAAATCTGGCGTAGTTGATCCTTTTGATTCTGCGCTTCAGGTATCAGGGGAAGATTTGGTGCAGAACCAATCATTCGCACAGGGAGTTGATCATAGCCAATAATCCGCCCTACCTCTTCGATCAGATCCTCTTCGATCTCAATATCGAACCTGAACATCGGTGGTGTAACACTCCATCCCTCTTCTGTCTCGATAACCTTCATATCAAGTCGGTTTAGGATTGTTGTAACATCTTCCCGCGAGATCGGCATTCCAAGCACCATCTCAAGTCTCGTATGGCGTAGTACCACCGACGCTCTGACTGGGAGCTTCTCGGCTAGAGTGACATTCACAACCTCACCAGCTTCACCACCACAGATATCGATAATTAACTGCGTTGCCCGTTCGATTGCCTCAGGCGAAAGATCGGGAGAAACACCACGCTCAAAACGGTGTGATGAATCGGTATGCAGTCCATACTGACGTGCCTTACCTGCAATCAAACCAGGTGCAAAGAACGCACTTTCAAGGAAGATATCGACTGTTTCGTCAGTAACCGATGTTGGTTCACCACCCATGATTCCGGCGAGTGCTACCACGCCATTTGCATCCGCAATCACCAGTGATGAATCATCAAGCGTAATGGTGGTTTCATTCAGTAGCGCTAACTGCTCACCCTTTCTGGAGAGGCGCACATCAATTCCACCACTGAGTTTATTGAGATCAAAAGCGTGCATTGGCTGTCCCATCTCTATCAGCAGATAGTTGGTAACATCAACTAATGGCGACAAAGAACGAATATCGCTACGACGAAGGTGCTCAACCATCCATAAAGGTGTTGTCGCTTTTGGATTAACCCCTTTAATAACCCTTCCCAAATAGCGAGGACAGTGATCGCTGTCTGTAATCGTTACCGGAAATGTGGCATCACTCGATACGGTCACCTTATCAAAGGCGGGTGCAGCGACATCGCATCGGTTTAAAACGCCAACCTCGCGAGCAACCCCGGCAATACTCAGACAGTCGCCGCGATTTGGCGTTAATCCCAGTTCGATCGTTTTGTCGTTTAACAATAGATATTCACGAATATCGGTGCCAACAGGGCTATCGGCCGGAAGCTCCATCAGGCCATCAGCGCTTTCTGCAAGACCAAGCTCAGATTCTGAACAGAGCATTCCAAAGGATTCAACACCACGGAGTTTTGATTTTTTAATCTTGAAATTTCCGGGTAAAACCGCTCCAATTAATGCTGCTGGCACATGGAGTCCAACCCTGACATTAGCGGCACCGCAGACGATCTTCAGTGTTTCACCAGTTCCGGCATCGACCTCACAAACCCGAAGTTTATCGGCATCAGGATGAGGTTCCACCGTCAAAACTTTCGCGACAAATACACCACTAAAATCAGCGGCAACAGGCTCAATCGCGTCAACCTCCAAGCCAGACATTGTCAACTGGTGTGACAACTCGGCGGTTGTCACCTTAGGATTTGTCCATTCACGTAACCACTGTTCGCTAAATTTCATTTTTAAGTTCTCATTAAACTTTTTTTAATCTTTACCACCGAGACACATAGATATGGGTATCTGTGGTTAATCACTTTTTTATTGGAACTGCCGTAAGAATCGCAGATCGTTTTCGAAGAAGAGCCTTAAATCATTAACACCATAACGAAGCATCGCCAGGCGCTCTACGCCCATACCAAAGGCAAACCCGGTGTACTTCTCTTTATCGATACCGACATTTTCGAATACCTTTGGATGCACCATTCCGCAACCCAACACCTCTAACCATCCTGTGTGACTACAGACACGACAACCCTCGCCTCCACACATAACGCATTGAATATCTGCCTCGGCTGATGGCTCAGTAAAAGGGAAGTAGGATGGACGAAAACGAACCTTCAACTCCTTTTCAAAAAAACGGTGTAGAAAATCATCCAGCACTCCCTTTAAATCGGCAAAACTGACATCTTTGTCGACAAACAGGCCTTCGACCTGATGAAACATCGGAGTGTGTGTTAGATCAGAGTCACAACGATAGACTCGCCCGGGCGCGATAATACGTAGCGGTGGCTTTCGATTTTCCATCACGCGGACTTGTACTGGCGAGGTGTGTGTTCTCAACAGAGTGTGTTCATCAAAATAGAAGGTATCGTGCATTGCCCGTGCTGGATGTGTCTCAGGGATATTGAGCGCTTCAAAATTATGGAAATCATCCTCAATCTCTGGCCCTTCAGCCACCTCAAAACCGAGCTGTGAGAACAACGATTCGATGCGCTTGAGCGTTTTGGTTACCGGATGATAACCGCCACGTTGCTGACCACGTCCAGGTAGGGTGACATCAACTGCTTCAGAGGCCAGTCGGGCATTAAGTTGTGCGCTTTTAAGTGTCTCTTTTCTGGCTTCCAGTGCCTGTTGCACTATCTGCTTGGCCTGATTAATCGCCTGACCCGCTGCCGGACGTTCTTCAGGTGTCAGCTTCCCGAGGGTCTTCATCTGCTCCGTTAGCACCCCCTTTTTGCCCAGATAGTTCACCCGGATCTGCTCCAGTACATTCAGATCATCTGCCGCAGCGATCTCTTCACTTGCCTTTGCTGAAATATCCGATAACTCACTCACGAGTTTCACTCCAGTTTTTGATCTCGCAGAGGCACCAATAACGCCAGAGACGAGAATTATCTATTTAAACATTGCGTTCTCTGCGCCTCGGTAATTGCTCCTGCATGACTCTATCCCTATATCCATATAGTCTTTAGCGAGAGAAACAGATTTATAAAAACGCAAAAGGGGAAGGCTTAAGACCTTCCCCTTTCGGCGATTCTACTTTTGAATACAGCTTTCGCTGCAATTCAATAGTTAGCCTGCGAGACTGGCCTTAGCTTGTTCAGCCAGTGTTGCAAAACCATTCTTGTCAGTCACAGCAATATCGGCCAGAACCTTACGATCCAGTTCAATACCCGCCTTTTTCAGACCGTTGATCATACGGCTATACGAAAGACCACATTCACGTGCTGCTGCATTGATACGCGCAATCCACAGTGTACGGAATTGACGCTTGCGCTGACGACGGTCACGATAGGCATATTGACCAGCTTTAATTACCGCCTGCTTGGCAACACGGTAAACATTCTTGCGACGACCTTTATAGCCTTTCGCTTGTGCAATTACTTTTTTGTGCTTGGCGCGTGCAGTGACGCCACGTTTTACTCTAGGCATTTTTCAACACTCCTGACTTAGCTATAAGGGATCAAACGCTTAACCATGCTTACATCAGACTCGTGCACCTGTGATGGTGAACGCAACTGACGCTTACGCTTGGTAGGCTTCTTGGTCAGAATATGTCGACGAAACGACTGCTTACGCTTAAAACCGCTGGCAGTACGCTTAAAGCGCTTGGCTGCACCACGGTTAGTTTTCATTTTTGGCATGAGATGTAACTCCGCATTTTATAGCACCGCAAACTCGTGCTACCGATTAATAATGAAACATACGTTTGCGACTGGACACCAGATTAAACGGCGGACAGTAGTACGTTTTCGAAGTAGCTAACTACTTCTTTTTATGGGGTGCGATCATCATCACCATCTGTCTTCCTTCCATGCGAGGAAACTGATCAACAGAGCCATACTCTTCTAAATCAGCCTCAACACGTTTGAGAAGATCACGTCCAAGTTCCTGGTGAGCCATCTCACGGCCACGGAAACGTAACGTTACCTTGACCCTGTCCCCATCGCTCAGGAAACGTATCAGGTTGCGTAGTTTTACCTGATAGTCGCCCTCTTCCGTCCCTGGTCTAAACTTAATCTCTTTAAGATTAACCTGTTTCTGCTTTTTCTTAGCCGCCTGCTGCTTTTTACGTTGTTCAAATTGATATTTACCGTAATCCATAATCCGGCAAACTGGCGGCGTGGCATTAGGTGATACTTCGACCAAATCCAATCCCGCTTCTTCAGCAGCTTTTAGTGCATCATCAATTTTAACAACGCCAAGCTGATCTTGATCGTCACTAATCAAACGCACTTCAGGTACACGGATATCTCTATTTATCCGTACCAATTTCTCTTTTGCAGCGATATTTTAATCCTCCAAAGCATTACGGCCGCGGCTCGCGATCTCTTGGTTCAAACCTGCTATCAGTGCATCGACTGACAAACTGCCAAGGTCTTTACCACTACGCGTGCGCACGGCCACAGTTCTATTCTCTACCTCTTTATCACCGATAACCAACATATATGGAACTCGGTGCATAGTATGCTCGCGGATTTTAAAGCCGATCTTCTCATTTCTCAAGTCGGATTTAGCTCTAATTCCCTTATTTATCAGTTCTTTTTCAACTTCTTGGGCAAATGGGTGCTGTTTATCGGTAATTGTGAGAATCGAAACCTGTAAGGGTGCTAACCATAATGGGAATGAACCGGCAAAATTCTCAATAAGAATTCCGATAAAGCGCTCTAATGATCCCAATATCGCACGATGTAACATCACTGGAGTCTGACGGCTCCCGTCCTCTGCCACGAACTCTGCGCCCAATCGACCTGGCATTGAGAAATCCACCTGTATAGTTCCGCATTGCCATACACGCTCCAGACAATCCTTTAATGAGAACTCGATTTTAGGTCCATAGAAAGCGCCCTCGCCCGGTTGCAGTTCCCACTCAATACCTTTTGCATTCAGAGCCTCTTCAAGCGCTTTTTCGGCCTTGTCCCATACCTCATCCGAGCCAACACGTTTTTCTGGACGAGTAGAGAGCTTGATGATGACTTCATTAAACCCAAAGTCGGCATAAACCTTATAGAGAAGATCGATAAATGTTGAAACCTCTGACTGAATCTGACTCTCGCTACAGAAGATATGTGCATCGTCCTGAGTAAAACCACGAACCCGCATCAAGCCATGCAAGGTTCCTGAGGGTTCGTTACGATGACATGAGCCAAACTCAGCCATACGAAGCGGTAGGTCACGGTAGCTTTTTAGACCTTGATTGAAGATCTGGATATGGCATGGGCAGTTCATGGGTTTAATGGCGAAGGTACGTTTCTCAGACTCAGTGGTAAACATATCTTCACGGAATTTCTCCCAATGACCGGATTTCTCCCACAGACCTCGGTCAGCCAAGAGCGGAGTACGCACCTCTTGGTAGTTATTCTCTTTTAATACCTTACGAACATATTGCTCAACCTGTTGATAGAGTGTCCAGCCGTTATCGTGCCAAAACACCATCCCGGGAGCCTCTTCCTGGGTATGGAAGAGATCGAGTTGACGACCAATTTTGCGGTGATCACGCTTCTCTGCCTCTTCTAGGCGATGGAGATAGCTCTTGAGATCTTTTTTGTTCGCCCATGCAGTACCGTAGATCCGCTGCAACATCGCGTTATTCGAATCTCCGCGCCAATAGGCACCTGCTAGTTTCATTAACTTAAACGCCTTTAATGCCCCTGTTGAAGGCACATGAGGCCCGCGACATAAATCAACAAAATCACCCTGTTTATAGAGCGATAGTGTTTCTCCAGCAGGAATATCCTCAATGATCTCAGCCTTATACGCCTCTCCCATATCCTTGAAGAATTGAATCGCATCGTCACGATCCATCGTTGAGCGCTCAAGAGGAAGATTTGCTTTTACCAACTCTGCCATCTTGACTTCGATCTTTTCGAGATCTTCGGGACTAAACCCTTTATCGTTAGCAAAGTCGTAATAAAAACCGTTATCAATCACAGGGCCTATAGTGACCTGAACATCAGGAAAGAGCGATTTTACTGCTTGAGCCAATAAATGAGCTGTTGAATGACGAATGATCTCCAACCCCTCCTCGTCACGATCAGTAATCAGCGCTAGCGTTACATCGTGCTCAATTAAAAAGGATGTGTCGACTAAGGTACCATCAACCTTTCCAGCTAAGGCTGCTTTTGCAAGACCAGAACCGATATCAGCAGCGACATCATAGATTGATAATGGGTGTTCATACTGTCGAACAGATCCATCCGGGAGGGTAATTGCAGGCATTTTTTTATTCCTGTTCAGTGGTGATCGCTACGAGTGACCACATGTTAATCTTCATCGCGCCTAAGCATGTTGCTCCTGCGATATACATAAAAAAGCACTACTAACGTAGTGCTTTATATCGTGACTGGTGAGTGTAAAACTCTATGGGTTGGTATTATACGCAAACAGTTTAGAGTCTGGTAGCGCAGAATTGACCTGGTTTGAATTTGAATCAATTAATTGATGAATTATCTGAACCACTTGAAACAAATTGCTCTTTATTGAGTGCTTTTTCAGCTTGCGCCAGCAGATCATCAAACTCACCAAAGTCTGGAACTGTGCTCATATCAGCATAACCCACCGAAACCGATGTCGATACCGGAAGCCAATGATTCATCGCTTGAATACTCTGCTTTAGTCGATCACTTGCGATCATCGCACCTTGAATACCGGTTTCCGGCAACATGATTACAAATTTTTCATCGGAATATCTCGATACGATATCGGTAGGCCGAAAGGTAAAAGCGATCTCTTGTGATAATTGTTGAAGCCACTGTTCAATCGCTTCAATACTATATTTGGATTGGATATGAAAAAAATTATCGATACTTGCGATGATTAATGAGATGTCTCTTTTATAGCGAAAATAGCGCTGAAATTCGATGAGCCCGCACTCGTAAAGCTTCTGTCGATTGCAAAGCCCCGTAAGTGGATCAATACCTACATTTAGCACGGGGGTTACTCCTTTATTCAAAAAAAAGGGTTTAAATCTCTCCTTCCAAAGCTATTTTTTAGTATTGTCCTTAATTGAACATGAAGATTTAAAAACTAGCTGTAATTATAGCCCCTCATTTAATTAAATCACTAACTGGCTTGAAACTTTTTCGATGAATCTCCGTTATTCCAGACGCTTTTAGTGCACTAATATGCGCCTTGGTTGGATAGCCTTTGTGTTTGGCAAATCCATATTCCGGATACTTTTTATCCATCACTTCCATCTCTTGATCTCGCTCAACCTTTGCGATTATCGATGCCGCACTGATCTCCTCGACTAATGAATCACCCTTTATAACCGCCTCAGCATTGATCATGAGATCTGAGGGGATCCGATTACCATCAATTAAAACCTTATGCGGCTTAATCGATAGTGCGTTGACGGCGCGAGTCATTGCTTTCATCGTTGCATTAAGTATGTTGATTTGATCAATCTCCTCGACCTCAGATCGTCCAATAGACCAGCTAAGTGCCTTCTGCTTAATCTCTAAGGCAAGTGATTCTCTGCGTTTTTGGCTTAACTTTTTTGAATCCATCAAACCTTCGATTGGATTATTGGGATCAAGGATCACCGCAGCCGTGACTACTGGCCCGGCCAAAGGCCCACGCCCGACCTCATCCACTCCGGCTATATACGCTCTATCAGGGTTCATATTTACAAATATCCGTTCCAATTCATCACATTACATTGATTTAGGGTTGTCGAAATGCGATCATTTCACACCATTGGTACTTCATTAACAAGCTTCACAAGAGTTCTCATCCTATTATGAAAAAAATTCGTACTGCCGTTATCGGTGTTGGTTATCTTGGTCGATTTCATGCCCAGAAGTATGCTGCCCTTCCAAATGCTGAACTCGTCGCTGTTGTTGATGCCAACGAGCAAAGTGCCAAGCGTGTCGCTGAAGAGTGTCAGACAGAGGCTTTGACTGATTACAAAGCGCTTTTTGGTAAAGTTGATGCTGTCAGCATCGTTGTTCCAACTCAGCTTCACCACAAGGTTGCAAAAGCGTGTCTCGAAAATGGCATCCATGTTCTATTGGAAAAGCCGATCACGGTCACTGTTGCTGAGGCTGATGAACTCATCGCTATTGCAAAGGATCGTGATCTCAAGCTTCAGGTTGGGCATCTTGAGCGCTTCAACTCGGCTGTATTGGCCTTAGATGATGTACTGGAAACACCACAATTTATTGAATCACATCGCCTGGCTCCATTTAATCCGCGTGGAGCTGATGTCAATGTAATACTCGATTTAATGATTCACGATATTGATATTATCCAGAACCTTGTACGATCACCAATTCAGAACATAGATGCTAACGGTGTATCGGTTCTGACCAAAGAGATCGATATCGCCAACACACGCATCACGTTTGAGAATGGTTGTGTGGCCAATGTCACCGCCAGCAGGGTAAGCACAAGACCTCAGCGCAAGATGCGTATCTTTCAAAAAGAAGCCTATATCTCGATCGACTTTCAGGACAAAATCCTCTCTGTACATCAAACTGGTGAGAAGGAGATGTTCCCTGGAATTCCCGAAATTATCAGCAAAGAGTCAGTTTTTGATAACTCTGATGCAATCATGGCAGAAATCAATGCATTCCTTGAGGCAATCGAAACCGGTAAACAACCACCTGTCACCGGTGAAGATGGTCGTCAGGCATTAGATACCGCCATTCGCATTAGCGAACTACTCAAATTACAAACAAATTAACTGGATATCAGGAGCAGAACATGATTCCAATGGTTGATCTAAAAGGGCAATACCAGACATTAAAATCTGAGATTGATGCAGCGTTACTTAATGCGTTGGAAAACACGCAATTCATTCTTGGTCCGAATGTACGAGCCTTTGAAGAAGAGGCAGCCAGCTACCTTGGGTGTGAACATGCTGTTGGTTGTGCTTCGGGTACCGATGCCCTACATCTCGGATTGATTGCTGCCGGTATAAAAGAGGGAGATGAGGTAATCACGACCCCATTTACATTTATCGCTACAGCAGAAGCGATTCTTTATGTCGGTGCTACGCCGGTATTCGTTGATATTGATCCAGATACCTACAACATTGACCTGGCTCAGGCAGAAGCAGCCATCACCTCTAAAACCAAGGCCATTATTCCAGTCCATATCTTTGGTCAACCTGTCGATATGAATGCAGTGATGTCTATGGCTGCAAAACATGGACTGGCCGTGGTCGAGGATTGTGCCCAGTCGTTTGGTGCTTCGATTGATGGCAAACAGACCGGTAGTTTTGGTAACGCCGGTGCCTTTAGTTTCTTCCCCAGCAAAAACCTCGGCTGTTTTGGTGATGGTGGTCTTGTTACAACCAATTCCGCAGATATGGCTGAGCATCTTCGGGTATTACGTAACCATGGTAGCTGGAAGCAGTATCACCACTCTGAGCTTGGTTTTAACTCACGCCTTGATGAATTACAGGCCATAATCTTGCGCGCTAAACTAAAACATATTGACGACTATAACGAAGGCCGCCGCCGCGTTGCTCATCGTTACAGCGCAGCACTGGCACAGATGGATGGTGTTACACCTCCCGCTGAAGATGGTATTGGTAAGCATGTCTATCACCAGTACACCTTAATCACTGAAAAGCGTGATCAAATCATGGCGGCACTGAGAGAACAGCAGATCGGCTGTGCGGTCTACTACCCTATTCCTCTACATCAGCAGGAAGTATTTGCGAATTCATGTAAAGGGCAGTCACTGCCTGTTTCTGAGAAGGTTTCTCAAACCTGTATGTCATTACCAATCTATCCTGAACTGGAAGATGACAAAGTAGATATGATTATGGATGTCGTAAGAAACGCTCTATAAATGAAAGAAGTATTAATTGTTGCTGGCGAGGCATCAGGTGATCACCATGGTGCCCGTCTGGTTGAAGAAGCCTTAAAGATTAATCCTGATATTCATTTTAGCGGTATCGGTGGTGAGTATATGCGTAAGGCTGGGGTTGAAACCTTTGTCGACTCAGCTGATATCGCGGTTGTCGGGCTGCTTGAGGTATTGGTTCATCGGAAAACAATCTTCGGCGCACTTGATATGATGCGCGAGAGGGTTAAAACGCAAAAACCGGATCTACTAATATTAATCGACTATCCTGACTTTAACTTACGGCTTGCGAAAACAGCAAAAGAATCTGGTGTAAAAGTGCTCTTTTATATCAGTCCACAGGTGTGGGCATGGCGTCAGAAACGTGTATTCAAGATCAAACAACTGGTCGATATGATGGCGGTTGTTTTTCCGTTTGAAGTCCCTTTCTATGAAAAGGCGGGAGTTCCTGTAAGCTTTGTCGGCCATCCACTTGTTGATGAGGTTAAATCAAACCTTAGCCATTTTGATGCAAAAACCACATTCGGAATGAGTCCTGATAAACAGGTACTCGGGCTATTCCCTGGCTCTCGCCGAAGTGAGATCAAAAGGTTATTACCGCTGTTGTTGGAAACCGCAAATCTTATCCATCAATCCACCCCTGAAGTTCAATTTATTCTGCCTCGTGCTACAACTTTAAAACAAGAGGATTTGGATCCCTTTCTTGTTAACAATCAACTTGATATCAAGATTGTACCCGGACGACCCTATGATGTAATGCGTGCCTGTGATGCGATCGTTACAGCATCAGGAACAGCAACCTTGGAGATCTCATTAATGGAGGTTCCGCTGGTTGTGGTCTACCGCATGAATTCACTAAGTTATAAGATTATGTCACGAATGATTAAGGTCAAAGATATTGCTCTGTGTAATATTGTGGCAGGTGAACGGATTGCCCCAGAGCTATTACAGGACGACGCAACACCTGTATCGATTGCTAAAGAGGTGTCCGCTCTTCTCAATGAACAACAAACCGCAGAGCGGATGCGAGAGAAACAGCGTTTGATTAGAAGCAAGCTCGGTGAAAGCGGCGCATCGAAAAAGGTTGCCCAACTTGTTATTGAGCAACTTGCTTAAGACTATTTTGCCCTCGCAATACTGCGACGTGCATTAATAATAAAATCTGCAAACACCTTTACCGACGCATTCTCTTGTCCCAATGCCTCCAACTCGTTCTTGGCATCATCGAACGATAACCCTGAACGATAGAGCACTTTATAGGCACGACGAACTTTCATAATATCGTCAGGCGTAAATCCGCGACGCTTTAATCCCTCTTTATTAATGCCATGTGGTACTGCCGGATATCCATTCGCTATCACATAGGGTGGAATATCTTTAAGAACAACCGATCCAAGCCCTAAAAAGGCATGGGCACCAATAGAGGTAAATTGATGCACAATCGTAAAGCCTCCAAGTGTTGCCTGATCTCCCACTGAGACGTGACCCGCAAGTGATGAGTTATTGGCAAAGATGGTTTTACTACCCACCTGACAATCATGTGCAAGGTGAACATAGGCCATAAACAGGTTATCGTTACCCACACGAGTGACACCACCACCCGAAACCGTACCCCGATTGAGGGTACAACTCTCACGAATCACATTTCGATCACCGATCTCTAAACGGGTTGGCTCGCCATTATATTTAAGATCCTGTGGTGCCTCACCAATGGAAGAATATTGATAGATCTTGTTGTCATTACCAATTGTGGTTGGCCCATTGATCACCACATGTGGGCCTATCCAACAATTGTTACCAATCACTACATCGGAACCAATAATTGAATAGGCACCGATAGAGACGTTTTCACCCAGCGTTGCAGCCGGATCGATAATGGCTGTTGGATGAATTTCGCTCATTTTTTATCCTGCTCTGCACACATTAGATCTGCACTGGCAACGACTTTGTCATCGACCTTGGCAACACCCTTAAACTTCCAGATCCCACGTTTCTCTTTTACAACCTCAACCTCTAGAATCAGCTGATCCCCAGGAACGACGGGTTGTTTAAAACGACAGTTATCAATGCCCGCAAAAAAGTAGACTGAATCCTCTTTAGGCTTATAGCCACGGGTTTTAAAGGCGAGCAGACCTGTTGCCTGGGCTAACGCCTCCATAATCAATACACCAGGAAAGATTGGATTTTTTGGAAAATGGCCGGGAAAGAATGGCTCGTTGACAGAGATATTCTTCACTGCACGAAGTGAAACCCCTTTTTCATAGTCCAGAACTCGATCGACCAGTAGAAATGGAAATCTATGCGGTAGGTGTTCTAGGATCTCTAATATATCCATTGTGTTCAATAGTCTGCCCTTCTGGTTATTTCTTAATATCGTTTAATTGTTGTTCCAATGCCTTGATTTGTTTAGACATCTGGTCGATCTGTTTAAATCGAATATAGTTCTTCTGCCATTGTGCCTTTGGCTGTAGTGGTGTTCCTGATGAGAAGACACCAGGCTCTTTTATAGAGTTCGGAACCAAAGAGTGTGCTGTAATCATAACATCATCATGTATCGATAAATGCCCTAAAATCGTCACCGCACCACCAACAGCGACTCGTTCACCAAGCTCTGCACTACCTGCTATACCGACACACCCCGCAAGAGCTGAATCTTTACCAATTTTTACATTATGTGCAACCTGAATCAGGTTATCGAGCTTTACGCCATCAGCTATGACGGTATCGTTTATCGCGCCACGATCGATGCATGTATTTGCGCCAACTTCGACCCGATCACCGATAACCACACTTCCAAGTTGATGTATCTTGACCCACGCACCGTTATCATTGGCAAACCCGAAGCCATCACTACCAATAACCGCACCTGAGTGGATAATACAATCCGCACCAATACGAACATTGTGGTAAACCGTTACATTTGCATAGAGTCGTGTGTTATTACCTATCGTGCATCCCTTATTGATAACACTGCCGGCATCAATAACCACACCATCACCAATCGTAACCTCAGAGCCGATATAACAATGCGCTCCAATTGAAACACCTTTTCCGATGGCCACATCTGACTCAAGAGTGGCTGTATTATGAACTCCAACTGAAGGAGTGGTAACAGCAAAGAGTGAGCTTACTCTGGCATAGGCAAGGTATGGATTATCGCAGACAATCGACGCAACCGGATTATCCTCTGCATCCTCTTCACTAATTAATACCGCTGTAACCTGTGTCGTTTTAAGATGCTTTTTATGTTTACCCGATGATAGGAAAGAGAGCGCATTTGCCTTGGCATCATCTAATGAACAGACACCAGTAACAACAGCAGTAGGATCCCCATGAAGCGTAGCTCCAAGGTGATCTGCGATCTGCTGTAGAGTGAAGCCCTTATTCATAATATGAGCACGATGATCCGAAAATTATTCTCTATTGCAGCTTAAGTGGTGGTGTCTCTTTATTGTACATCTCAGTCATCCATTCAACGACTGTATCAGTGATATTCACATCATTCACAACAAATACCACACCTGACTCTAGCACCATATCGAATTGACGCTCTTTAGCAATACCGATAACGGCTTGTGAGATCTGCGCCTGTAACTTTGAAAGCTCATCAGTTCTACGTTGATTAAGCTCTTTTGCAAACAACTCACGCTCTTGCTGAAACTCACGCTGTTTTGCCATCACCTCTCGCTCAAGTTTGCGCTTTTCAGTCGCACTCATGATTGCGCCATCACGTTGCAGCTTCTCATCAAGTTGTTTGATGTTGTTTTGTTTTGTAGTTAGTTCTGCTTCCTTAGGTGAGAATTCACGCTGCAATGACTCACGGATGACCTGTGATTGAGGGACTCTTTCGACAACCTGCGTTGTATTAATGAATGCGATATTTGTTCCCTCAGCTTGTACTGATACTGCAACAACCAGCATCGCTAAAACCATAACAACCTTTCTCATCATTTTCATCGTCTTTACCCTTTTGACTTTTCTATATCATCGATCAGATCGTACCAATCGTAAACTGGAAACTTTCTACTATATCTGTTGGTTTATTATTCATCGGCTTCGAGAAACTGAACTTTAATGGCCCTATTGGTGTTATCCACATCATACTTAAACCGGCAGAGTATCTCAGTTCGCTCATATCATATCCAGAATCGCTATCGAACACGTTACCAGCATCAATAAACACTCCCATACGCATTGAGTTATCTTGTCCGGTAAACGGTGGTGGCACAATTAACTCTGCACTTGCCAAGACACGGGTATCACCACCGATGGGTAAGCCATTACTATCTAATGTACCTGTAGCACCAAGACTGTTCGATTGATACCCGCGCACTGAACGCATACCGCCGGTATAGTAGCGCTCATAGGGTAACAATTCTGAACTATCACCATATACTGCAGCATAAGCAAGATCTGCAAATGTTGAAAAAGTAATCGAATCCGATAGTGGATAGTAGCTTTTACGGTTGATATTCAGCTTATAGAAGGTCTGGTAATCCGCTCCCATAGGAAGAGAGATATTGCCTGAGAATGTGGTTGATGAACCATCGGTCGGAAATATCGCACGATTACGTGTATCGTGAGAGATACTGCCGCTAATCTTAACCGCGTCAAACTTACAATCGGTTAAAGACGCATACGTTGAGCAATAGGTCTGAATATAGCTTGATGTACCTGTATCAATATTGATCACAGTACGTTCAGCCTCAGCACCAATCTTTAGCGTATCAAACTCGCTAATCGGAATCCCGAGGTTATAGCTAATATTGTAGTTATCAGTTGTATACTGTGTGGTGTTGGCCTGGGTCGAATCGGTGGTTGTCATCGCAATATTAAAGTTCTGACTAATACCATCGAGCGTAAAATAGGGATCAAACTGACTAAAGCGATAGACCCGATTAACATCACTATTATTGACTTCCAAAGTGTACTTTTTGCCGGTTCCTAAAAAGTTTTCCCAGTTAATGCTCGCTGACAGGTTTAATCCTGTTGTATTTCCATATCCCATTCCAGCATTAAAGGTACCAAAACTATCTCTCTCTTTTACTGTGACATCAACATCAACCTGATCATTTGTTCCTTGAACCTGTGGCGTGCTTACAGAGACATCCTCAAAAAATCCAAGTCGATTCAATCGGGTTTGAGAGCGTTTGATTTGCGCTGTTGAGATCCAACCTGCCTCCATTTGCCTGAACTCTCGACGAAGCACTTCATCTTTTGTTGTCTTGTGTCCATTAATATTGATTCGGCGTACATAAACACGTTCACCTGCATCGACCATATAAGTTAATGACACATCCTTGGTCTCTTCGTCGATTTCTGGGATTGGGTTGATATTGGCAAAGGCGTATCCAATATCACCCAGCTTCTCAGTAATCAGTTGCGAGGTCTCTATCACCTGTTTACGCGAGAAAAACTTCCCTTTCTCGACAGTAACGAGTTGCATCAGATCACTTTTCGGTAAAATGGTATTTCCGGTGATTGCAACATCCTTAACCTTATACTGCTCACCCTCATCCAGATTAATCGTAATGTAGACATCTTTTCGATCTGGGGTGATCGATACCTGGGTCGATTCAATATTAAATTTCAGATATCCGTTATCCATATAATGGGAACGAATTGATTCAAGATCTGCGGCAAGCTTCTGCTTTGAATACTCAGCCTGGCTATCAAAAAGAGGGATTAACGGTTTCTGGCCGGATTCGATAATGCCATTTAAGAGATCATCAGAATAGGCTTTGTTACCGATGATTTTAAAACGATGAATAGCGGCCACATCACCTGCTTCAATATTTAGCTTTACTGCAACCCGGTTACGTTCAAGCGGTTCAACATCAACAGATACGTTAGCGTTATATTTACCTTGCGAGTAGTGTTGCATCTTAAGCTGCTGCGACACCCTATCCATTAGCCCCTGGTTAAAGATTCTACCTTCAGCAAAACCTAACCCTTTTAGGTTCTCCTTCAACATATCCCGATCAGCTTTTGCACCACCAGTCAGTTCAATACTGGCGATAGCAGGTCTTTCAGAGAGGTGAATAATGAGATCATTGCCATCTTGTTCAAGGTTAATCTCTTTAAAGAAACCTGTTTTATAGAGCGTACGAATAGCATCAGAAGAGCTAAATTTATCGAGCCTTTCACCTTTTTGAAGGGGTAGATAGTTGTATACCGTACCGATATCAATTCGTTTTAACCCTTCAACACGAATGTCGTGGATATAGAACGGTTCAAACGCAAATAGATGAGATGACCCTATCAATAATGACAACGATAAAAATGGCTTAAAATACTTTAAAAAACTATGCATCGATTATTCTTATTGTGTGAGTTTTACTAAATCGTTAAAGATCGCGATACTCATCATGGATAAAATAATTACCAGTCCAACCTGCTGCCCTAGCGCTTCAATGCGCTCATTAACAGGGCTGCCTTTGATCCACTCAATTAAGTAGAAAAACAGATGTCCACCATCAAGGATAGGGACTGGTAATAGATTTAATACACCCAGGCTGACACTTATAATTGCGATAAATCCAAGCAATTGGCTCAACCCGGCCTTTAATGAGCTCCCGGCATAACGGGCAATACTTATTGGCCCGCTTAAGTTTTCGACCGACGCTTCACCAATGATCATCTTCCCGATCATTTTCACAGTCAGGATCGACATATCCCAACTCTTTTCGACTGCCGCAATGAACGCCGTATGCGGAGCAAACTGCCATACCGCTTGATACTGTTCAAATTGCTCAGGATCGATATGAACTGACGCCCCAATCTTCCCTAAAAGCTTACCATCCTTCTCAACGCTATCAGGTCTAACCTCAAGTGTGCGAATGTCACCACGACGATTCACTGAAACTAACAGAGGTCTTCCAGGACTCTCTTGAATAATCTCAACTAATCTGAGCCAGTCTGAAATACTCTCTTGCCCAACTGCAACAATCTCATCACCAGGAAGAATGCCATACTTCTGTGCCGCAGAGCCCTCAACAACAGTTTCAATGACTGCCGGAATCTCTATCTTAAGTGGTTTCAGACCAACCTGATTGGTAAAAGTTTCACCCGTGACCTCATCAACCAACTGATGCAGCGGTAGAACTACAGTCAACTGCTCCCCACCACGATTAATGCCAAGTTCAACATCCTCATGGAGTAATGCCATCGGCAGAACAGTTTCCAGAACCGCTTGCCACGTGGGAGTTGTTTTTCCGGCAACAGAGATAATCTCATCATTTGCAATAAGATTGGCATTAGCTGTAGGAGTATCGGAGGTAGGTGTATCGATAAATGCTCGGGTACCGGGCACACCATTAATGAACATGGCCCAATAGACTATGACTGCAAACACCAAATTGAACAGTGGTCCAGCAGCAACAATGGCAAAACGCTTAGATAGAGGCTGGCGATTGAAGGCACGATCCAGTTCAGCCTCGTCAACCTCACCTTCGCGTTCATCAAGCATCTTAACGTAACCACCCAGCGGTATCATTGCAATGGCATACTCAGTATTATCGACTGATCCCCTTTTACTCCAAAGGATCTTTCCAAATCCGATGGAGAAACGTAATATCTTTACCCCACTCTTACGGGCAACAATAAAATGTCCATACTCATGTACGGTAATGAGGATTCCAAGAACGATAATAAAACTGATGACTGTAATCATGGTATCAAGCATATCGATTATCCATTGGCCTGTTTTATTGCAATCTGTCGGGCAAGATGATCCGCTTCAAAAACAGCATCAAGGTGATCCGCTTCTTCGAAATTCATTTGGTTTAAAACATCTTCAATGATCTGTGGAATCTGCATATAGCCAATCCTCTCATTTAAAAACAGATCAACAGCAACTTCATTGGCGGCATTTAAAACCGCAGGTGCCGTTCCACCCTGGGTAAGCGCATCAAACGCAAGCTTTAGACAGGGGAAACGTCGATAATCTGGAGTCTCAAAATCAAGTCGGGCGATATCAAATAGATTAAGTTCCGTCGCACCAGAGCTAATTCTTTCAGGCCATGACAACGCATGGGCAATCGGAATACGCATATCAGGATTACCCATCTGAGCGAGTACCGTTCCATCGACATATTGCACCATCGAATGGATCACACTCTGAGGATGGATCACCACTTCAATCTGATTTGGCTCAGGATTAAATAGCCATCGCGCTTCAATGACCTCTAATCCCTTATTCATCATGGTTGATGAATCAACCGAGATCTTCTGTCCCATGTTCCAGTTCGGATGTGCCACTGCTTCTGCAACGGTAACCTCAGATAGCGTTTCAATATCACGACTGCGAAACGGCCCCCCTGAGGCTGTTAGTAAAATTTTGCTTACACCATTGGAAGTGAGGTCATTACGAAAACCATCCGGCATACACTGGAATATCGCATTATGTTCGCTGTCAATCGGTAGCAATTGTGAGCCACTCTTACTGACCTCATCCATGAATAGATGCCCAGTCATCACCAAGGCCTCTTTATTCGCAAGCAGGATACGTTTACCTGCCCTTACCGCAGCGAGGGTCGGTTTTAATCCGGCAGCACCAACGATAGCGGCCATGACATCATCAACCTCAGGAGCAGAAGCTATCTCATTAAGTGCGGCATCACCATCAAGAACCTCAGTAACTGACGACGAAGTAACAAGGAGTTCGCGCAAAGCGTTTGCCGCATCTGCATCAACCATAACGGCATAGGCTGGATTAAAGCGTTGGCATAATTCGAACATTTTTTGGTACTGGGTGTTTGCCGAGATCGCAAACAATTCGAATCGATCGGGGTGACGAGCAATGACATCAAGCGTACTACTGCCGATCGAGCCTGTTGCACCAAGTACCGTGATCCGTCTCAACTAAATCACCAATGCCGTAATAAAAAAGGGTGCCGCCGCAGTCAGGCTATCGATTCGATCAAGAATGCCGCCGTGTCCAGGAAGAATACCTCCACTATCTTTAATCCCGGCACTACGCTTAAACAGGCTTTCGACAAGGTCTCCCAAAACAGAGACAGCGATCGTGACGAGTGAGATCAACATAAAGGCGAAAATAGGATGGTGTAATTCTATAAAACGGCTCATTACAAACACAGCCACAAGTGCCATAACCATGCCACCGATCACTCCTTCCCATGTCTTTTTAGGAGAGACATTGGGTGCCAGTTTATGCTTTCCAAAATACCGACCGGCAAAATAGGCACCGACATCAGCGCCCCAAACCAATAACATTAGTGTTACAAGATAATAGGAGCCAAACTGCTGATGTATCATCACCAAGCCTAACCATGCTGGGATAAGAACAATCAACCCCGCAATCGCACGTAACAACTGACTGAAACTGATCCAGCGTTCACTAGCCGGATAGTTTAAGACAATTACCAAACCGATAAGCCACCACACCATCGCGGTGTAAAGAATGAGTTGATACAACGTCTGATCTGCAAACAGATGGAGCAATATCATCACTGCTGCGCCGATGCCCGTGTATAACACCTGAATAGTCTTTGAGTGACTATTCACAAGCCGACCCCACTCCCAAAAACCTAGCAGGATGATGACACCAATAACACCTGAGAAATAGAGATCATTCAGGGCAAAAATACCCCATATCGCTAATGGCGCAAGGATTAATGCAGTAATGACTCGCTGTTTAAGCATGTGACTTTTGCACCTGCTCACTGGTTTGTCCAAATCTGCGCTCTCGCTCATTGTATGAGATCACAGCATCCATCATCGCCTTTTCATCAAACTCAGGCCAGAGAAGATCTGTAAAATAGAATTCGGTATAGGCAAGCTGCCATAACAGGAAGTTACTCACTCGCATCTCGCCACCAGTTCGAATATAGAGATCCGGTTCTGGAGAGTCAGCCAGTGATAACTGACCGGCAATAAGATCGCTCGTGATTTCATCAGGCTTAAGCTCACCATCGGCAACCTTTTGAGCCAACTTCCTGCAAGACTGTGTGATATCCCAGCGACCACCATAATTTGCAGCAATATTCAGATGAAGTACGTCATTATCTTTTGTGATCTCCTCAGCGTTATGGATACGTTGCTGAAGTGCATCTGAAAAAGCAGATATCTCACCAATGATCTTAAGACGAATTCCATTGCGATCAAGCTTGCGTACTTCGCGATCCAGTGCAGTCATGAACAGATTCATTAACAGCCCCACCTCTTCGGCAGGTCTACGCCAGTTTTCACTACTAAACGCAAAAAGAGTCAGTTCTTTTATTTTATGCTTAATACAGAAGGTGACGATGTTTCTTACAGATTCGAGACCTGCTTTATGACCAGCAAATCGAGGCATAAGACGTTTCTTAGCCCAGCGTCCATTTCCATCCATAATGATGGCAACATGGCTTGGCATTCTGATTTTCGCCGTCATCAGTATCCCACCTCTACTTTAATAAAACGTATGCAGCATCTCATACGTTGATTGTTATATTTCGAGAAGGTCCTTCTCTTTTACGGCAAGAACATCATCAACTTCTGAGACATACTTATCCGTCAGCTTTTGAATACTATCTTCTGCGCCCCGCTCCTCGTCCTCACTAATCGATTTATCCTTGAGTAGAGATTTAAAGTCAGAGTTGGCATCACGACGGATATTACGAATGGCAACCTTTGCACCTTCGCCCTCGCCTCTGACCACCTTAATCATGTCACGGCGACGCTCTTCTGTCAGTGCGGGCATCGGCACACGAATCACAGTTCCCGCAGTTGCAGGATTGAGTCCCAAATCTGATTTCATAATCGATTTTTCGACCGCCTGCACCATCGTCTTTTCCCATGGGGTAATGCTCAATGTTCGCGCATCTTCAACACTGATATTGGCAACCTGTGAGATCGGGACTTCGGAGCCGTAATAGTCGACAGTCAAATGATCAAGAATACTGGGGTGTGCTCTACCGGTTCGAATCTTTGCTAGATCGACCTTAAGCGACTCAATACTCTTTTTCATTCTTCGTTCTGCATCTTTTAGAATGTCATTAATCATGAAGCATCTCCTGACTCAACCAGCGTACCCTCATTTTCACCATTCAACACTCTGGCTAGGGCACCTGGTTTGTTCATATTGAATACACGTAATGGCATGTTCTGTTCTTTACATAGAACTATGGCAGTCATGTCCATAACGCCGAGCTGTTTCTCAATGACCTCATCATAGGTGAGACGTTCATATTTCACTGCTGTGGGGTCATTTACTGGATCCGCACTATAAACGCCATCAACCTTGGTCGCTTTAATCACGATATCTGCATTGATCTCAATGCCGCGAAGTGTTGCTGCTGAATCCGTTGTAAAAAAAGGATTTCCAGTTCCTGCTGCGAGGATAACAACCCGCCCCTTCTCAAGATGACGGATCGCACGACGACGAATATAGTCTTCACACACATGATGAATCGGTAACGCCGACATTACGCGCACCTTAAGACCTGCTTTTTCAAGGCCATCTTGAACGGTAAGGGCATTAATAACGGTAGCGAGCATTCCAACCTGATCCGCGGATGCCCGCTCCATACCGCCAGCCGAAAGGCTAACACCTCTAAAGATATTGCCACCTCCAATAACCAAAGCCACTTCGATACCATCATTGATCACTGCGGCGATCTCTGCTGATACGCGATGAACCACCGCAGGATCGATACCGAAGGATTGCTCACCCATGAGCGCTTCACCGCTAAGTTTCAGCAATACCCGTTTATACGGCTTTTGGTTATGGACTGTAGACATCTAATGATTACCCCTTAACTTGAGCCATTACCTCGTCAGCAAAGTTTTCGACTTTCTTTTCGATACCCTCACCAACTTCAATGCGATCAAAGGAGACTACCGAAGCACCATTGGCAGCGAGTAGTTTTTCTACGGTTTGATCAGGGTCTTTAACAAATGGCTGACCCATTAAGGTAATCTCACCCAAGAACTTCTTAATACGGCCTTCAATCATCTTTTCGATGATATTGTCTGGCTTTCCACTCTCTTTGGCTTGTGCTGTGAAGATCTCTTTCTCTTTCTCAACAAGTGCTGCATCAACATCATCGGTTGAGATCGCTTGTGGACGGCTCGCCGCAACATGCATGGCAATATCTTTTGCCAGCTCTGCATTGCCGCCATTCATGTTAACAAGAACGCCAATCCGGTTTCCGTGGAGGTAGGTACCAATAACGCCACTATCATTTGAAACCAGCTTAAAACGACGTACTGCCATATTCTCGCCAAGCTTGGCAATGAGACTCTTCAGTGCATCTGCAACGGTTTCACCATTCGCCATTGTGGCTGCATTAAGCGCATCAATATCTGCCGGTTGGGTGTTCAGGGCAATCTCGGCAACCTCATTAGCGAAGGCGATAAAATCATCACCCTTAGCCACAAAGTCAGTCTCAGAGTTAACCTCAACAACAGAAGCACGCTTACCATCATCACTACATTTAATGACAATCAGGCCTTCAGCAGCAGTACGACCTGCCTTTTTATCAGCCTTGGCGGCACCACTTTTTCGCATCGCTTCGATTGCAACATCGATATCACCATTTGCATCAACGAGCGCCTTTTTGCACTCCATCATGCCAGCGCCAGTGCGCTCGCGAAGATCTTTTACCATAGAAGCAGTAATTGACATCTTCAAATCCTCTTAACTTTTTTTAATTCAGCAAATTCAAAAAAGGGGGCTGTATCTGCCCCCTTTGATTCATGTAAATATTCGGGGAACTACTCAGCAGCAGGCTCTTCTGCCACCTCAACAAACTCATCGCCACCTTTAGAAGATACTTGGGCAGAAACAGCCTTACCTTCTAGGATAGAGTTTGCAACACCCTCAGAATAGAGCGTGATAGCGCGAATCGCGTCATCATTGCCGGGAATAATATAATCAACACCCTCTGGTGAGCTGTTACTATCAACCACGGCGATTACCGGTATACCAAGCTTGTTCGCTTCGCTAATCGCGATCTTCTCGTGACCAACATCAATAATAAACAGTGCATCAGGCAGACCTGACATCTCTTTAATGCCACCCAGACTGCGCTGAAGTTTTTCCATTTCACGACGACGCATGATGGTCTCTTTCTTTGAAAGACGCTCAAACCCGCCATCACTATCCATCGATTCAAGATCTTTTAAACGCTTAATCGACTGTTTAACCGTTTTAAAGTTGGTCAACATACCACCGAGCCAACGGTGATTTACATAAGGCATACCTGAACGCTCTGCCTGCTCTTGGATAAGGTCACGAGCTTGGCGCTTTGTGCCAACAAAAAGAACGGTGCCATTCTTCGAAGCCAGTTTTGATACGAAGTTCATCGCATCGTTATAGAGCGGGAGTGATTTCTCGAGATTGATGATATGGATCTTGTTACGCTCACCGAAGATGTAAGAAGACATCTTTGGGTTCCAATAGCGTGCCTGGTGACCGAAGTGAACTCCCGCCTCAAGCATTTGACGCATGGTTACATTTGCCATGATTTTAATTTCCTCAATTGGGTTTTAACATCCATGCTTCCCAACGTGTTCAACCCTGATATCATTACCGGGCACCCGAACTGTTGTGCAGAAGCATGTGTGAATTTACGCCATTTACGCCGGCGCATAAGCGTCTTTAACAGGTGTTGCCTATTAAAGCCGCCCTTTATACCATAACGCCTCTTTTGCAACAATCTTACATTTAAAAAAAATGTGAGATCCACCCGCATCAAAAAACAGGATAACAATGGCCATTTTGATAAAAACACCTCATGAAATTGAGAAGATGAGGATTGCTGGCAGATTAGCTGCTGAAGTGCTTGAGATGATCGCACCTCATATCACTTCAGGGATATCAACCGAAGAGATAGACCAGATCTGTCACGACTACATTGTGAATGTTCAGAAGGCTATCCCTGCCCCGCTCAACTATCATGGCTTTCCGAAATCGATCTGTACCTCGCTAAACCATGTCGTCTGTCATGGGATCCCATCTGATAAGCGCCTGAAAAAGGGCGATATCATCAATATCGATATTACCGTCATCAAAGATGGCTATCATGGTGATACTAGTCAGATGTTTTATGTCGGTCAGCCTTCCATAAAGGCTAAACACCTCGTAGAGGTTGCACATCAAGCACTAATCACCGGAATAGAGCTGGTTAAACCCGGTATTCGTTTGGGTGATATTGGTCATGCAATTCAGTCCTTTGCGGAAAAAAACCGATGCTCAATCGTTCGTGAATATTGCGGTCATGGCATCGGCAGAGCATTTCATGAGGAGCCTCAGGTACTCCATTATGGCTCTCCCGGTACTGGTGTTGAGCTAAAGCCTGGAATGGTTTTCACCATTGAGCCGATGGTCAACGACGGCAAACCAGGGGTCACATTGATGCGTGATGGCTGGACTGTGATCACCAAGGATCGCTCTCTATCCGCACAGTGGGAACATACGATTGCTGTCACCGACAATGGCTTCGAGGTGCTTACACTACGACAGGGTGAAGTGATCTAATGTCACCAACACTTGAAGAGATCCTAAAAAGCAAAAGCCCCATCCCCGAATTACGCAGTTGGTTGAAGCAGCAAAGACATCTTTTGGCTGAAGCGTTCCGTAGAGATACCCCGGTTGAAGAACTGGTTCGCAAGCAGGCTCAAACCATCGATCAGTTGCTGATCGGGCTTTGGAAAACTCACTTTAATGAGGAGAGTCATCAATTCTCGTTAGTTGCGGTCGGCGGCTATGGTCGTGGTGAACTCCACCCGATGTCTGACATCGACCTGCTCATTCTCCACAAAAGCGCCTTTAAACCGGATGAGCATTTGGCCGTAGAGAGATTCATTACCTCATTATGGGATATCGGGCTTGAGGTCGGTAACTCCGTTAGAACCGTTGAGGATTGTATTGAGCAGGCAAACAACGACATTACCATCGCCACCAATCTCATGGAGTCTCGATTACTATGTGGAAGTGAAACGCTATTTCAGCGGATGCGAGCAGCGACCCACCACTCAAAGATCTGGCCGAGCCATGAATTCTTTAGTGCCAAGTGGGAAGAACAGAAAAGACGCCACAGCAAGTTTTACGATACTGCGTATAACCTAGAGCCGAATATCAAAGAGGGACCAGGCGGTTTGCGTGATATTCAGACCATCGGCTGGGTGGCAAAGCGACACTTTGACGCCGAGGATCTCCATGAACTGGTGACTCACAACTTTTTAACGGATCAGGAGTACCAAACGCTTATCGATGGGCAGAATTTTCTGTGGAAGATTCGCTATGCCCTGCATCTCAATGCTAATCGCCGTGAAGATCGATTGTTGTTTGATCAGCAACGCCTGATAGCTGAGCAGTTCGGCTATAAAAACACGAAATCGAGAATGCCGGTTGAGCAGTTCATGAAACACTATTACCGCACTATCACTGAACTAGAGCGGCTTAACGAGATGCTTCTACAGCTCTATCAGGAGGAACTGCTCCTTAATGGTGAGCAGTCAGCACCAGTCACGATCAGCAAGCGCTACTCCATTCGAAATACTTTTATCGAAGTGCTCAGCCCCGATATCTTCAAACGCTACCCATTTGCGTTACTGGAGATCTTTTTAATCATGGCGCAACACCCAGAGGTACAAGGCGTTCGTGCAGGAACCATTCGCCTGATCCGCTCACACCTCCATCTAATCGATGATGCCTTCCGTAATGATCTCGGAAATCGCACCCTGTTTATGGAGCTGCTTAAACAACCAGTGGGGGTAACTCATTCGGTGAGACGAATGAATCGATATGGTGTCCTTGCCGCCTACCTTCCAGAATTTGGTGAGATTGTCGGTCAAATGCAGCACGACCTTTTCCACGTCTAC
>JBNKZU010000036.1:0-1561 GCA_050301795.1 Thiohalomonadaceae bacterium | reverse complement strand
ATTTCATCTCACCACACACTCGATCCGGAACTGATCAGAGGTTCCTTAAGTTCAGAAGGCAATCTTCAAGTGAATGTTGATCATCCATTGCGACACAGTCTCTGCGCATTCAACCTTAACAAAGCAGTCTGGCTTTCTCACACAAAAGACTTGAACGATTTTTTTTCAAACAACCTTTCTCTTGAATGAACGTTGTACAAATACTTGCACCATTAACATCCACATCTGCTGCCAGCCAGGATGAAAGAATCACTTTGAGAGTTTCCATATACAAAGTCGCCTTCGTCCAAACACCAACCTCCCAGGGCACACCCAGTATCACGATTTATTTGAAACAAGTCGAATTCGCTATTTTATTAAAAAACAATTGCGAATCAGTTCAAACTCCACAAATACACTGTGGCAAATAACCTTTATAAATCGACTCGAATCGTTCAGTGTTCGATTGTGCGCGAATAAGAATGAATGGGGATTAGTGATATGTGGATTTTCTTCCGGAATCTTCCTCGGGGCATGACCTTGAAGGAGATCAATAGCATCACCCGCAAAGGTTGTAGAAAGGGACTACAGCTTCTCCCGCTGCTGCAAAAGAACATCGTAAAACGATCTAAGATTATTCGTATCCGGGATCTCAAAGCGGACAGCACCGAGTACCATGCAATTGTACAGGTGGATTCCGCTATAACGGCTGACAACATCATCGACTGTCTCGATGGCAAAACGATCAAGGGCACATTCATCAGCGCGCATCGCTATCACCGAAGATTCAGCTCCCGCGACAAACGTAACAGTCGCCTCACCGATCTGAATATGCAGGAGCGTCGAAAGGGAGAGAGACGCAGAAGCCAACTTATAACGCGAATTCTGGAGACATCATAAGCAGTCTCCGCATCGCGGCAACAGCGCCACTGGCTGCAAGATGGAAGCCGACAATCAATAAGCCCTGACATCCGCCACAGCCGTCATATTTATTTACCTTCCATCTCTCCCAGATCTCTCACCATATACTTGGCGGCACGCAGCCATGCCTTCTCGTTATCTCCTCTGAAATCATAGGCTTTACTGATAAGCGTTTTCTCGCTTGCAACATCCTTGATCTCGATATGCATGGTCAAGATGAGCATGCTCATCTTATAGATCCAGCCGATCATCACCTTATCGCCCGCAACCTGCCTCGCAAGATCGTATTCGCATCGATTACAGGTATGTATATAGGTACCCAATCGGGCATTACCGACCGTGTCATTAACTTCGGTTTGCGGGACCACATCGAAGATAGCCTCTTCATTGATGCTCTGGCCAATGTAGTTGGTGAGTTTGTTGAGCATTTTCTGGTTGCGATCGTCACTACCGGGAGCCGGGATGTTGTCAACGATTTCGAAAGGAAGCACGACCAGTCTTTCGCCCTGCGCCGCATACGTTGTTGTAGGTAAACCGATACAAAAGATGGCCAGCAAGACAGCTGCGACAACAGCCCATTGAGCAAGGCTCGAAAAATCAATGTTCATGCAGCGGTAACACTTTAATATACTCATTGGGTGACTCCCTATTGGTGCCTATG
>JBNKZU010000035.1:0-7386 GCA_050301795.1 Thiohalomonadaceae bacterium | reverse complement strand
CGCACCGTGCGCCTGGCCAAGCGCGTGGGTATCGAGGACAAAGTCTACTTCGATGGTGGCCCGGCGCTGAATAAAGGATTGGTTGCCGCACTGGAAGATGAGATGCAACGGCAGATCGTGGTACCGAAACATCCACAAACTACTACCGCGTTTGGTGCCGCAGTGCTGGCACGCAGCGAATACCTGGCAGAACAGAATAATTGACCGCAAAGAGGCAGAGTACGTAAAGGTGATGATTGCTTTGAAAGAGTGGTTATTTGCAACAGTTGAAGGTTACGACTGCAGTGGAAATTATGAGTAGAAATGAGAAAGTCCAAAAATATTTCGATGTTCGAGACCGCGCCATTACGAGCTCTCTTTGCGCCCTTTGCGTCTTTGCGGTGAGGCTTGTTTAATGACGCCTATCGAACAGACACTGCTGACCCTGCCGATGGCGATGATGCTGGGCCTGGTCTTTGGTATGGGCTCGTGCACTATCGCCTGCCTGCCCTTTCTTGGTCCGGTGTTCATCGCCAGCGAGGGTGGTGTGCGGAAGTCATGGCGAATTATGTTGCCCTTTTCCCTTGGCCGTCTCACCAGCTACGCGGTACTGGCGACGGTCGCCGGGTTTACCGGTCACTATCTCGGCAAGGGGCTGGCCGCAGGTGATATTCGCTGGCTGATGGGTGTGGCGGCGGTGTTGCTGGGTGTGGCGATGCTGCTGCGTCGTCAGAATGCACAGAGCTGTTCGCATGGAGGTGAAACAGCCATCGTACGTGATGCACGGGCGCAGTCGGCGGAGGCGATGATGCCAGGCGGTTTATTCATTCTCGGTGCGGGCATGGCGTTGTCACCCTGTGCACCGCTGGGTAGTGTGATCTTCTCTGCGGCTGTCGGCGCCAGCGCGTGGCACGGCCTTTGGTTAGGACTGGGTTTTGGTCTGGGTGCCATCGTCATTCCGAGTATCTTCTACGGCATCGGCTTCGCCTGGTTCGGCAGTCGTCTGCGTGAACTCTTGAGCGATAGCCATAAACACATCGTACGTCTCAGTGCCGGCCTGCTGATCGTTACCGGTGCCGGAAACCTGCTGTCTTGAACAGGGCTGTAAAAACAATTTGTCTGTATGCGCTATTGCCAATGGTGACACCGGTACTCTTTAGTAGCATTTGCCTTAATATTCAGCATCACTATTGATAGATTGTTGATTAATGCTGAAATCATATCTGGAATATGTCACAGTTTTAGTGTGATTTCGCAGAGTAGGGATAAAATAGGGTGCCACCCGATAAATGTATGAATAGACCTCGTTCGATAAACCAATACTTTTTAAGATCGGTTTTTGTCGTGCTTCTGTTTTTTACGGTACCCGTTTTTGCAGATAGCACTAATACATATACTCCCGAGAGAATTCGTATCCAACTAAAATGGTTTCACTCATTTCAGTTTGCCGGGATCTATGCTGCGATTGAAAAGGGATTTTTCAGAGATGCGGGTATTGAGGTTGAGCTTCTGGAGGGTAGTGCGACCATTAATCCATCTGAGATCGTAGCCAGTGATCAGGCCGAGTTTGGGATTGGTAATTCTTCTTTAATTATTGACAGAGACAATGGGCTTCCCGTTGTAGCAGTCGCCGCGATTTTGCAGCATTCACCGTTTGTGATTCTGGCAAGGCACGGTGCAATTGATGTAATCAGGGATATTGAGGGTAAAACCCTGATGGGGGAGGAGCATGCTGCGGAACTGCTCGCATATCTGATAAAAGCAGGTGTTAACCTGAACAGGGTTAATATTGTTCATCATACAAACGACATCCGAAGTCTTGCTGAAAATAATCCCGATAATATTGTTGCGACAACAGCATACACATCGAACGAACCCTATCTGGCGATTGTTAACAGAATTCCTTATCACATCTTTGACCCGCGTGATATTGGCATCGATTTTTACGGGGATACGCTGTTTACTTCTGAAAAAATTGCTTCCATTAATTATGATCTGGTTGTTTCTGTGCGTGATGCCATCCTGAAAGGGTGGATATATGCCATTGACCATCAGAATGAGTTGATCGACATTATTCTGGATAAGTACATGCCGGATGCTGACAGAATGCAGTTGGTGTATGAGTCACAGGTTCTGGTGCCACTTCTTGTGGCGGATGTGGTCGATATCGGATATATGAGCTATCGGCGTTGGGAAAACATTGCAGAATCATTTGCCTCGGTAGGTATGCTAGATAAGAATTACTCACTTGATTATTTTCTATTCGAGACTGAGCCAGGTATACCGCTTTGGTTGGTTAATTGGGCATATATCATTTCAGGTGTTGCATTTGCATCTATTCTGTTGTCGATCTGGCTACTGCGGATCAATCGAATGCGTACTCTGGAGATCAATAAAAGAATCGTTGTTGAGAAACAGTTAAAACGATCGTTTGAGACAGAAAAGACGATAACCCGTGAACTTGCAGTCAAAGAGAAACAATTGAAAGAGGCGCTAGAGGTTGAATCAAAGCTACGAGAACAACAGGCGCGATTTATTGATGTTTTCTCTCATGAATTCAGAACGCCATTAGCAATCGTAAGAACAAATGTTGATCTCCTATATGCACATTTAAAGAGAGCTCAAATCGCTGATAACTATCCTCACCAGTTTGATAAGATTGAAAGGGCCTTGGTACGAATGGTTAACCTTTTCAAAACATCGCTACACAAAGAGGCGATAGGTGTTGATGACCAATTTGAATCGCGTCAGATAGATATTGTCTCGATTGTTAATGAGGCGTTTGACGAGGCAGTAAAAATATGGAGTGACCATAGCTTTTGTTTGATTGTTGATGACCAGCTAGATCTAACCATTGATGGTGACCCATTTTTATTAGGGATTGCTCTAAACAATATATTGGATAACGCCTCAAATTATTCACCAGATACAACCCCGGTTGTGATCGAAATAAAACGTATTGATTCAGAGGTAGAGATCAATATCGTGAATATGCTTCATAAAGGAGCTGCAATTGATATCGAGCGACTTACAGAGAAGTATTACAGAGGCTCAAATAGTGGTGACAAAGTAGGTACAGGAGTTGGGCTCTATCTGGTGAATGAAATTATCGAAAAGCATCACGGCACTATTTCATTCGAGCAGGACGGATTAGTGTTCGTCTCGACACTTAAAATACCTGTTAACATATATTAATGTTTGCCCATGCATACCAAAGCAATACCTTTAGGTGAGTAAAATGATATCAGTCATTCTTGTTGAAGATGATAATGATCTAAGAGAGTCTCTTGAAGACTACTTGCGTTTAGAAGGGATGAGTGTGGTCGGTGTCGGTAGTGGTCAGGAATTCTATAGCAAGCTTGAAGGCAATCAATTCTCGGTCGCAATTTTAGATATTGGTTTGCCTGATCAGTCGGGACTAGTGCTTGCGCAATTCGCTCGTGAGAACACCGCTATGGGTATTATCATTCTCACCGCATTGGATACAGTTGAAACCCGGGTTAACAGCTATGAGCAGGGTGGAGATCTGTTTCTTTCAAAACCTGTAGATAATAAAGAACTGGTTGCTGCTATCAAAAATCTTGCTGCACGCAGACAAGAGGTACCGGGTATTCATCAGGTTGAAGGAATCGAACATCTTTGGACACTACGCACAAACGATTCGGTTATTGTGAGCCCAACAGGAGTTGAAATCCCGCTGACATATAAAGAGTTTAAGTTTCTGCAAATATTAATTAAATCTGATAACGCATACGTCTCACGCGAAACGATCCAGCTTGAACTCTATCGACGTAGTGATCTCTCAACCAGCCAATCATTGGACTCTCTGGTTCTCCGACTTCGGAAAAAATTTAATGAGTTCATTCGTGGCGATGCACCCATCAAAACCGCCTATGGTGTTGGCTACAATTTCACAGAATCAGCTAATTTGAGTGAGACGATTTGATCATTGATCTGAAGGTATCTCAATTTGAGCAGAGACCTTCGACAACCACTCCCTGAGCAGATATGTCCTGGATTAACTGCTTTTATCGTTTTAATTACGCTATAATTCGCCGAATTTTTTGACGAATTTGAGTAATTAAAAGCCACATGGAAAAAACCTACAATCCACACGCTATCGAAGAACGCTGGTACCAGTCTTGGGAAGAGAATGGCTATTTTCAACCACAGGGTGGGGAAAAAGCCTACTGCATCATGATCCCGCCACCGAATGTGACCGGAACCCTGCACATGGGTCACGCCTTCCAGGATACGATTATGGATGCGCTAACCCGTTACCACCGCATGTGTGGTGACAACACCCTGTGGCAGCCAGGCACCGACCACGCGGGCATTGCAACGCAGATGGTGGTGGAGCGTCAGCTCAATGGCGAGGGCAAAACCCGCCACGACCTCGGCCGTGATGCCTTTATTGATCGCGTATGGGAGTGGAAAGAGCAGTCGGGTGGACACATCACCCGCCAGTTGCGCCGCATGGGGGCATCGCCAGACTGGTCGCGTGAGCGCTTTACGATGGATGAGGGTCTGTCGGATGCGGTAAAAGAGGTTTTTGTCCGCCTCTATGAAGAGGATCTGATCTATCGCGGCAAGCGCCTGGTCAACTGGGATCCGGTTCTGCACACCGCCGTCTCCGATCTGGAGGTTATCTCGGAGGAGGAGAGCGGTTATCTATGGCACTTCCGCTATCCACTGACCGATGGCTCAGGCCATCTGGTGGTTGCAACTACCCGCCCTGAAACCATGCTCGGTGATACAGCAGTGGCAGTACACCCGGAAGACGAGCGCTATCAGCACCTGATCGGCAAAACTATTACTCTGCCACTGGTTGGGCGCGAGATCCCGATCATTGCTGATGATTATGTTGACCTTGAGTTTGGTACTGGCTGCGTCAAGATCACCCCGGCACACGACTTTAATGACTATGCGATGGGGCAGCGCCACAATCTGGAGATTATCAATATCCTCACCGCAGATGCGTGCATCAATGATGAGGCACCGGAAAAATACCGTGGCATGGATCGCTACGAGGCGCGGGATCTGATTGTTCAGGATCTCAAGGAGCTGGGGCTTCTGGAGAAGATCAACGACCACAAGCTGATGGTGCCTCGTGGCGATCGCTCCCACACCGTTATTGAGCCATTTCTGACCGACCAGTGGTATGTCCGCGTTGCGCCGCTGGCCGAGCCTGCGATTAAAGCCGTTGAAACCGGCGATATCAAATTTGTTCCCGATAACTGGAAAAACACCTACTTTGAGTGGATGCGCAATATTGAGGACTGGTGTATCTCGCGCCAGATCTGGTGGGGACACCGCATTCCCGCGTGGTATGACGACGAAGGCAAAGTCTATGT
Source organism: Thiohalomonadaceae bacterium (assembly GCA_050301795.1). GTDB lineage: Bacteria > Pseudomonadota > Gammaproteobacteria > Thiohalomonadales > Thiohalomonadaceae > JBNKZU01. The sequence goes on along the minus strand of JBNKZU010000035.1, from coordinate 2,053 downwards.
CGGTCGCGATGAGGCCGAGGTGCGCCAGAAGCACAGCCTTGGTAGCGACATTAACCTGACACAGGATAACGACGTTCTTGATACCTGGTTCTCATCGGCGCTATGGCCGTTTTCGACCCTCGGCTGGCCGAACAGCGACGACGCAGCACTAAAGACCTTCTACCCAACTTCGGTACTGGTGACAGGATTTGACATCATCTTCTTCTGGGTTGCGCGAATGATCATGATGGGTCTGAAGTTTATGGGTGATGTGCCGTTTAAGGAGATCTACATCCATGGGCTGGTGCGCGACTCGCATGGACAGAAGATGTCGAAATCAAAAGGCAATGTACTCGACCCGATTGATTTGATCGATGGCATTGAGCTTGAAACGCTGGTGACAAAGCGCACCAGTGGACTGATGCAGCCAGAGATGGCAAAGAAGATCGAAAAGCAGACCCGCGAAGACTTCCCTGAGGGCATTCCGGCATTTGGCACCGATGCGCTGCGCTATACCTTTGCATCACTGGCCTCAACCGGACGCGACATCAACTTTGACCTTGGACGTATTGAGGGCTATCGCAACTTCTGTAACAAGCTCTGGAACGCAGCCAACTATGTCTTTATGAACACCGAGGGTCAGGACTGTGGAGCGCTGGGTGGTGATGTAACACTCTCACTGGCTGACCGCTGGATTCTTTCACGCCTGCAACGCACCGAGCAGAGTGTGATTAAGGCGTTTGCCAACTACCGTTTTGATCTGGCATCACAAGCGATCTATGAATTCACCTGGGATGAGTATTGCGCCTGGTATCTAGAGCTATCCAAACCGGTGATCTATAGCGATGAGAGCACAGAGGCGCAAAAGCGTGGTACTCGTCAGACATTAGTACAGGTCTTAGAGACACTGCTGCGAATTGTGCACCCGATCATGCCCTATATCTCGGAAGAGATCTGGCAGCGTGCAGCACCCCTGGCCGCTATTGAGGGCGAGACCATTATGACCCAGCCATTCCCACAGCCGAATGATGCGCTGGTCGATGAAGTGGCAGAGAGAGAGATGGCATGGATGATGGAATTCATCGCTGGGGTGCGCAAGATCCGCTCCGGCATGAACATTGCGCCCTCAAAGGCACTGCCGATACTGCTTCAGAACGGCTCAGCGCAAGATATGGCGTGGCTCGATAGCAACGAGGCCTCCCTGAAGAGCCTGGCGAAGCTGGAGAGCATTACCTGGTTAAGCGATGGCGACGACGCGCCAGAGTCGGCAACCGCACTGGTTGGCGAGATGAAGATTCTGGTGCCGATGGCTGGCCTGATTGATAAGGAGGCTGAACTGGAGCGCCTGGATAAGGAGATCGATAAACTCCAGAAGGATATCGCCCGACTCGAAGGCAAGCTCGGCAACGCCAACTTTGTGAGCAAGGCACCTGCCGAGGTGGTTGAAAAAGAGAAGGCCAAACTTGCAGAACAGCAGAGCGCACTCGAGCACCTGCAAGGCCAGCGAGAGCGTATTGCCAACGTATAGCTTTGGAGCCACGGCATTAGCCGTGGCATTACTACTGCGGTAGTAACGCCATTCGTTTGAACTGTAGCCAAACTCCAATTGACACACCACAATAACTCTGTAAAATGCGCGGCCTCAGTTCATGGACTGGAGATAATATTTAGTCCAGACAATGGATAAATTGTCGATGAAAGAGGGATGGATAAAGTAACGCTTTATCAAAGTGAAAAGTTTTAGAAGCTCCTTGACATCATCGGCGATTCACCTAAAATAGCCGCTCCTTTCGGGGCTATAGCTCAGCTGGGAGAGCGCAACACTGGCAGTGTTGAGGTCGGCGGTTCGATCCCGCCTAGCTCCACCAAACTCTCTCGCGAGAGGCCGAAAGGTAAAACTAGGTCCCCATCGTCTAGAGGCCTAGGACACCGCCCTTTCACGGCGGTAACAGGGGTTCGAATCCCCTTGGGGACGCCAATCGACAAAGCCCGCTTCGCGCGGGCTTTTTCAATTCACCGTTTCCCACGGCAAACAATCTCAAACCCGTCTTCACATGAGTGCCAATTTCGGAAT